>NZ_CP009283.1:2677500-2987500 GCF_000758625.1 Paenibacillus sp. FSL R7-0273
ATATAGAACTTGATCATTTTAAATTAGACGGTGACTACTCCTTCCAGCATGTTAAAAAAGGTATTGTGCGTAATAGTGTGATCTTATCAAAAGATGCCTTTTGGAATACAGAGGATATTACGGTCTATGATTCGGTTTTAGAGGGCGAGTACCTAGGTTGGTATTCCAAAAATTTAAAACTGGTTAACTGTAAAATTATTGGCACACAGCCCTTATGTTATGCAGAGAACCTTATCCTTGAAAACTGCGAAATGATTGATACGGACTTGTCTTTCGAGTATTCGACTGTACATGCAACCATTTTAAACACCATAGACAGCGTTAAGAATCCAATCAGCGGTATGATCAGGGCAGAAGGTATTAGAGAACTCATTTTAGACGATCCAGAGCTTGATTTTTCCAGTACACAAATTAATACCGGGATAGACACTAAGGAATTAGAGGAGGCCATCCTTGAAGTATGAATTTGATCAGTTAATCAACAGAAGAAATACAAATAGCGTGAAATGGGATTCTACTCCAGAAAATATCTTGCCCATGTGGCTAGCGGATATGGATTTCCGGACAGCAACTCCAATCATTCAGGCACTCGAAAAGCGAGTCCAGCATGGAATTTTCGGTTATGCCAGTATCCCAGATGCTTATTATGAAGCAGAGGTGAGTTGGTGTGTGAAGAGACATGCTTTCAAAATAAAGAAAGAATGGATAGAAGTCACTACGGGCGTTATTCCAGCGCTTTCGGCGATTGTGAAGGCTTTTACAGAACCTGGAGATAAGGTGCTGATTCAATCCCCTGTCTACAATTACTTTAACAGTTCTATTATAAATAACCGCTGTGATGTTATTCGTAATGAACTGAAGTACAATGGGGCGTCATATGAAATTGATTTTGAAGATTTTGAACGGAAGGCCGCAGACGAAAAAGTGAAGATGTTCATCCTTTGCAATCCTCATAACCCTGTTGGAAGAGTGTGGACCAGCAGTGAGTTGCTGCGCGTAGGTGAAATATGTTTGAAACATAATGTCCTTGTTGTTGTTGATGAAATTCACCGGGACCTGATCTATAGAGGGAGCAAACATATTCCGTTTGCATCAATGAATGAAGCATTTTTGATGAATTCCATCACCTGCACAGCTCCCAGTAAACCTTTTAACCTTGCCGGCCTCAAAACATCAAATATTATCGTGGCCAATGAGGAATACAGAAAAAAAGTAAACCGGTCGCTCAACGATAATGAAGCCATTGAACCAAATGCTTTTGGAATTGAAGCCCTGATTGCTGCCTACAATCAGGGAGAAGAGTGGCTGGATCAATTAATGGATTATCTTCAAGGGAACCGGGATACCTTAATCTCATTTATCAATGAGCGTATTCCACAACTGAAGGTCATTATTCCTGAAGCTACTTATCTGGTCTGGATGGATTGCAGCAGTCTTGGTATCGGCTCTGAAGAGCTCTGCAACAAGATTTTTGAAGAAGGCTTCCTAAGAATCAACAATGGTCATACCTATGGTGATACAGGTGATGGTTTTATCCGGATGAATATTGCTTGCCCGAGAGCTTTATTGATAGAGGGACTGGAGAGGTTAGAACGTGTTGTGAAATCATTACATTTGAACAACTGAAATGGGGGAGAACGCTTGAAAACAGTATTAACGTCTATATTTTCGTTGCTGATGTTATTTTCTCTGGCCGCCTGTGGGAGTGGTAATAGCACTGAAACGGTAAGTAGCACTGAAGTTAGCCTGCCATCGACAGCCCCAACCTCTGCCCCGGCCGGGGCCGGAAGTAGCGAGTCCAGTGGAGAACAACAGCCGGAAGGTGGAAACGGTAAAACGCTTATAGCCTATTTCTCCCGCGTGGGAACTTCCTCCCTCAGCGAAGACGTAGATGCCGTCACTTCTGCGAGCTTAAGAATTGGCGATGAAGGATGGATTGGAAATACAGAAGTGGTTGTAGATATGGTACAGAATGTTGTTGAAGGCGATGAGTTCCAGATTGTTACAGTCGAACCCTACCCTGGGGATTACGAAGAAACGACAGATTTGGCGCTGGAGGAGCAAAAGGCGGACGCTAGACCGGAACTGGCAACCCATGTAGAAAATATGGATGAGTATGATGTGATATTCCTTGGTTATCCCAATTGGTGGGGGACGATACCAATGCCCGTATATACATTTTTAGAGGAATATGATTTCTCCGGAAAAACCATCATTCCTTTCATCACTCACGATGGTAGTCGTCTTGGACGAAGTGTTAACGACATCCGCGAGCTTACTCCTGGGGCTACTATTTTAGAGGGTCTTGCCGTTCACGGAAATCGTGTAGAAGATGCACAAGATGAAGTGGACGCATGGTTACAAGAAATTGGGTACTTGAATTGAGTACGTTAATACAAGGGGGTGAACTTGATAAAACCCAAAATGATCATTCGATTATCTATCGATACCCTTATGACTGTGTTGTTTATAATCATGATGGCTTATCGTTTGACGGGTAATACTGCCCATGAATGGACGGGCATGACTTTATTCACCCTGTTTATCATTCATAATGTACTGAACTTGAATTGGTATAAGGCCATTTTTAAAGGGAAATATTCGGTAGTTCGTGTCATTCGTACTGCGGTCAATCTTTTGCTCTTACTCGCTATGGTGGGCATGATGGTGAGTGGACTTATCATCTCACAAACCGTTTTTTCCTTGATTCCATTCATAGGTATTGATTTTGGCCGAAAGCTGCATCATTTGTCAGCCTACTGGGGATTTATACTGATGTCCATTCATCTTGGGCTACACTGGGTGATGATTATGGGGGCAGCACGGAGGATGAGAAAAAGTCCAAAAGCAACTAGGACACTGGTTCTCAGCCTTCGCCTGATTGCTGCAATTATTGCTGGCTATGGCTTGTACGCTTTTTTCAAGAGGGAAATTGGTCAATATCTGGTCTTATACTATTCGTATTCCTTCTGGGATTATGAGCAGCTGGCTGTACTCTTTTTCATAGATTTTATAACCATCATGGGACTATGTGTCTTTATTACGTACTACGTTATGAAGCGCGTTCAAAAAAGCAAAAGGTAATTCTTATTCGGGCATAAGGGGGGATAGCTGAAGGTGTTGTTGTAAAGCATAAAACTTAAGATGAACGAAACAAAAAATAAATCAAACTTATAAATGAAAGAGGTTAAATAATGAACGCAAAATATACCAAGCTACTTGAAACCCTTACCCTTAACAATGGAATCACCCTTAGAAATCGAGTGGTTATGTCGCCGATGACTACCTGGGCCAGTAATGACGATTACACGATTTCAGATGAAGAAGTGAAATATTATCAAAAAAGAGTAAAGGGTGTTGGTCTGGTTATTACGGGATGTACGCATGTCCAACCCAATGGTATAGGTTTTACACATGAATTTGCAGCTTATGACGATACATTTATTCCGAGTTTACGGAAATTGGCGGCTGCAGCGAAAAGTGGCGGAGCTCCTGCAGTACTTCAGATCTTCCACGCAGGGAACAAGGCGCTGCCGATGCTGACTCCAAATGGAGATGTAGTAAGTTCCAGCGCTGTCGAGACTGAAGCTACAGCATTTGCTCCTTCCGTTACACCGAGAGCTCTTTCACACGATGAAATACTGGAAGTGATTCATGCGTTTGGAGAAACAACAAGACGTGCCATTGAGGCAGGATTTGACGGCGTTGAGATTCATGGCGCACATGGATTTTTACTACAGAACTTCTTTTCGCCATTCTTCAACAGACGTGAAGATCAATGGGGAGGTTCATTAGAGAATCGCTTGCGGTTCCCGTTAGCAGTCATTCAGGAAATGAAAGCAGTAATTCAAAAGCATGCAACAAAACCGTTTATTTTCGGGTACCGGATTTCTCCTGACGAACCCATGGAAGGTGGTCTGCGAATGAAGGATACCTACACATTGATTGACCGTATGATTGAAGAGGGTGTGGATTATGTACATGCTTCACTCGTAGATGCACGCTCGTCAAAGCCGGTTGATAGTCAGGACGAAAAAACTTACCTTGAATTACTTGTGGAGCATGTAAACGGCAGATTGCCTCTATTGGCTGCTGGTTCTATGGTGACTCCAGATGATGTTGCAGCAGCATTAGACAAAGGTCTAACCTTGGCAGCGGTTGGACATGGGTTAATCATGAATCCAGACTGGGTGGAAAAGATTGAAAATGGAAAAGAAGCTGAACTTGAGACTGCCATTAAGATTTCAAAAGTAAGTGAGCTTGAACTTCCGGAAAAACTTTGGAATGCAATTCAGGCTTCGGGCCCATGGTTTAAGATTGAAGACTAAAAGATAACTGCAGGGAGATTTATTATGAAGACACTAGTAGTAATAGCTCATCCGCGAACAGATTCGTTGACATGGAGCTTGACAAAAAAGATGGTCGAAGGATTATCACACAGTGGACATAAATATGAAATATTAGATTTGTATGCTGAAAATTTCAATCCGCTTTTGCAACCGATTGATGAACCCGATTTTGGGAATTCTGATAAAGGGTATTCGAAAGAAGTCCAGCGAGAGATGGAACGTATTAAGAGGCATGATGCAATTATTTTTGTTTTCCCTGTATGGTGGCACAGCACACCTGCGATATTAAAAGGCTACATTGATCGGGTATTCAATAATGGTTTCGCATATGGGACAAACAAATTGCCGATTGAAAAGATAAGATGGATTGCCATTGCCGCGGATTCAAGATATGGATTCAAAAAACGAGGATATCAATTAATGATGGAGCACCATCTAAATATCGGAATTGCGGATTATGTTGGTGTGCCCGATTCAGAGATTCACTTTCTGTATAATTCCCTGGGTGGCGAAAATGTCCAATCGAATGATGAATTAACTGCTCATTTTGAACAACTGCACTCCGATGCTTATGCAATAGGAAAAGATTTTTAATGGCTTATTTTTAAAGTTTAATCATGTTTAACGAGAGAGGATGTTATGTATATGTCCGATATCCAAGATAAGATTGTAATTATTACAGGTGCCTCCAGTGGCATTGGTGAAGCAACTGCAAAAGAACTGGCATCGAAGGGAGCTAAGTTGGTTCTTGCGGCTCGACGCGAAGATCGTTTGCAAAAGCTGCAGCAGGAGATCGAAAATAACGGTGGACAGGCTGTTTATAAAGTGACGGATGTTGCCTCCCATGAACAAATGGAAGAGTTAGCCGAGTACACTCTTAAAGAGTTTGGAAAAATAGATGTATTGGTCAACAATGCAGGAGTAATGCCGCTATCCCCTGTTCATGAGAAGAAAATTAATGAATGGAATGCAATGATTGACATTAATATCAAAGGTGTACTGTTTGGGATTGCTGCTGTTCTTCCATCGATGAGAGAACGCAAACTAGGGCATATCATTAACGTTTCCTCTATTGCAGGCCACTTAGTATTCCCTGCCAGTGCCATATATAGTGGTACAAAATTTGCTGTGCGTGCCATTACTGAAGGCCTCCGTATCGAGGAGTGCGGCAACAATATTCGTACGACCATTATTTCGCCGGGATCTATTGACACTGAATTAACTCAAGCCATTTCAGGTGTGGATTTAAAGTCTGCTATTGATGAGGATATGAAAATTGCAATAAAGCCGTCCAGCATTGCTCGTGCCATTGCTTTTGCCATTGAACAACCGGCAGATGTAGCTGTTAATGAAATGATTGTTCGTCCAACTATTCAACAACTCTAAAAACATTAAAAAGTATATTGGAGGAAATAAAGATGACAAATAAAAAAGTATGGTTTATTACAGGTGCAGGACGCGGTATGGGTGTAGATATTGCAAAGGCCGCTCTGGCAGCCGGTCATCAGGTTGTCGCAACAGGCCGTAACACAGACAAGGTTACTCAAGCAATCGGAGCGTCGGACAATCTTTTGGTCGTTCAACTTGATGTGACCAAACTGTCAGATGCTGAGACAGCTGTCAAGGCAGCTACAGATAAATTTGGTCGTATTGATGTATTAGTTAATAACGCTGCTAACTTCTATGCGGGTTACTTTGAAGAATTAAGCCCGGCTCAGATTGAGAAACAGATTAACACTAATCTAATCGGTCCGATGAATGTTACACGAGCTGTGCTGCCTGTCATGCGTAAAGCTCGCTCTGGTCACATTATCTCGATTTCTTCGCTTGCCGGTCTAATTGGTCAAGAGTTCTGTGCTGCATATGCTGCTTCCAAGTTCGGTCTCGAAGGTTGGATGGAGTCTTTACGCTTTGACGTGGAGCCTTTTGGTATTCATACCACTATCGTTGAGCCTGGTTTCTTCCGAACTGAGCTACTGGAACCAGAGTCAACCAATTGGCCAGAGCTGAGCATCGATGACTATGCTGAGCGTACGAAACAGACTCGAGCTATTTGGGAGTCCATGAACGGTAAGCAAGGTGGCGATCCAACGAAGCTTGCAAAAGCACTCCTTACCATTGCAAGCGAGAAGAAGCCGCCACTACGTTGGATTGCTGGTGCAGATGGGATTGCAGCTTATGAGCAAAAGCTGGTGGAACTTCAGGAACAGATTAATGCTTATCGTGACCTGTCGACTAGCCTTTCGTACGAATAACCATTACTTGATCTAATGAATAATGCTTTCAAGAAATCAATACGTGGATCAAATTTCAAAACTTGATCAAGCAAAAAGTCTGTTCTTCTCAGATTACGATAATTTTAACAGTGTTAGGGAAAAACACAAGGAAACACTTGATTTCATTTCTTTCAAGCAGGACAACTCCATGGTGAGTGATACACCTTGAGTTGTCCTTTTTTTGTGGTTTCTGGATTTCTTTGCTGAAGATATGCTAGAATGTTTTGTTGCTTGTTGTGAAGTGACTTGCGCAGGTGGCATTACCAATGAATTGGAGAGAAGAGATTTGAAAAAATGGGTACTGCTTAGTGTGAATATATTTATTATAGTGATCATCTTAGTGAAAAAAGACATGTTATATGCATGGATCAGTGCGAATAATACAGCATACTTTCCTCTGGTATTTATTATGGTGACGATGCTTGCTATTTTCCCCTTTATTCCCTTTGGTATTATCGGTGGCCTAATGGGAGCGAAATATGGTCTAGTCTGGGGGAGTATTGTAAACATAGCTGCATCAACACTAGCCTCAATAATTGTTTATGTTTTGGCTACTACCATTTTACATACATGGGGAAGCCGGTTGCTCATTAAGTATTCGTTCGTGGAGAAGCTGCAAGTAATGATTAGTCGCCATCTGTTCTGGACTGTGCTTATAGCACGAATCATTCCTATTTTCCCGGCTGTTGCAATTAATGTGTATGCTGGCGTATTTAAACTTAGATTTAGCATATTTATACTTGCTACGTTATTAGGTAAGATTCCAGCTATGCTTGTTTTTGCCTACGTAGGGGATGGAATTTGGTCCAACAAATCCAATTGGACACAGATTATTTTAATTTATGGTGCGTTCTTGCTGTTTTTATTTCTGATTTATCGAATTGGAGGTTTATTTAGTATAAAAAAAGGGAAGAGAATATAATTCTATTCATTACATTAGTCTGCACTTGGTGACAGCGAGGCTGTTACTACAAGGAAAATGACACAATAGTTACCCTGTTAGAACCGAGTGACACAAAAGTTATTCCTAAAGGAGAAAATGACACAAAGATTACCTCTCTAAAGGAAGGCTCAAATCATGTTTGAACCATATCTGGGCGGTAAAATTGAAAGAAATGACTGGAGGCATTCAATTTTCACAGACTTGAGGTCGGGAAATTCTGACTTTTTCAAAAGCAAAATGAGTTATGTTGATGGTTTCAGTTACAACGGTCCTTTTTTCGTTTCATGTGACCACGGATGTTTTCATGACGCGGGCAATCATGGCTTAGGAGTCATAAATACTGGTTGCGATACAGGTGTTTTTGGAGAAAAAGGGGAGGAAATTGAAAAGCAATTCAAACGCCATGATGTTAACAATAAATGTATTGAATGGATTAAAAGTTCTGATATGGTGTTCTTCTGGACAGATAAAAGAGACGCCTATGGAAGCATTACTGAGATTGGAATTGCTCATTCGCTAAACAAGCCGATTTTTATAGGAATATCAAATCAACTCGAAAATGCAGAGGATATGTGGTTTCCATTTAATCTTGCTAATTATTTCTCATTTGAAGAAACAGCGATTGATGCCTGGAATAAATTTGTAACACTAAAATCTAAATTAAGTAAAAACAAGAATCTTATCGATGATCATGCCAATGCTTGGCTTTTCTGTATTGAAGGCATGGCTTATTGAAGTAAGAGACCCATGCCGGATCTACGGTCGTACTGAAGTAGGAGATGAGTATCTCGGAAAGCTGCTTTCAAAAGCTCCAGAAAAAGAAGGTATGTGGCCTTATAAGGAAGTATGTGAAGCATTGGAGGAGATCTCACCATCTGGAGTTCGAACGGGGTTACTTTTGGAAATTATAAGTTCTCGGGGATTTGAATGGCACGATGAAGGTAGAAAACAAGAACGGGAACTGGCTGCAAAGTATCATGATCTGGCAGAACGTTTTTATTTTGAATATCCTTTTGTTGGCAGAGTTCTCGAAGATATAGCTGAATTTATAAAGGACGAAGCTATTATACAAGATACAGAAGAAGATATTTCAAAAAGAATTGACATTTAAATGCTTCTTATATGTATATAAATGTTGTTGGATTCTTAATTTATCTACAATACATTCATTTATAACTCGAATAAATTATTATTTTAAATATGTAAGGTGAATGCTGAGAATGTTATATATTTCATCCTGAATGCCTACATAAATAAGCCTGAAACTATAATGGTTAGGGCTTATTTTGATACCAATTAATATTCCAGTTATTTTTATTTATCTTTTTTGCAGAACGTAAGTTCTTATTCGTGGCAATAGTGGTATACTGAAATTATAGATACAATATTAAGTTTAAAGTTTAATTTTGTTTGTTTTTTATTTACTATTTGTTTGAACTGTTTGAACTGTTTGAAGGGAAAATTTGATAACGACTTAAAGAGACAACAATCGACACGTTTTGTCTGGTATTATTGGACTATATTACCATGCGTGGAGGCGTTGTTATGGATGGAATTATTGAAACTAAAAAGTTTAAAGAGATTAATTTAAACGATCCTTTTTTTGTAACGTTAAAGGAGGACTATCCTGGATTTGAACAATGGTTTATGAAAAAGGGGAGTGAAACAGCTCAAGTATTTTATAATGAATCAGACATGCTGGAGGCCTTCCTATATATGAAAACTGAAACAGGCCCAATAAATGATGTTCATCCTGTACTCGGTGAAGGATCGTGGTTAAAGGTCGGAACTATGAAAGTTAATCCGCATGGTACTAGACTTGGAGAGCGATTTATAAAAAAAATTCTCGATTATGCCATTGTTAAGGACATCAAAAATATTTATGTTACCGTTTTTGATAAGCATCAAAAATTAGTCGAAACCTTTAAAAAATATGGATTTAAGGTGAGTGGAAGTAAAGTATCTCCTGCAGGGGAAGAATTAGTTTTAACCAAAAGTTTAATAACTACAGTTAATAATATTCTACAAGATTACCCATTAGTCAAATCAAGTGAACGAGCTAAGCACTTATTGGCAATAAAACCACGTTATCATACTAAGCTATTTCCAGACTCTATTTTGAAAAATGAGAGCTTTGATATCATATCGGACGTTTCTCATACAAATAGTATACATAAAGTGTATCTTTCATCGATGTCTGGATTAGCATCTGTTAAGACGGGAGATTTATTGGTAATATATAGGACTAAAACAGAAAATACCTCTGCATGGTATACATCTGTTGCAACTTCTATTTGTGTAATTGAAGAAGTTAAAAGCCCCCGTGAATTTTCAAATTTAGAATCATATATGAGATATTGCAGAAGCTACTCCGTTTTTACTGATTCAGAATTATTAGAATACTGGTATAAAAAAGGACGTGTTTACATAATCAAAATGACATATAATGTAGCATTTAGAAAAAGATTAACCAGAAAAAAATTAGTTGAGGAAGTTGGTTTAAATGAAAAGGATTATTGGGGATGTTTAACGCTTTCGGATCAAGAGTTTGAAAAAATTCTAACTTTAGGTGATGTTTATGAAAGTCTTGTTATCGATTAAACCTGAATATGTGGAAAAAATTTTTAGCGGAGAAAAAAAATATGAATATCGTAAAGTTATTTTTAAAAAAGATGTAGATATAATTGTTGTATATTCAACAATGCCAGAAGGGCTAATCGTTGGAGAATTTAAAATTGATTCTATTTTGTTTGATAGTCCCGAAATGATTTGGAGCGAAACAAAAGAATACGCTGGCGTAAGTGATTTGTTCTTTAATCAATACTTTGCGAATAGACAAGAGGGTTATGCAATTAAAATACTTGAACCAGTACGGTATGAAAAACCTATAGATCCTAAACTCGAATTTAATTCCTTCCATGCCCCTCAATCATTTTGTTATTTGTCGTAGTAAGTATAGTTTTCAGTAAAGGGTGAATCAACTCATGTTTTTGCAAGACAGACCTATAAACAAGCCCGATGAAGATCTGCTTTTTAGAAAAGGCTTCGCAGAACATTTAGCGAATTCAATCCGAGAATGGGATGGACATGACAGTCTTGTTGTCTCGTTAGATGGAGAATGGGGATCAGGAAAAAGCTCTGTTATTAATATGGCAGTTCACTTTTTAAAGTTACGCAATGATAAAACACCTTTTATTTTTGAATATAATCCTTGGGCATTTTCGGATACTGTTAGTATTACGGGGAGTTTCTTTAACGAATTGGCAAAAGAAATGCAATTAAAAGATACTGGCAAGAGAGAAAAAGAACTATCTGACAAACTAAAGGCCTATGCAGTGTTACTCGGTGCAGTGCCTGAAAAATCTATAGCCAGAGGCGTATTTGATAAATTGATTCCCGTACTTTCACTTGTGGGGATTTCATTGGGTAATATACCGTTTATTGTTCCTAGCTGGATCAAGAATCTAAGTCTTTTCTTTGGTTTTCTTTTTATAGTTATCCAATTTATCAAAGACACATTATTAAAAGGATCGTCATATTTTGAAATAAGCTCAAAAAGTAAAGAAAAGCCATTGAATAAACTTAAAGAGGAAATTAAAGATACACTACAAAAGAATAATAAAAAACTTGTAATTATTATTGATGACATAGACCGATTATCACAAAGTGAAATCAAAAGTTTAATGAAGGTTATCAGAGTAAATGCAGATTTTCCGAATACGATTTATGTCCTTGCGATGGATCGGGGTATTGTTGAAAAGCATTTAAACGGAGAACATGGTTTCTCAGGGAAAAATTATTTAGAGAAAATTGTTCAGGTTAACTTTAATATCCCTCAAGTTAGACAGAGTCGTCTTCACATAACGCTTTTTCAGGAACTAGATCGCGTCCTAGAACGTATTCCTAATGGAGAAAAGGACAAGTACTTAGGAGAGGAGAATGTAACATGGTCTAATCTTTATAATAGTGGGTTTAAAGAACTTTTTACAACAATCAGGGATATAAAGCGTTATATTAGTAGCCTGGAATTCAATCTTTCTTTACTCTATAAAAATGACACGCTTGAAGTAAATTTAGTTGATTTATTAGGAGTTGAAGCGATAAGAATATTCACTCCACATTTCTATGATTTTATTAAAGCTAATAAAGAGTTATTCACAAATACTAGCAATTCCAGGTTGATTTCTTCTAACGAAGGGACTGAAAGACAAAAAATACTTAATGCTGAACTTTCTAAGATAGATATTCATTACAGGAAAAACATCCAAGACATAACGGTATTCCTGTTCCCGCAGTTAAAAAATATCTTAGACCGAGGCTCCTTATCATATGGAGCAGAATGGCAGGCAGAGTGGGCTAAAGAACTGAAAGTATGTTCATCGAGACACTTTGAATCCTTCTTTGCCTACATTCCTGGGGGAGATGAAGATGAGGTTAGTATTTATGAACTGAAAACGATTATTCATGCAAGTCAAACATTAGAAGAATTCGAGCCGGTTTTAAGATCTTACATGGATAAAGGTAAGATACTAAAAGTGCTACGGGATATACAAAATTATACAAGTGGTTTTGATGATATACCTGCAGCAAATAATGCACCTGTAATTGAAGCTCTTTTTAATATATCAGATGAGCTTCCTCTTGGGAAAACTAGTGTATTTGACTTTAGCCCTGATATGAATATTGTTAGGATCATACATCAATTGTTTATGAGGCAAAAAGAGAACAAGGAATTTAATTTTGAGACTCTTAAATCAACAATGATAGCGTCAAAAACATTGTACGCCCCTGTTCATTACGTCTCTATAATTTCGTCACCTGAAAGTGCTAGAGTTAATAATGAAAGTATTTTCGAATCTAGTCATATACTAGAGCTTCAAAAGTTCTGTGTAGAGAAAATATTAGAGTTTGATGAAAACAATAAGCTGCATAATGAAGTTCGGTTAGAGTACATTTTATATCGTTGGAAAGAATGGGATAATGAACAAAGATGGATGAACTTTATTGATAAGACAGAAAGTAATATATCGATGTTAGTTCAATTTATTAAACACTTTTACCGCACAATGGGAAGTTTCAAGCATGTAGATTTTAACTCATTATCAAATTTTATCGATATTGAATCTATATTTACTAAACTTTATCTTGAAAAGGAACAGAACACATTAGAATATAGAGAATATGTAACCGATATAGAATTAATAATAAGGGAGATAGAAAAAAAGAGGGCTCAGGCCTAAACTTATCAAAAGACATTAAGCCTGCGCAAAGTGCAGGTTTTTTTAAAACAATCAAGTTCTTGTGATCCACCTGGTAAAATGATGGTTAAACTCATAAATTAATAGTTATGAGATTAATTAAATTGGGGAGTAACTTATGGCTAAGAAAAAAACGAAGAAACAGAGTAAGAATCGTATTCGTAATATCGCTAGTATTAAGGAGCTATCAACTACTGTAACGAATATGAAGAGTTTAAAACAGACAATGCCTCTACTAGGACCAATCCTTAATGAATTTGGAGTGAAAACTGACAAGATTGAAGACGCATTAAGTAACATACCGGAATTGGACATGCAAACCAAAGATATTGTTACGATCCCAGACAGATTTAATAATTTTTTTGCAGAGCATGGCTGGATAACTTATAGAATGATGAATTTTGATGTTGCAAAAGAGGCAGTTCTAGCAGCTGAGTCGGGTAATTTTAAAGGTGCGCTTGAGCTGATACTACAATACTATAACGTTGAAACAATACGGTTTCAGTTAAAACGTCTAAATTCGATTATAGCTTTTAGACCACGAATGGAATTAGCCCTTAAAGCATTAATCGATTATGAAGAGAAAAGGTATCATGCATGTGTTCCGGTTATCCTGGCTTTAATGGATGGCCTTGTAAATGAACTTCATGCAGATCGTAAAGGAATCTCGGCAGAATCGACTAAGTTAGAAGCCTGGGATTCAATTGCGGCTCATAGTCAGGGTTTGGAAAAGTTGGTTAGAATAACACGTAAAGGTCGTCGCAAAACTACAAATGAAACAATAACCCTACCATATCGAAATGGTATTTTGCATGGAACAGATCTAGGTTATGATAATGAAATTGTAGCTGCAAAAACCTGGGCACTCCTATTTGCAGTCGGTGAATGGGCTGCAAAGGCTGAAAAAGGTGAGTTAGTCCCTCCTGAAGGCAAGCCAAAAGAATCATTATTAGACATAATTGAAAACATTCAAGAACTAAATAATACTAAGAAAGAACTTGAAAGTTGGAAACCCCGGGAGTCAATCTCAATCAATCCCGATTTATTTAAGGAAAATACTCCTGAATATGTACTAAATAAATTTCTTACATACTGGATGCAAAAGAATTACGGTAGGATGACGTTAATTCTTCCGTATAAGGTGTTTGATGAAAAAACAGCACCTTTAAAGGTTCGTGAGCAATTTAAGAGCCAGTTACTGATTTCATACGAAATAGTTTCAATTCAAGATATAGCTCTTTCTAATACTACTATCTCTGTGAAGTTACTAATCGATGAGTTTGGGCGACAAAATGAAAAAAATCATAAATTTATAATGATCTGTGAAGATGATCAGGGTCACGCTGTTAGTCCTAAAAAATCCGGCAGTAAGTGGGGAAGTTATACATGGCATGTTTAAATTTTATAAATATGAAAAAATAATTATTTAGTGACTTAAACATAAGTGAAAAATAACGATAGTTGTAATTTTGAGTTATTATGCTTTTTTATGAATAAATAAACAATGGAATGAATATCGTGAATATTATACAAAAAGTATGCATATTTTATAAATGCTCTTTTTATCAGTATATGTGAAGAATTCTTTAGTGGAGTAAAGCGTGTGGAGTGTTTTTATCAACTTTTTTGAAACGTTTGCTGCCGTAATCATTAGCTTTTTACGCTCGATTTTCTCACTTATTTTGAACAATCACATACATTAACTGCATAAAACAATTAGTCTGACTCTGGAGATTTTAGAGTGATTTCTCCTTTTATTATTTAGAATCCGTTCAGTTCATTATAAGTAAAAAAGTTTCAACATCTAGAACACGGCAATATAATTCATTATATTGCCGTGTTCTGCTGCTTATCCAACTATTTCAGCGAGGTGTTTAAGAAATATACCGGGATGACCCCGTCCGAGTTCTAACTTCATTATTTTGGAAAAGAATAAAAAAGCACAGGGGAGGCATGTCCGCGGGGCGGAGGTAGCCTCCCTTCACTGTATAAAGCTTCTGCAGAAATCTGCCCTTAAAGTGGGCTTACCCGCCTTATCCGGATGCGCTAATCCGTCTATAATCAGGTTGTAAGCGTATACAGTAGAGAGATATAAAGAGGAATTACCAATGAGTACTGTTCTCCGAATTGACCGGCTGCAAGTATGTCCGGCTGGAGCGTCCCTGCACGGTATACAGCCGCGGCGGCCGGGACCGCTTCGATGCCTGGATCTCCGAGTCGCGGGACCTGAAGCATTGGGGCAACACCAGCCTACTGCTCGCCGTCGAGCAGGTGCCGTTTGCCAATGACAAGGTTAGGAGGACACTTGGAAGAAGCGCTATACCGCCGGGATTTTTTGAAAATATGAGAGGAGTGTTTATTTATGCTGAAAAAGTTAAAATTATTAAGTTTAATTATTTGTATGCTCGCCAGTCTGTCAGCTGTCGTTCCTTTGACAGCAAGAGCGGCGGGTACAATTGTAAGCTATCCATTACCGTCGATTTATACCACGACTAGTCAATACACGGTAACAGCAGACTCTACCAATATACCGGTAATCGACACTTCAGCGGTATTTGTAAACTATAATTATTGTAATTTCTCTTTTTCAGGTACGACTACAATCACAATAACAGCAAGCGAGCCAATCAATACCTATAATATTTCTCCTAAAGCTTTGGGAATCACTGCAACAAAGAGCGGAAATACACTTACATTTACACTTTCATCACCAACCTATCTTATCGTTAAAATCAATAATCTGAAGGATCTGGTTATTGCGGCAGATGCTCTTGAAACCAATGTTCCGGCTTCATCCGGTACAGGTATATACAATGTTAAAACCAGTTACGGTGCCGACAGTACCGGTACCGCTCTGGCTACAACTGCCATACAAAACGCCATAAATGCAGCTAACGCAGCAGGTGGCGGTACAGTATACGTTCCAGCCGGGGTATACAAGAGCGGAAACCTTGTTCTAAAAAGCAATGTTTCGGTTTATCTGGAGGGTGGATCTGTTATAAGGGGTTCAGGAAATCCAAGCGATTACACGACCCATTTTCATAAGAATTCTCTGAATAAGGATGGGACATGGTTTATTTATACCGAGACCAATGCAAACAATATTAAGATATACGGCAGGGGGACTATTGACGGCAATGGCCATTATATGAGAAATACAAACAATTATTTGAACAATATTCTTGTACCCTTGCAGTGCAGCAACTTCACGGTTGACGGCATAACCATAAGAGACAGCGGCGGTTGGGCTACAATCGTTACCAGATCAAATAACGTCATATTCCAGAATACAAAGCACTTTAACAACAATGAACTTGATTATGAAAATGATGCAATTGATATTCAAGAGAGCCAGAATGTACTCATCAAGCATACGGTAGCCGTATCGGAGGATGACACCTACTCCTTTAAGACATGGGATGTAGCGACAACGGATATAGCTGCAAACTGGCCGGGAATTCCTGAGAACCAGTCAAATGTAGTGGTGGATGATGCATTGGCTTGGAGCAGATGTGGAGCATTCAAGGTTGGAGATGGAGTGAAACAGCCTCAGGATGGCATAGTTGTTAAAAATTCTTACGTATACCGGTGCTGGCGCGCTTTAGCAGTAGGTCATCTTTATGGAACTCCAGCAGCACAAAACATCATATTTGACAATATCGATGTAGAAGGCTTCTGGCCAAGATCCGGTGTTCACTCCAGATGGTTTGATCTTTCTGCAAAAAGCGGTCCGATCAAAAATGTGGTCTATAATAATATCAATCTACGCGCTTTAGGTGAAGTTTCAATAATGAAGGGTTGGAGTGACACTTCTACTGTTTCCGGAGTTACATTAAACAATGTCCGCGTCGGTGGAGTTGCGGTAAATAATTTGACGGATTTGAAAATAACTGACACGAACAGCTATGCTGCAGAGCCAAAATTCAACACATTGAAATTTGAAGCGGAAGGCTATAACCTTAGTTCAGGTGTTCTTTCCTATGAGTCAAGCACTGACGGCGGGCTGAATGTGGGTGGCGGGAGTAATGGCGACTATATCGCATTTAAAAATGTGGATTTTGGCAGTACAGCTAAAACAAGTATTGATCTGAAGGTTGCATCTGCTAATTCCGGCGGAAGAATAGAATTCCACTTGGACAGCCCTACAGGCACTATGCTGGGTTATTGGACAGGAGTAAGCACAGGCGGATGGCAGACATGGTCAGTCAAGAATATCCCGCTTAATGCCGGGACAGCTGTAGGAACCCATACGGTATATGTTACTTTTGTTAAATCAGATTCAACCACAGTTGCAAATTTAACGTGGTTCCAATTTAAGTAGAATGGAAACGGGTTGAACATTGTCATTGCAGATTCATTGACGCCGCAAATACCTGGCTATATGATTATTCCATTGAAATGACTGACACAAGGAAGTGAGCATGTGGAGACGATTCTGATTGTTGAGGATGACGCCAAGCTGGCGGACATGCTGGGTACCTATCTGTCCAAATACGGCTTTAACACGGTCATTGTGGATGATTTTAACAGTGTGCAGGAATGCTTTGAGGCGGCAGCTCCCAGCCTTGTGCTGCTGGATGTCAATCTGCCCCGTTATGACGGATTTTATTGGTGCCGCCAGCTGCGCCAATTCTCGATATGCCCGATCCTGTTCATCTCGGCGCGCGACAGCGGGATGGATCAGGTGCTTGCGCTGGAGAATGGCGGCGACGATTATATTACGAAGCCCTTCCAATATGAGGTGGTGCTGGCCAAAATCCGCAGCCATTTGCGCCGGTCCTACGGCCAGTATGCCCGGACTCCGGAGGAGCGGAAGCTGGAGGCAGGAGGATTAATACTGTTTCCCGAGCGGCATATGATCCGTTACGCAGGCCGGACCATGGATCTTACCCGTAAGGAGACTCTGCTGCTCGAAGCGTTGCTGCAGAAGGAGGGCCGGGTGGTCAGCCGGGAACGGCTGCTGGATGTGATGTGGGAGGACCAGCATTTTATCGATGATAATACCCTGAATGTCTATATTGCCAGAGTCCGGCGGAAGCTTGAGGAGCTGGGGCTTGAACAAACCGTAGAGACTATCAGGGGGGCAGGCTACCGGATGAGCGCCGCGGATGGCCGGTCATGAAGCTTTTTCTCAGAGATCAGGTCCCGCTGCTGCTCTTCTACCTGCTGCAAATGCTGCTTGTTCCGGTGCTGTACTACTTGACCGGTGAATCCAGGACGCTGCCGATCATTCTGTATGGAATGACACTCAGCACCGCTGTGCTGCTTGTCTATCTCGTCTACAGGTATATCCGGCATTACAAGCTGTACAGCCTGCTGAGTACCCCGCTTGCGACCGTTGGTCCGGCGGCTCCGCTGGATGATGCCCCGCTGCCGGAAGCGGTCAGCGAATTGCTTAGGCAGAGCCGCCGAAATTACGAGGAGCAGCTTCAGGCCTACGCCGGGCGGATGAACGGACATATTGTCTTCATCAACCGCTGGGTCCACCAGATGAAAACCCCGTTGTCCGTCATCCAGCTTACCCTGCAGGAGCTTGAAGAAGAGAAGGCGGGCAGTATCCAGGAGGAGGTAGACCGGCTGCGCAAGGGATTGGAAATGGTTATTTACACTTCCCGGCTGGAACAGTTCGAGGTTGACTTTCAGGTCCAGAGCCTGCCGCTGCGCAGTATAGTCAGCGAGACGGTGGCAGAGAACCGCCGGCTGTTCATCCGCAGAGGCATCAAGGCTGACATCCGGGTGGATGAGCATCTGACGATCTACAGCGATGCCAAATGGCTGAAATTTATGCTGACCCAAATTTTGGTCAATGCAGTAAACTACACTCCGGGTACGGGAAAAACGGTGACAGCGCATGCCTACGTTCAGGAGGCGGATATCGTTCTGCAAATCTCAGATGAGGGCATTGGCATTTCTCCGGCTGATTTGAAGCGTGTCTTCAATCCATATTTCACCGGCGAGCGCGGGCGGCAGTACCGTGAATCGACCGGCATGGGCCTGTATCTGGCGCATGAAATCTGCGGACGGCTGGGCCATAGCATCAGCCTGGACTCCCGGCCGGGTGAAGGAACAACAGTAACACTGACCTTCAGCGGTGCAGCCCGCCTGAACGGCAATGCGTAATCCGCTCAGCACCACCGGATCAGAGTCCGTCTATCACCCGCTACGGCTGATGGACGGACTTGTTGTGTTGGGTAAAGCATCCCGGGAGGCGAACACCAGCTTAAACGGGCTGTAAGGCAACGTTAAGGTAAATCCATAGCAAGCCGCAGGCCGATCCTGTACACTTTGGGCATAAGAGGAAACATGCGGCGTACCTATCGGGCTCAGGCTGGTGGTGGGGCGCTCCTGTTTCCGGGCAGGGAGGAAGAGCACAATGAATATTCTTGAAGTAACCGCACTGAACAAAACGTATCCCGGTAAGGTCGCTACACAGGCGCTCACCGATATTCATCTCAGCATCGAACAGGGGGAATTTGTCGGCATTATGGGACCCTCAGGCAGCGGCAAAACAACCCTGCTCAATATGGTCTCCACCATCGACCAGCCCTCATCGGGTGTGGTCAAGATTGGAGGGAGCAACCCGTATCTTCTGAACAAGAAGGAGCTGGCCCTGTTCCGCCGCCGGCAGCTCGGCTTCGTGTTCCAGGATTTCAATCTTCTGGATACCCTAACTGTTGCCGAGAACATCGTGCTTCCCCTGACCCTGGATAACCGCAGGCTGGCCGAGATGGAGTCGCTGCTGAACCAGGTCGCAGCCAGGCTGAACATTAAGGATATCTTGAACAAGCGGACTTATGAAATCTCCGGCGGGCAACGCCAGCGGACGGCCATTGCCCGGGCTATAATCACCTCGCCTGCCATTCTGCTGGCCGATGAGCCTACCGGCGCACTGGATTCCCACTCCTCACGGATCGTGATGGAATCTCTGGAGGAGATTAACCGTGAAGAAGGCGCGACGCTGATGCTGGTTACCCATGATCCGCTGGCGGCAAGCTACTGCAACCGTATCGTCTTCATTAAGGACGGCAAGCTGGCGGCTGAAATCCACCGCGGTGACAATAGGCAGGCCTTTTTCCAGCAAATCATTGATACACTTTCTTTCTGGGGAGGGAATATGCATGAGCTTTCCTCAATTCGCGTTTAACAACGTAAGGCGGGGTGCGCGTACCTATGCGGCCTTTTTTCTCAGCAGCGCATTCATGGTTATGATCTTCTTCTCTTATTCCGTGTTTATGTTCCACCCGGGCGTCACCGCTGTGGAAATGGGGGCGAATACCGCCGCCGGGATGAAGATCGCTTCCTATATTGTGTTCATCTTCGCTTTTTTCTTCGTCATGTACTCCATCAGCGCCTTTCTGAAGCTGCGCAACCTGGAATTCGGCCTATTGACGATTCTTGGCGCCCGTCCGGGCCAGATCAACCGGCTTATTCTGATGGAGAATATGCTGATCGGGGGGCTGTCGATTGTGTGCGGTCTTGCAGGCGGGCTGCTGTTGTCCAAGCTGTTCCTGCTGCTTGGCACTGCCGTCATCGGCCTGGATTCTTTGCCGTTTTATTGGCCGGCCCGGGCGCTGATTACGACCACGGCTGCTTTCGTGACGCTGTTCCTGGTGAATTCCATATTCACGCTTGTGCTGATCCGCAGGAATCAGGTGCTTGAGCTGCTTAAAGGCAGTGTGAAGCCAAAAAAGGAGCCCAAAGCCTCATTTCTGCTGTCGCTGCTTGGACTGGCCCTGCTGGGTGCCGGGGCCACAGCCATTCATGGACAGATGTCGTCCCGCTCACTCTTGATCGCCGCCGTCACGGGCATTGCCGGTACTTATTTGTTCTATTCCCAGCTATCTGTACTGGGACTGCGGCTGCTCAAAAACAGCCGCAAACGGAGCTGGCGGGGCACTAACCTTGTATGGATCTCGGAAATGGGCTATAAGCTCAAGGACAATGCGCGCATTTTGTTTCTGGTGACGATCGTTATCTCCCTCGCCAGTATGGCTGCGTCATTTCTCCTGTCGATGAATCAGGCCAACCGTGCAAGCTATTTGAGCAATCCGTTCGCCGTCAGCTACACTATTTACCCGGGGGCTTCCGCCGGGGACAGCGGTGCCGGGCTGCAGGAAATCCGCAGCCGGCTGGAAATGGAAGGCGTCGCCTACAACGAATACAAGGTCGATTTCATCCGCAGCGCCGTAATCGACGAACAGAAGAACAGTGCCCAGCCCGTATTGCTGCTGCCGTTCAGCCGCTTTCGCGAGCTGGGGGAGATTATCGGGGATAAGGAGCTGCCTCCGCTCGCCGTAAATGAAGCCGTGCTGCTGCTGAACCCGCAGTATACCGACTACAATTATGAGGCTGGACAGACAACAGCGCTGACCGACGCAAGCGGACAACAGACGCTCACCTTAAAGCAGGTACGTAAGCCAAAGGTAATGCCGTTCGGCCAGTATACAGCACCGGTATTAATTGTGGATGATGCGCTCTATAGACAGGCGGAGGCCGGCTCCGGCGGCAATTCCCTGATCGGAAATTATTTTTACACTATACCGGCCTGGAACGATTCTTCTCCTCCTACAGTAGATGAAGCTAAATTCATCATCTCTGCGGAGCTGGTAAAGTGGAACCGGGTCCGGAACCTCTCCGCAGGTACGCAGTATACGATGCTCAATGCCAAGGCATTCGATTATTTGTCCTCGAAGCATGAGAACGCTATGATCGGCTTTATCGGCATCTTTATGGCGCTTGTTTTCTCCGTTTCTTCGGCCAGCTTCCTGTACTTCAAGCTGCATACCGAGCTGAACACGGACATGAGGATGTACCATTCGCTTTCCAGAATAGGCCTGAGCAGCGGAGAGATGTCATCTGCCGCCACCAGGCAGATTGCCCTGCTGTTCTTCGTCCCTGTGCTGGTCGCAACAGTGCAGACGCTGGTGGTGGTCCGCCCGGTGCTGAATCAATTCCACATCCGGGATACCACGCTGCCGATTCTGATCACGGCAATAGCTTTCCTAGGCGTGCAGTCGCTCTATTTTGTCATCATCCGCGCCCGTTACGTCCATAGTCTCAAGAGAATAATGGTCTAGCTGCCCGGGGGACAAGTTAACATTGTTTTTAAGGCTCCCGTAAATGAAATTAGTGAATGAATTTGACTGTGTTTACTGGTTTGTTTACAATGCATGTACCATTACATTGGAGACACCTAGTAGAAGCACATTTAACGGCTATTTACAATAAACTCGGAGTGGATTCACGTACTCAGGCAGTAGCTATGCACTTGGGCACGGAATTCCGGGGATGTAATCAAAGAGACGGGGATAAAGATGAATAATGCAAAAATACTGATCATTGAAGATGACGCACCGATTGCGGATCTGCTGTCCTACGGGCTCTCCATGGAGGGTTTTCATACACGAACCGCCGCAGACGGCGCTGCCGGAATGCAAGAAATCCAGTCTTTCCAGCCAGATCTGCTGCTGCTGGACTGGATGCTTCCGGATACGAGCGGGCTGGAGATATGCAAGCAGGTAACCTCCGGATATAACCTTCCCATCCTCATGATTACCGCCAAATCAGACATAACCGATAAAGTGCTCGGTCTTGAATTCGGAGCAGACGATTATATTACTAAGCCCTTTGATCTGCGGGAGGTGATTGCCCGGGTCCGAACCATTCTCCGCAGAGTGGAGCAGGCCGGTGCCGGAGCTAAGGCGGAGTCAAATTCTGAGGGCTATAGTTTCCATGATATCGATATTATTACTGAAGAACGGCTTGTCAAGAAAAACAGCCATGATATTGAGCTGACTCCAAAGGAATATGATCTGCTGCTGATGCTGGTCAGGAATCCGGGGAGGACCTTTACCCGGTCTGAGCTGCTTGACAGTGTATGGGGCTATCATTTTGCCGGAGATACCCGCACTGTAGATACGCATATTCAGCGGCTCCGCAAAAAGCTGGAGGCGCAGGAATACATTGCAACGGTGTTCGGAATCGGATACAAGTTCAAAAAACAGGTGCTTCAGCATGATACGTAAAATCAGTATCAAGTTTTTGCTCGGTTTACTGTTTATTTTTATTATCTCATTTATTGTGCTTAGCCAGACCGTACAAGCGTTCATCCGGACCAACAATCAGGATCTGATTACGTCAGAGCTGACGGGGCTGAAAAATAATAGCAATGTGTATGTCCGGCAGGCGTTCCTGATCAATCATTATTCCAGTAATGAATTGTATTTCGGCGAGATGGCCGAGGAATTAGGCAGTACCCTGAAGCATGCGACAGGCAACAGCGTGGGTGTATACACGGTTAATGGTGAACTCTTGTACGCATCGGACAAGGCTGTGTTCCAGCAGCAGGAGCACAGTGATCTGCGTGAAGCGGTAGCCGGCAAGACAGCCTACAGCATATTGAATAATGAGCCTGAGACCTCGGTCATGTTTTCATATCCTGTGATTATTGACGGAGCCAAGGTAGGCATCTTGCGGTATTTCAAAGATTACAGCCTGCTCTACCAGCAAAGCAACCGGATTCTCGATGTCACACTCTACATTACTCTGGCGATTTTTACAGCTGCGTTTCTGTTTTCATTTATTCTGTCCAGACATATCACCCTGCCGCTCGGCAAGCTTGCCCATGCCTCTTCCCAAGTCAAGAGCGGGAATCTGGACGTCCGCATCCACTTAAGAAGAAAGGACGAGATCGGCCGGCTGGCAGAGAACTATAATGACATGATTGATCAGATCGGCAGACAGATCAGCATGATCAGCAAGGACCGTGACCAGCTGAGAGAGCTTCACCAGCAGGAAAAACGCTTTTTTGACAATATCACGCATGAGTTGAAAACCCCTTTAACCTCTATTCTGGGATATGCGGAGCTGATTAAGGTTAACGGCGAGCGGGACCCGGTTTTTTTTGAAAAAGGGATGAATCACATCATTGAGGAAAGCAGACGTCTGCACACGCTGGTGTTGAGGCTGCTTGAAGTCTCCCGTCAGGTGAAGAGCAATGACCTTGAGGCGGTAGATGCCGGAGCTGTTCTTAAGGATGTCTGTGAATCCATGGCTATAAGGGCACAGCGGTACAAAAAAAACCTCCGGATTCATATCGAAAACGATCTGTGGATGATGGGCCAGAGTGACCGGATACGCCAGCTTTTTATTAATCTGATTGATAATGCCATTAAGTACAGCTGGCCGCTTTCGGAAACGGAAGTGAAAGGTCTTCATGCAGACGGAAAAATACGCTTTATAATTGATAATCCGAGTGATGCCATCAGCGAAGAGCAGCTGTCCAACCTGTTCGAGCCCTTCTATCTGGCTCATTCCATGAACCCGGAGCAAGGGAGCGTCGGGCTTGGGCTAAGCATCGTTAAGTCTATTGTGGATGAACTGGAAGGCAGCATTTCTGTTATCAGCGATAATAATCATACTATTGTTACTGTAGAATTCGAGAGACGGACAGCGGCAGAGGAGGCAGGCAGCCTATGACTGGAAAATATACAGGATGGGTATCCGGAATTCTGCTTCTGATCATGCTGTTGTCCGGTTGCCGGGCGGGCGTTCACAGTGAAACTGTAATTATCCCGGATGACGGAGAAACAGAGCAGGCTTCCCAGAGCTCAAGCTCATTCCAGGTTAAAGCCATATACCGGCTGCCGGATCATTATACAAATGATGGTTACTGGCTGGGCTGGACCTCAGCGGATTCGCTGGCCGGGGCATTTAAGACTGCAGGAACAACAGAATCGTTCAACCTGATCCGGTTAACCTCTCCATATGAGCAAGGTGAGAATATCAAAGCAGTCAGTGACAAGACTCAATTGGAGCTGTCTCCGGACGGGAAATACACAGCTGAGATAAGCAGCTCCAATACGGTCACCAGCCTAAAAGTAGTTTCTTTAAAGAACGGGGAAGAGACAGAGATTGCTTCGTTCGGCAGCGGCGGCCTGCAATACCTGCAGGATATATCCTGGTCCGGAAATAGCCGGTTCCTGAGTTATCTGGTGCTGAATGCCTCTGACAGTGGCAAGAGTAGCATATATCTTTACGATCTGCAGACCAATACGACTAAACAGTATCTTTTAAGGGATATTGAACAAGGGGATACACTGCTCAGCATTAATGTTGCGGATGACGGGCGCGGTGTATTGTTCACCTTGTTTGAAGCAGACCGGCCGGGAAAAACAGTGTTAATGTCCGGTAGGATGACTGATCCGGATATTAAGATTATGTATACACGCGAAACCGTGGAAGAACAGAACACTTGGATCAGCAATGATCAGTTTGCCTTTCTCGGACCGGACGGAACGCTGTATGAATATGACCAGCGAAACAGCGAGCTTTCCGTGATACTGGAGAATGTAGCTGCCTATAAATTATCTGATGACAAGAAAATCATTGCCTACTCTCCGCAAGGTGAAGATGCTGTATATGTGGGCAAAATGCAGGGCAGAAATGTAGTGTACAGGGAGCCTGTGTATCATGGTATGATGCCTTCGGATATGTTTTGGAGCACGGATCATACGAAGCTGCTGCTTCAGGGGGCTAGTTCCTATGCGAATCCTTTTACCGGACAATACGATTCCTCCAGGGGACCGTCATTTATTATCGAGCTTGAGTAAAATCTATATCTCCAATAGCCTTGTTGCGGGTATCCGCAGCAGGGCTTTTTTATTGTCCGCAATACCTTGTGTTTTTGTTGACAACTTGTTTACATCCTGATCAAACTTTGGCGACATCCTGTCTTTATAGTTAATGAAGAGGATAACGCCCAATACACAACAAGGACTGAACAGAAATGAACGGGAAGCAGGATCAACTTATGAAGCGTTATATGCCGGGAATAGACGGATTGAGAGCTATATCTGTTCTCGCAGTTATTGCCTATCATTTCAACATGAAATGGGCTCAGGGCGGATTTATGGGAGTGGGGGTGTTCTTTGTTCTGTCGGGGTATCTGATTACAGATCAAATTCTACAGGAGTGGGCAATTAACCACAGCCTGTCTATCAAGAAATTCTGGATCAGAAGATTACGCAGACTGCTGCCTGCGATGGTGTTCATGCTGTTAGCTGTCACACTATGGCTGCTGTTTACGGACCCTGCCAGACTAATATCCCTGAAGGGGGATATAGCCTCGTCCATTTTCTACATGAATAACTGGTACCTTATCTTCCACAAGGTTTCCTACTTCGAGAGCTTTGGTCCGGCGTCGCCCATCGGTCATTTATGGTCGCTGTCCATTGAGGAACAGTTTTATATGATCTGGCCTCTTGCCATATGGTTTGTCTTGAAACTGTCGCCGCGCAGGGGGGAGTTAATGCTCTTTATCCTGATATTAAGCTTTGTATCTGCGGTAGCCATGGCTGCATTGTATGTGCCGGGAACCGATCCGAGCAGAATCTACTACGGAACAGATACCAGAGCCTTTGCAATCCTCATTGGAGCGGCTCTCGCAGCCGGCTGGCCGAGCTGGAAGCGAAGTGAAAGGCTCTCAGCTTCAAGCAGAAGGCTGCTTGATATCACGGGCGGAATCGCGCTGGTCATCATCCTCGTGCTGATCTGCCTGACCAATGAGTACGATGACTCGTTATATCCGTTTGGTTTCCTGTTCTTGTCTCTGATCTCGGCGGCTGTCATCGCAGTGCTGGCTCATCCGGCCAGCCGGCTAAGCGGAATATTGGGCTGCCGGCCGCTGGCCTGGATCGGTAAACGCTCCTACAGTCTCTACATTTGGCATTACCCTGTAATTATACTCATGAACGCGAACAGCGCTAACGAGCGGCCGGGGCTTATCCAAATGCTGCTGCAGTTCACAGTCATTGTGCTGCTTGCTGTGGTTTCCTACAAATACATTGAAGAGCCGGTCCGCAGAGGGGGCTTTCGTGCTCAACTGCTGTCTCTTAAGAGCCGTTTTTCATTTAAGCCGATGATCGGGTTCGTTGTAATCATTATCCTTTTTTTTCGGCTTGTCACTTGGATCACGTACTAGAAGGCGGGAAAGGGATGATCATATATGAAAAATAAAGGATCTGGAAGGGTATTGCTGTTTGTTGTTCTATTTGCTGCTCTGGTGTACCTTGGCGTACATAAGGAGACTTCATCGGAGCCGGGTGAAGGAGTTGTTGTACATCAGCCGGCTGCACAGAGTCAACAGCCGGTCGTACAGAGTCAACAGCCGGTTTCAAGAAGCACTCCGCAGCCGCAACCCCCTACGTTTACCGGAAAAGAAGTAACCGTCATTGGTGATTCAGTTATGGTGGGAGTCGAACCCTACCTGAAAGAGCTGCTTCCTGATGTTACGGTGGATGGCAAGGAAAGCAGACAGATGGTGCAGGCGCAGAAGCTGCTTGCTGAATTAAAAGCAAACGGGACACTGGGCAATTACATCATTATAGAGCTTGGTACAAATGGTCCATTCAATAAAA
This sequence comes from Paenibacillus sp. FSL R7-0273, assembly GCF_000758625.1. Lineage (NCBI taxonomy): Bacteria > Bacillati > Bacillota > Bacilli > Caryophanales > Paenibacillaceae > Paenibacillus > Paenibacillus sp. FSL R7-0273. The sequence continues at coordinate 2,704,744 of NZ_CP009283.1, forward strand.
AACAGCTTCGCAATATATTAACTGCACTGTCTGATGCCAAACAGGTGCTTCTTGTGACTACCCGGGTGCCAAAGGGGTGGCAGGATACGGTTAACGCAACGATTAAGGAGGTTGTTCCTGAATTCAATAACGCTAAGGTTGTGGATTGGTATGTCGCAAGTGAAGGGAAGCCGGATTATTTCTACAAAGACGGAGTGCACTTAAAACCGGAGGGCAGCAGATATTACGCATCTCTTCTCCTTGCAGCTCTCCAGGAACAATAAGGCTGACAAGGATGCATAATTAAAGAAAAGAGGGCTTAGCATGTCGCTAAAAGTGAAAAGGATTGCAGCGGTTTCATTAATGATTTTCATTGTAATAGCCGTATTTGTCATTTATTATATCTCGTCTGTTTATAAGGGGCTGGATGATTTAAGTAAAGCCGATGCCAGCTCTCCCTTGGCCGAGGTAAAGGCTAGTGAAGAGAAGATTGAAGAGCCGCCTAAATGGGCGGGCAAGGAGCCGGTAAATATTTTGTTAATGGGAGTAGATGCCCGTGGAACCGCTAAAGGTGAAATTCCCAGATCCGACAGCATGATGGTAGTCTCTCTGGACCCTGTCCGTGAGCAGATTCATGTATTTTCCATTCTCCGTGACACTTATGTCCAAATCCCTGACCACGGCAAGAATCGCATTAATACGGCCATAACTCACGGTCCCAAAACAGCGATGAGTGCAGTAAGTGATTTGCTGGGCATTCCCATCCAATTTTACGTATACACGGACTTTCAAGGATTTATTAAGCTCGTAGATGCTGTAGGCGGAGTCGACTTTTATGTGGAGAAGGACATGAACTATGAAAGCATAGCTGATAAGCATCAATATGACATTAACCTGAAGGAGGGGCAGCAGCATCTGGATGGAACAACGGCACTGCAATATGTCCGGTTTCGTCATGATGCTTTGTCCGACTACTCCCGTACGAAACGCCAGCGGGATTTCACCGATGCAATCGTTCAAAAAATGAAAAGCACCACCTCCATTATGAAGCTTCCATCCATCCTCGAGGAGGTCAGCCCGTATATTGATACCAATCTGACGGTGAACGATATGTGGAAGCTGGCAACAGTGGGCTACCAAAGTGTAATCGAGGCAAGCGAGCAGATTCCTCCTACGAGTCTGGTCAAAGAGACCTATGCGGGAAAAGCAGCAGTGCTGGCCGTCTCCAGCAGCGATGAATTGAAGGAATATGTCCGGAATGTCCTTGACGGAAGTTCTGAGGCACAGGCAGAAGAGGGGGAGCAGCAGGTTGAAGAAGCTATTCAATAAAGGTGCGCTGGCGCTGTTAATAGTACTATCGCTGCTGACAGATGCAACGGCTTATGGTGACAGCAGGGTGAGCCGGGAGGAAACCGCTCAGGTGCTGGAAATGAGCAATAACGTGGCATCCATGACGGAAAAGAGGATTTTTCAAGTCAGCTTTCATCTGCCGAAGGGAGCAGATTCGAAAAAGATCAGCTGGACCTACGGGGACAAGCCTTTATCCGAATGGAAAGTGTATGAACAACGTGATTATACCGGACCGTCCTTCATCACCGTCAGTCAAGAGCAGGTAGAAGGAGGCCAATATTCGGCAAGTATTACCTTTGATCTCCCGTACGGCAGTGATAATCTGGCAGAACCACGCTTGCAGCGGCAATTATTCGGATCCCTAATGGGAACCTATGAACTGGCGGCACGAGTTGACGGACAAGTGATTGCAAAGGCATCAGTAAAATTAATCCCATATGATAGCTTTCTGTCTTATGATGAACTGAAGCCGGCAATCGATAAAGTTACATCACAAGCGGCTGTCCTCAATAACAGGTACATTCATACCGAATCCATTGGAAAATCAGTTGAAGGAAGGGATATCTACCTCACCATTGTTGCAAAAGACAAGCAGACGGTAGATAAATACCAGAATGTTACACACCCTGCGATGATGAATAACCCTAAGCAGCTGCAGGCTGATGTAAAGTCAGGGGTATTCGGCGATTACGCGGTGCCCGTCTGGTTGAACAATATTCACCCGAATGAATCCCCGGGAGTCGATGCTATTTTCAACTATTTCAAGTCTTTGGCACTGGAGAGCCGGATTTCGTATAATACAACACTGCCGGATGGAGATGCAAGTGAAACCATCATGAATATAGATGACGTGTTAAAAAAGGTGTTTTTCCTTCTGGTCTACACGGATAATCCAGACGGGCGGTTTCATACTTCCAGAGTCAATGCCAACGATTTTGATCTGAACCGGGATAACGCATATCAGACACAGCCGGAGACGCGCAGCGTAACGGAGCAAATCGCCAAGTGGTCTCCGCTTTCTTTTCTTGATTTGCATGGTTTTGATAAAAACTTCCTGATTGAACCGGCTACGCCGCCGCATGATCCGAACATCGAGTATGATCTGCTAATGAACAGTATGCTGGAGCAGGCTAAGGCGATGGGCGAAGCTGGTATTGCCAACACAAAGTATGATTACTATCATGTTCCCTATGAAGAACACCAGAAGTTTGTATTAGATCCCAAATACATATCTAAGGGAACAGCATCGGGCTGGGATGATGCTTCTCCGGCGTATACTGCCGTATTTGCCATGCACCACGGGGCTTTGGGACACACGCTGGAAATGCCGGAGAACAACGAAGAGTCTGTAAAAGCACTGTACTACAGCGCGGCAGCAGCCACATCCTATGTTATGGACAATCAGGAGAAGCTGTTTATTAATCAGCTCAAAATCTATGAGCGCGGTATAAATAATCTGGATGATCGTGCAGTGGATAAATATTTAGTCAATGCAAGGAATGAAGAAATTGGCCGACCGCGCAAAGGAAATACAAATTTCTTCCCGGAATATTATGTGATGCCGGTGGACCCGGGTGTACAGAAAAATGCGCTTGAAGCATACCGCATGGTTGAATATTTCCTGCGGAACGGAGTGAAGGTTGAGCGTTCAACTGAACAGGTAAGAGTAGGAGGTATGGCGTATCCTGCGGGCTCTTTTGTAGTGAATATGCATCAGGCCATGCGGGGGCTGGTTAATCTTGTCTTGTATGACGGTGTTGATCTATCCGATGCTGAATGGGTTACCGCAGAAATCGTTCAGAACTTCCCTGACCTGCGTGGATTTAATCGTTATGAGATCCGTCAGCCGGATATATTTACAGGCAAAACGCAGCCTGTAACCTCGGTAACCGTGCCTGGAACAACGCTGCCTGGCAATGCAGGTTATGTTATTATTCATAATACAAATAATGATGCAATAAGGGCTGTCAATGAGTTACTCTCCTCAGGTAAAACGGTGACGATGCTTACAGCGGGTACAGAGAAGGACAAAGCCGGGGATTTTGTTGTTTCTTATCAGGACTTGAAACCGCTGCTTGCAAAATATCTTTTTGATGCAGATGCATTTGGAAAAGGCGAACCGAAAGGACAGTTGCTAAAACATCAGACTGTAGCCGCGTTAGGTGAACCGGAAATGGTGTTGAAGGGTTTGGGTTTTGAAGTGACTGCAGACCAGGAGAAGGCAGATATTCTGGTGAATACGTTTGATTCTGAAGAGCTGGTCCGCAGCGGCAGGCCTTATATTGCTTACGGCAGCATGGGGATGATGAACATCAAGGATCTGATTCCCGGGTTCGCTTTTGCCGGCCCTGACTGGGAGCCTTATGAAGGTTTGTTTATGGCAGATGTCGAGCAGGATAACATGATCACCGGACCTTATGATGAGCAGGAGCTTTTTTATACTGTAACCGGCTCATATATTGAAGCTGTGCCGAGAACGGCAAAGGTGCTTGCAAGTATAAGCAGTGAAGATCATTTCTTCAAAGCAGGCTGGTGGCCGGGTCATTCGGCTGCCAAAGGGAAGATAATGGCCTTCACCTATAACGGCAACAATAAGCACCTTACAGTGTTCGCTAATGATCTGACGAATAAAGCTCATCCCCAGCATCAATTCCGGCTGCTGGCGAACGCCATATTCAGTTCGCCTGCTGCGAACGCAGCAGTTCCGGTCCCTGTTGTAAAGTTCAATGATTTGAATAGCGTAGAGTCATGGGCAGGGGAATCAATCCTTGAACTCGTAAATCTGGGGGCGCTGCAAGGAGCCGGTGATGACCGCTTCAAGCCGCTGCAGCCTGTTACCCGTGCAGAGTTTCTGACAATGATCATAAAGGCCTTTGATTTGTCAGTACCCGATGCAGAAATCTCATTTACAGACGTTCCATTATCAAGCTGGTATTATCCGTATGTTGCTTCAGCTGTAGAAGCAAAGCTGGCTGATGGTGCCGGCGGAGAAAGGTTTGATCCTAATCGTCTGATCACACGCCAGGAGATGGCGCAAATGGCGGCTAATGTACTCAGGCTGTCTGCGGAATATTCACTCCGTGATTCTAGCAAAGCCCTAGCTACATTCTCCGACCGGGAAGCCATTGCTCCTTATGCCAGAGAAGCAGTCGCAATGCTGACGGAAGCCGAAGTCATTGCAGGCTTATCCCCGGCAGTCTTTGGTCCTCATGAGGCTGCCAGCCGTGCACAGGCTGCGGTGATAATCAGCCGGCTGAGGGATGTCTACTATTGATTACGTGTAAATACAATATCATCCGATAAGACAAGCACCCCCCGTTCCTATGGAACGGGGGGCTGCGTGATTGGCAGCGTTATGCTAAGGTTGATTATTTACAATAAATGCTGCATCAGCTGTTCCGGGGTACCGCCGAATAAATCCGTACAGTAAGCCCGCCTGTATACCCCTCCAGTGCTGCCGTTAAATCTTCGTGATTCAGGAAAGCAAGTGCCGTACTGTCAGTTTCGATAGCAGGCTTCCATTCCCCGTTCACACTCTGGTTGACGATATGTATCCGGCACTGCTCACCTGTATAATCCGTGCCCTCTAACGTATAATCGGCCCGGATACTGACTAATTGATCCTCCACATGCTCCTGCACGTCTTCCGCTCCGGGTTCAATATGTCCCTTGAAATAGGCGCTGTCACTGTTTCCCGTAAAGAGTACGGCTGACTGTCTATACGAACCTTCTTCCTTGCGGATCTCCCGGCCGGTAATTTGGACACTTATGGTTAAAATCTCTTTTTTCCCAAGCAAAAACTGCTGTATGGATACCATGGCACTGGCACTCTGTTTCTCGGTAAAGGAATGTCCCGCCTCCTGAATCAGCTGAAGCTGACATTGGCCCGGCGCGTAGACTCCGCGGGCTTTAACGGCATACGTGTAGTCTACGACCTGATCCTCAGTGCCGTGCAACAGCAGCACGGGGCCTTTGAAGGGTGAGATTTCTTCAAAAGGGTCCATACCTGCTACTGTCTCATGAAAGCTCTTACCAAGCTGCATTTTTCCGCAATCAATAATATCCGGCACCTTATTGACGTCATAGGAGGAGCCGCCAAGAGCACCCTTGCGGGCATCATCGGGTATGCAGAGCGCAGGGTAGATGAGAATCAGCGCTTCAACTTCATCCGGGCGCTGTGCTGCGGACAGCGCTGATACGAATCCGCCCTGGCTGAAGCCCATGAGCGTTATTTTTCCTGAATCTGTATACGGTTGGCTTTTGACGTAATCCATAACAGCCTTCAGGTCCCCGCATTCGGTCAGCACAGTCATCTCTGTTGTTGCTCCGTCACTCTTGCCTTGCCCGTGCGCACTGCCGCCGCAAAAATCAAAACAGTACGCCGCATAGCCCCAGGATGCCAAGGTCCGGCAGTATGTATAGAGATCCTTTGAATTTCCGCCAAATCCATGACTGACAATGATGGCCGGAAGCTTGTCACCCTCCGGAATAAACGCTTTTCCGCGGATGGTCAACCCGTCCCGGATACAGCTGAAATCACATTCAGAAATAGTTGTGTGCATTTCACAATCTTCCTTTCTATGTAAATCGATACGCTTTTATTATAGCTGAAATGATAAGGAAAGCGTATTCATGAATACGCTGAATTCCGTAATTATATTAACAATTCTCAAACATCTCGTAATCAACTTAACAACAACTTCCCGATAGAATGTAACCAACAAGTGAGAGATCATTTGAATCAAGCATGGAGGGAAATTTACTATGAATATGAATACTATCTATCTACTGACCGGAGCAGCCGGACTACTGGGAAACAATGTTGCCGCCTCACTGATTGCCCAGGGTAAGCAGGTCCGGGCGCTTGTCCTGGAGGGAGATCCGGCAGCTGAACATATCCCCCATGGAGCAGAGATCTTTATCGGCGATGTGACAGATATTGCTTCGCTGGAGCGTTTTTACACTGTACCGGAAGGCACTGGTTTGATCGTCATTCATTGTGCAAGTATCGTATCAGTGTCCCCGCTGCCCAGTCTGAAGGTGTATGACGTGAATGTTACCGGTACACAGAATATCGTTGATCTCTGTATTTCCCGCAAGGCCAAGAAGCTGGTATACGTGAGCTCGACAGGCGCTATTCCAGAATTACCGCATGGGGAAATGATCCTCGAGCCGGAGGTTCTGGATGCGGAAGCAGTTGTCGGATACTATAGTAAAACCAAAGCACTCGCGACCCAAATCGTCCAAAGAGCGGTAAAAGAGCATAATCTGGATGCATCCATTGTTTATCCTTCAGGCATATGCGGACCCAATGATTACGCGTTCGGACCGGTAGCGCATTTGATTATGCAATATTGCGATGGGAAAATGTCTGTCGGCTTCGAAGGCTCCTTCAATTCTGTAGATGTACGTGATCTGGCGGAGGGAGTTATCGCTTGTTCAGAGAAAGGAACCAAGGGTGAAGGGTACATTATGAGCAATGAAATGGTGCCGATCCGCCGGATGTTTGACCTCATCAGCGCCGCGAGCGGTGCGCCGGTAGTAGAAACCATCTTGCCGGCGGATGTTATGTTATCCAATGCTACACGAACCATACCTGATGGACCGGATAAAGAGGCTCAGCTGGCGACACTGAAATTCGGACTGTATAACATGACCCGCAATAATAACTTTTCCTCAGAGAAGGCACAAACCGAGCTCGGCTACCGGACCCGCTCGTTCGATGATACCATTACGGATGAAGTCCGGTGGCTTATCAGCATCGGTAAAGTGATTGACCGTACGGCGGCAAACGCCTGATACTGTAAATGAAATGGAGGGTAGCGCAATTGCCGCCACCCTTCTTTCTATTTGTGATTATTTAGAAATTGCCGGAATCCAAACAAAACTCTAACAACCTTATGATATTCTTATAGGAAAATAACGCACGGGAGCGCTGCTGATGCTTAAGATACTGGTTGTGGAAGATGACAAGGAAATTAACTATGCGGTTTGTTTATTTCTTAAACAGAGCGGATATGATGCAGTAGGCTGTCTTGATGCCAATGAAGCCTACAATGTCATGTATGCAGAGGCGTTTGACCTGATTATCTCCGATATTATGATGCCAAAGATTGACGGATTTGAATTTGCGGAAACAGTGAGGCGTTTAAATCAGGAGATTCCGATCCTTTTTGTGACCGCACGGGACGATCTGACCTCCAAGCAGAAGGGATTTCGCGCGGGCATCGATGACTATATGGTCAAGCCAATAGAGCTGGATGAACTCATTCTGCGAATCAAGGCACTGCTGCGACGTGCCGGAATTGCCAGCAGCAAACAGCTGACAATAGGCGGGCTGGTCATCAATGCAGAGGAGCGTTCAGCCAGCCTGGATGGAGAAGATATCCCCCTGACAGTCCGGGAGTTCAATCTTCTGTTTAAGATGCTGTCTTATCCAAAGAAAACCTTTACCCGCTCTCAGCTGATGGACGAGTTCTGGGATACCGAAAGTGGCTCCGGTCCGCGTGCGGTAGATGTTTATATAACTAAGCTACGGGAAAAGTTTGCTGCTTGCACTGATTTTGAAATTGTTACGGTACATGGTCTCGGCTACAAAGCGGTAGTTAAATGAAGGATTATAAATTTGATAAAAGGGTAAACCGCAGCTTATTCAATTTGCGCAGCTATATTTACTTTTTTCTGTTAGTTTCATCCTTGGTATCCTGTTCTTTTTTATTGTTTTGGCACAATATGGATATTAACTTTAAAGATGTGAGGGGAAATGCGCTTCTTACCTTTGTTAACGTGTTAGTACTAAGTCTTCTGTGCAGTGTCATTGACGGTATCCGCAGAAAATATACAGTAGAGCGTCCGGTAAAGCGGATTTTGAACGCTACACACAGGTTGACCAAAGGGGAGTTTGAGGCCCGGATTGAGCCGTTTCATAATTTGGGCAGGATGAATGAGTTTGATGTGATCATCGGGGATTTTAACCGGATGGCTGCAGAGCTGTCCGGCATCGAAACCTTGCGGTCAGATTTTATTGCTAATGTATCGCATGAGCTGAAGACGCCGCTCGCGGTTATACAGAATTACGCAACTTTACTGCAAAATCCGACCCTGCCCAAGGAAAAGCACACAGAATACGCAAAAACGATCACTCAAGCTTCACGGAGGCTGTCAGAGCTGATTACCAATATATTGAAGCTGAACAAGCTGGAGAATCAGCAGATTTTCCCGGAGGCGCGGGAGTACCCCTTGGGAGAGCAGCTTAGAGAGTGTTTGCTTGGTTTTGAAGATGCCTGGGATAAGAAAGGGCTGAAGGTGGTTACACACATTGACGACATGGATATAAAAGCAGATGCGGAGCTTCTGACTCTTGTGTGGAATAATCTCATCTCTAACGCCATTAAATTTACTGAACCGGGTGGTCAAATTACCGTCAGTCTAAAGAAGTCAAACGGTGTAGCTGCCGTGCAAATTGCCGATACCGGCTGCGGGATGAGCCCAGAGGTAGGACGGCACGTGTTCGAGAAGTTCTATCAGGGTGATAAGGCGCATGCTACAGAGGGGAACGGCTTGGGACTTGCTCTAGTGAAGCGAGTAATCGATATCGTAGGTGCAGATATTAAGGTGGAAAGTATTTATGGTCAGGGAAGTGTGTTTACTGTGACTCTATTCTAATGATAGCAGGAGGGGCTTGAAATGGAAAATAATAATGAAGCATTCAGCTTCACGTATTCCGCCAAGCAGCAGGAGGAGATTAGAAGCATACGCCAAAAATATCTTCCGCGTGAAGCGGATAAGATGGAGCAGCTTCGCAGATTGGATAAACGGGCAGAAAGGTCAGGAACCCTTCTCTCTATTATTGTCGGTGTAACCGGGTCTATGCTCCTTGGACTTGGGTTAGCCTGTATTCTGCGCTGGAAAGATTTCTTTATTTCCGGGGTTATGGTTGGTGTCGTTGGGCTTATCGGTGTAGCTCTTGCTTATCCTGTGTTCCTGATCCGAACCCAACAGGAGCGCAAAAAACTGGCACCGGAAATAATGAAGCTAATTGATGAATTGTCACTTAGCTGAATCCATTGCCCGAAAGGGCAATGGATAATGCCCCTTTGGACGATGCGGAATATGAGCTGTGCCGGATAGAATGAGGATAATGATTCAGGTTAAAGGAGCAGCTTATGATGATTAAAGAGAAAATGAGCAAATGGACAATGGATTCTATTAAGTTCAAGCTTGTTCTGCCGATCGTATTAGTACAAATATTCAGTGCCAATATTGGGCAGGTAGTAAACATGTTTTTCGACAAAGGGAAGGAAGTTATATCCGAGGCAGGAATTGATACGCAGTACATAGACGGGAACACGGGTTTCTATGTATCTTCCGGGTTAAGCATACTTATATCTGTATATATTATTATAGCGTTATATGACCGGCTTATTCTCAGAAGGCTGCAAAGAGTATCCGGTTACACGAAGAATCTGGGAGAAGGAGATTTAACGGATGAGCTGAACTTTAGCGGTAACGATGACGTAAGCCGGTTAGGCCGGGCTCTGGATACAAGCTCAACTCATATCAAGCATTTGGTTCAGGAAATTAACACGGCCTCACAACAGCTGTATACTTCAAGTGCGCAGCTGATGGAAGCAACCGAGAGCTCTGCCTCCAGTGTGGAGAACATTCACTCTACCTCTTCTTTTCTAGCCCAAGGTGCAGTCAAATTAACGGAGTCTGCTCATCATGCTGAATTAACGATCAGTCATCTTCATCAGACCAACGATGTGCTCAGCAGTAAAGTGGATTTATCTCTATCCACCTCCAGTGCAATGAAAGTAAGAGCGGCGCAAATGGAGCTGGAGGCAGCTCAATCACTGGAAGAGGCTAACCGTACTTATCTGGAGAAACAGGAAAACCTGCAAAAGGCGATCCAGGCGGGAAGGGTTGTAGATGAGATCAACAATATTTCCGAAAGTATTAAAGAAATCTCATCACAAACCAATTTGCTTGCGCTTAACGCATCCATTGAGGCTGCCCGGGCAGGCGAGCATGGTAAAGGATTTGAAATTGTTGCGGAAGAAGTGAGGACGCTGGCTGGAAAGTCTGCAGCGGCTATAGCTCATGTAGAAGGTATTGTTGTACAAGTAAAGGAAGCATTTGAGCAATTGGAGCTCAGCTCCCGGGATATTCTCAATTATATCAATAAGGATGTTAAGGCAGATTACGAGCTGCTGATCAACACCGGAAGACAATATCAGAAGGATGCTGCAACGATCTATTCATTGTCGGAAGAGGTGAACTCAGCCACTGTCATCATGGGCACTGCTGTTGGTGAGATTGGCGGAGTTATCCGGAGTGTAAAGGACCATTCACTCTTAACCTCGGACTATACCCGGACAATCAATGGAAGCTTAGCTGAGATTAATCAGGTTATGCATCAGGCGGCAAATACCACTAAAGAACAGGCCGTGCTGTCGCAGCAGCTAAGAGGTTCTATCGGCAGGTTCAAACTGTAATCATTTATTATGAGAGAGGGATATTCTGTTGAGGGAGAAGAAGGATGGACTTGAGGTTATTAATGAGATGTTTTCCACGAGAGTACCCGTACTGATCTGGTTAACGCTTGTATACGCTGGAAGCATTGTCCTGCAGTTTCTAGAGGACCCCTTAATTCTGCCCGGTGTTATATTTACCGGCTTGTTCACGATCCATGCTCTGCTCCATTGGGTATCGTACCGGGTTACGCCGAAACAATTCTGGATTTATTTTTCTATCCAGGGGACTCTGATTTACTTGTGTGCCATCCTGATGCCGGGCGGGTATCAGGCGGTGCTGATCGGACTGCTTCCGGTACTCATTGCCCAAAGCTTAGGCTTTTCTTTTCGCTTCAGGAGAGTCGTCTTTGTCTCACTAATAAGCATCATCATCTTTTTTGATTCTGCTCTGACTGTTGACGATACAGGTGAACTGCTGATTTTCCTGCCTATCTTTGTACTGATGCTAATCATTGTAATTGCATATGCTATTACGTTCTTCCGTCAAGTGCAGGAAAGGCTCAGAGTACAAAGCTTCTTGAGTGATCTGCAGGAGGCGCACCGGAAGGTAGAAGAGCTTACACTTTCAAATGAGCGGCAGAGAATGGCCCGTGATTTGCACGACACTCTGGCACAGGGAGTCGCCGGACTGATTATGCAGCTCGAAGCTGCTGACGCACATTTAACAAAGGGCAATACGGAACGTTCCCAGGAGATCATTAGGCTATCCATGCAGCAAGCCCGTCGAACGCTGGCGGAGGCGCGCACGGCAATAGATAATCTGCGGCTGAAATCGGCACCCGAGCTGGATTTCAAAGAGAGCATAGAGGATGAAGCGCAGCATTTCAGGGAAGCGACCGGTATTCAGATGATCACTGATATTGAGTGGAACAAGCGGCTGTCGCGGGTCGTTATGGAGCATAGTATCCATATCATTAAAGAGAGTCTCACCAATATTGCCCGTCATGCCCGTGCAAGCATGGTAAAGATTAAGGTTTATGGCGATAGGGACAGGCTGCAGATCAGGCTTATTGATAATGGAAGGGGCTTTGATACAGAAGCAATCGGGAAGGAGCCCGGCCATTACGGACTGCTCGGTATTCAGGAGCGGGCAAGGCTAATCGGCGGAGAGATGGAAATATCCAGCAGTGGGCAAGGCACGACGATAACGTTATCCATACCACATAATGAAGGGGCACAGAGATGAACACTTGTCAAATCATGCTTGTCGATGACCATTTTGTAGTCCGCGAAGGACTCAAGCTCATTCTGGAGACAAGTGAGCAGTTTCAAGTGATTGGCGAAGCCGAGAACGGTCAGCAGGCGCTCCAGCTGCTCAAGACGCTTCAGCCTGACGTCATCCTGATGGATCTGAATATGCCGGTTATGGGCGGTCTGGATGCGATGCAGGAGCTGAAGAGTGAAGGAATCACGATCCCGGTCATCATCCTGACAACCTACAATGAAGATGAGCTTATGATCAAAGGATTGGCTTTGGGGGCCAAGGGTTATCTGCTGAAGGACACAAACCGCGACAATCTGTTCCGGAGCATTGAGTCTGCTGTACGTGGGGATACGCTGTTGTCGGCAGAGATTATGGAGCGTGTTATTGCTGCCAAGACCCAGCTGGCTGAGCTCCCGCTGAAAGCGGAAGCAGCTCTGCTGAGCGACAAAGAAACGTATATTCTGCAGTGTGTGGCAAAGGGCTTTAAGAGTAAAGAAATTGCTTATGATCTGGCTATTGGAGAACGTACGGTCAAAGCCCATTTGACCAGTATTTATAATAAGCTGGGGGTAGACTCCCGGTCACAGGCCGTTGCTGCTGCATTGGAGCGTGGGCTGCTAAATCTATAATTTTATGTTGCCGGCATGTGGGATGAATATCCTGCATGCTTTTTTTATGTTTGATCTGGAAATATATTAAATTTTCATGTTCTAACTGTATCAGGGCAGCCCGAAAGGGCAGAATGCTGCTGCCCTTTCGGACGATGTTGTCCACTTATGGCTGCTGTATCCTAAGAGAAGATCAAAGATACAGATAAGAGGAGACGATACTGTTATGGCTAAATTGTTATATCGGCTGGGCTTCTGGTCAGCCAAGAATCGAATCAAGGTAATTCTGGGAACGATAGCGGTCATGCTGATTTCTTCGATAGTGGCGATGTCCATGGGGCCGAAGCTTAACGAAGAAACGACGATTCCTGGTCTGGAATCAATCCAGACAATGGGACGAATGTATCAGGAATTCCCTTCCATGAACGGCCAAGGCAAGGAAACTCAGCTGGTAATGAAAGCGAAGGATAATGAAACCTTATCATCAGAGGCAAACAAGCAGCTGATTTCCGCCGAGCTTAAGGAAGTGGCGATGGACCCTGAGGTATCATCAGTTGTCAGTCCTTATGATAATCAATCATTGAATGCCGATGGCACTATCGGTTATGCCACGATTACTTATCGTCCAGGTGTTGAGGTTACAGAGGTCTCGAAGGAATATGTGCTGGAAGCGGCTGAAGGTTTACGGAATGCCGGCCTGCAGGCGGAAGTAACCGGAAACGGTTATGTATCAATGGAGATCGGTGGAGCTACTGAAGGTATCGGCGTCCTGATAGCTCTTGTTGTTCTCACCTTTGCTTTCGGATCGTTCCTGACAGGGATTATTCCAATTCTGACAGCAGTTATTGGTCTGGGAACAGGTGTTATGCTGATCATAATGGGCTCCAACTTCTTAGAGACCCCTTCATTCGCCTTATCGCTTGCCAGCATGATTGGTCTGGCAGTAGGCATAGATTACGCGCTGTTCATTATTTCCAGATACCGTCAGCAACTGGCCCAGGGCTTTGAGCGGAGAGAAGCCATTGCAATTGCCAACGGCACGGCAGGGAGCGCAGTCGTATTTGCCGGAGTTACAGTGATTATCGGTCTTGCCGGGATGAGTGTTGTAGGTATTCCGTTCCTTACGGCAATGGGGCTGGCTGCTGCACTATGTATTCTGGTAGCTGTCTTAATTGCAATTATCACAGTTCCTGCGGTTCTCTCCGCTATGGGCGGATTAATCAAGGCCAAGCGGGCTAAGCGTTCTGAAAGAAGCGTTACTCATCTCAAAAAGAAGAATCGCGGAGATAAATGGGGAAGACTGGTTACGGCACGTCCTTGGTTGACTGTCCTCTTGGGTACTGCACTGCTCGCAATCTTATCCGTTCCATTTATGCATATGGAGACTGGGACTATGGACGATGGGCTAAAGTCGACAACTATGACCGAGCGCCGGGCATATGATCTGATGTCAGAGGCTTACGGTATCGGTTATCATAATCCGCTAATGATTCTTGCCAAGACAGACGGCAGTCCGGAAGCTGAAGCTAATCTGGCCAAGACGGTAGAGCAGCTCAAAACCTATCCGAACATCGGCACCGTTACTCCGGCTGTAACAGGTGCTTCGGGAAATGTTTCATTGATCAATGTTATCCCGGCTACCGGACATGCAGATATTGAAACGGTGGATTTGGTCAAGACGATTCGCAGTCATGCAGCGGAAATTGCACAACAGAACCATGTGGAGCTGAGTGTCACCGGCAGCACAGCCATTAATATAGACATCTCCCAGAAGCTTAATGAGGCATTGCCTGAATTTTGCCTAATCATAGTAGGTCTGGCATTTGTTCTGTTAGTTATGGTGTTTCGTTCGATTTTGGTTCCGATCAAAGCGGTTCTTGGTTTTGTTCTCTCTCTTGGAGCTACTTTGGGATTCATAACTTATGTTGTGCAGGACGGTCATTTCCAGAATCTGTTCGGCTTCAGCGGAGAATCCCTTGTACTTAACTTTCTCCCTATCATGGTTGTAGGTATTCTGTTTGGTCTGGCAATGGACTATGAGGTCTTCCTGGTCAGCCGGATGCGTGAAGACTTCAAAAAGAACGGGGATGCCAAAAAATCAGTGCTTGCCGGAATCCGTCACAGCGGCGGTGTCGTTACGGCGGCAGGTCTGATTATGATCTCGGTATTTGCCGGATTTATGATGACAACCGATCCAAGTATTAAAGTTATGAGTTTTGCGCTTCTATTCGGGGTATTGTTTGACGCCTTTATCGTGCGTCTGCTTATTGTCCCGGGTGTGATGACATTGCTGGGCAAATCAGCCTGGTACCTGCCGAAGTGGCTGGACCGCCTTCTGCCGAATCTGGATGTTGAAGGTGAGGAAGTGATGAAGGAAGTGGAGAAAAAATATCAGCACACCACACAATCTGCTACGGATTTCTATGAAGCCATTCAATAAAATACAAGGATGAATCAAGATAACGGCTGCATGCGCAGATAGCCTGCAGCCGTTGTTATTGATGTCAGGCTGTGGGATTAATCACTTTCTTAATAAGCTCAAAATATTGAGGTGCATGTATGGGGAATATCCTGTCTTATTTAAAGTGGCGCGGGGATCTAAGTTTGAAGGAGCGGCCTTTTAATGAAGTGGATAATTTAATATTGTCTGCATTATCCTACTTTGATCTGGAGGGAATTGTACCCGAATTAGGTCAGGACAAGTCTATAACGGTAACAGAAGCTTCTGAATTATATTTTAATCATCAGCATGAGAAAAATGCCGAACGTTTGAAGCGCCTGTCGATTATAGACCACGCGCTGCTTAAAGAAATGGCACAATCGGAGCGGTTCAAAAATGCAAGGCTATCCAATTTCATTGATATTATGGATGATGCCAGAATGATGCAGTTTTCTGCATTGTTAATTGAACTGGAAGATGATACGAATTATATTGCATATCGCGGGACAGACAATTCTATCTTGGGATGGAGAGAGGACTTTACGATAAGCTTTCAAACAGTGTCCGCCCAGCAATCGGCGCTGGCTTATCTTGAATCCGTTATTGTTCCTGGTGTGAACAGATATAGGGTAGGCGGGCATTCAAAAGGCGGAAATCTCGCGATGTATGCCTCAATGATGTGCGGAGAATCCGCTAGAGAGCAGATTCTTGAAATCTATAACAATGATGGTCCAGGCTTCTGCGAGGATCTTCCCTGGGCAGAAAATATGAAGAAAATACAAGACCGAACGCTTCAAATTATACCAGAGTTCAGTGTGATCGGAATGCTGTTTGCGTCAACCGACACTTCCCGATATATCATTGAAAGCTCGGCAACAGGATTAATGCAACATCATCCCATGACCTGGGAGGTGGAAGGCAGCGCCTTTGTGCGAAAGGATGATTTGACTCCACGCTGCAAACTGATTAATGAGATGGTTGATAACTGGATTGAACATGTTGATTTTGAGCAAAGAAAGACATTTACCAATGACTTGTTTGATGCCCTGGGAGCAGGCGGTGCAAGTTTAGTGGTAGATCTGACAAGCGGCGGCGTCGACGGTTTTGAAGCGATATTGCTGGCATTAGGCAGGTCAGATGTGAAGACGAAGGAAGCTATATCAACATTTTTCAAATCTGTGATTACAGGCTGCCGCAAAATTGATTATTTTGCTCTTCTTAGAACGAGTTCAATGATAAAAGGGGCATGTACCACGCTTCTTGGAATGTTTTTTATGCAGAAACCCGAATTTACTTTTAGAATACTCGGAGCCTTATTCTTTTTTTCTTTTTTTTCATTCTCTGTGTACAAATATATCCGTCATCTTAAAAAAGTTAAAAATCACATGCCTGTCTGGAAGCATACTTCCAAACTTTATTTTGCTCTATTGGGACTGTCATCAATGATTTTATTGAAGGGGGATGCCTTTTCTGTATCTACACATCTCCTGCTCAGCTTAGGGTTTGTATTTAATGCGTATCTGAACTTTAATCATTATCTGAAATCGGTGAACATAAAGAGGAAGAACTGGATACTGTTGCCTAACTCTATTTTGTCATTTCTGCTCGGAATTGTTTCGTGGGTGACAGCCAATAATCTTGAAGTTACGTATATCTTTTTTATGTCAGGTTATTTGATTATTTCAGGCGTTACCGAAATCATTCATTCAATGATTGATAACGCTCAGAACAGACTTCGACTGGAGCTAAAACAAACGTCGCGATGAATGCTTATTCTTCTTCACGGCTGTGTATTCGAGGAGGGTTGGAATGTTTAATCCGCAATTCAATGAGGACAATAGAAGGATAAATAATAACAATAAGCTTCTTATTCTATGTGCCATCTTGTTTGCATTGCTTGCATTGTATAATCCGGACAAGGAAGATTTCGCAGAGTATAAATTAAACCGTTCGGGTGTACATGAAGGGATTAAAAACGGCTTTATAACAAGCTTTACGAATCTAATCAGTAAACCAATGCTAGCATCAACAACAGAAAGAAAAAATAAACTGTTTTATTCTATTTTCACGACCGCGGACAATACCAAATATATCGGACTATTTAAAGTTGTTTTCATTGAATTTTAGGATGCTTACTAACGGAATAGAAGGAGGAGGCTTCTTATGAAAAATGTGCGTGTATTTACGGATAGTATGACCACGCTTCCTGAAGAACTGAAAAAACGATTGGGTATCCGAGTTATTCCTGTTTATGTTGTCTTTGGCAATAACAATATTTACAAGCACAATGAAGATATTCAGACTGAAGATATTTACCGCCATGTCCTGGAAAGAGGTATGATGCCTGGCATTGCAGCTCCTTCGGTTAAAGATTTTTATGATCTTTTTAAATCCGTTATTGAGCAGAAAGAGAAGGTTTTGTTTATTAGTATGTCTGCTGAAATATCTAAATCCTACAAGAATGCAATGCAGGCGGCATTATTTTTTTCTAACGGAGATGTTACAGTAATGGATTCGTATGCCTTTTCAAGTGGAACGGGCTTGATGGTAGTCAAGGCTGCTGTCAGTGTCCCGAAAGCAGGATCAATGAAAGCTTTACTTCAGTTACTTAATAACAGCAGAAAGAACTTAAATGAAGAGCTTATTTTGGACAAGATAAAGCTTGCAAACACGGCAGGAGAAGTATATGGCTTAAATAATCGAATCATTAGTCCGCTAAAGCTAAAACAGCAGATGCAGATACGATTTAAATCCTTTAACCGTAGCCAAACGGATCAGGACATTTGTATTCTGAAAGATATGCAAGTTCATTCCAGTAGTGCTTCTGGTGAATTACAACGCGAAATGACTCTGGTCTCGCAAACGATGGCAGCTGATCATGGGGAATACACAAAGATAAAACTAACAGAGCGCTATGGATTTAAGCAAGTCTATTTGTCTTCCTGTCTTGCCGGCTTACTCAGCCGTAGAACTCCGAGAAGCGTAGGTTTCAGCTATTTCGTAAATCAGAAAAAACTGCCTGAGAGGGCATAACGGTATACTACGCAATAAAGGGCTCAAACGGCATATAGTGCTGTTTATGCCCTATTTTGCCCAAAAGGGCAAGTAACGGCTGCCCATTCGGACGATGTGCCCTTTTCTTTCAAGCTGTACGATAAGGACATGATAAAACATTAAATGTCGGCGACCTTAGTCGTAGAGAGCATTGGAGGAGAGAGAAGAATGGCAAAGATGTTATTTAGTTTAGGACGCTATGCAGGCTCCAACAGTAAAAAGGTGATAGTAGCATTTATATTGCTTATGGCTGTATTGGGCGGATTGATCTTTAGTATGGGAACAGCGTTCCAAGAGGATGTATCTATCCCCGGTACAGAGTCAGAAAAAGCCATGAAGATTTTAGCTGAAAAATTCACAGGCGGTGAACAGGACGGGCAAGTAAAAATCGTGTTCAAAGCTCCGGATAACGAAGCCTTAGACTCAGCTGGTAATAAAACGAGCATTAGCGAGCTGCTTACGAAGATTCAAGAAGATGAGGCAGTAGCTTCGGTTGCGTCTCCATACGAGCTGGCGAACATCAATCCGGATAAACAAATCGGCTATGCAGTCGTGACGTATAATTCTGCCGCAGATAAGGTTTCACAAGAATCTAAGGATAAAGTAGAAGACAGTTTAGCGATAACACGTGATAAAGGAATCGAGACCGGACTTAGCGGAACTGTAAAGTTTGAACAGACGGAAGCGGGCGGAGGCCCTGGCGAGATTATGGGCGTCATATTAGCCTATGTTATTTTAGCCATTACCTTTGCTTCCTTGCTTGTTGCAGGAATGCCGATCCTTATGGCCCTGATCGGTGTTGGTATCGGGGTATTGTTAATCTTGCTGGGAACTAACTTTTTCGATATCTCCTCGATCTCCCTCACTTTGGCAGGAATGCTCGGAATTGCCGTCGGAATTGATTACTCCCTGTTTATCTTCTCACGGTTCAAACAACAATTGAAAAAAGGATTTTCCGTTCAAGAATCGATTGCGATCGCAAACGGTACGGCTGGTAATGCAGTAATCTTTGCCGGATTAACGGTAATCATCGCGCTTCTGGGTCTTATGGTTGTGGACATTCCCTTTATGACCACCATGGGAATCGCGACCGCTGTAGTTGTTTTGATGTCGATCATTGTAGCCGTAGTGGTTGTACCCGCGGTCTTGGGAATTATGGGACATCGCATCAGACCCGAGAAGAGCAACCGGTTGATCGCCATGCTGACGCGGGCAAACAAGAAAAAAGAATCCGATACCAATGCCTGGAGCAGATTCGTAACGAAAAATCCATTGATCGTTGCTGTAGTCGGCATCGCTTTACTGGCGGTAATTGCTACTCCGTTCTTTCATTTAAATCTTGGCCTTCCGGACGATGGGAATAAACAATATGAAACGTCGGAGAAACAAGGGTTCGATATGTTATCGGATGCTTATGGGGCAGGATTCCATTCTACGTTAGTCGTAATTGCTGAACCTGCAAATCAGGAAGCGGCTTCTGCAGAAAACCTGAATGCATTGTCCGAAACTATAAACGAACTGGATCATGTGAAAAGTGCCACCCCTGCAATGCCGAACCAAACGAATGAACTATTTCTACTGAGTGTCACGCCGGAAGATGGACCGAATGCACAGGAAACCAAAGATCTTGTAAACGAGATCAGGGATCTTTCTGACAGCGGGAATATGGAGATTCTGGTGACAGGAGCTACAGCCGTTAATATTGATATCTCTGACCAAATCATGAGTGCCATGCCAACCTTTGCTATTCTAATCGTAGCGTTTGCCTTTGTACTAATGATGGTTGTCTTTAGATCCATTCTCGTACCCTTAAAGGCTGTGCTCGGATTCGTGCTTTCGATTGGCGCAACCTTAGGTTTCACCGTATTTATTGTACAGGATGGTAATTTCCTTGATGTGTTTGGCTTCCCGGGTTCAAGCGCAATCTTATTCTTGTTGCCTGTCTTATGTATCGGTATTCTGTTTGGTCTATCCATGGATTACGAGGTATTCCTGGTCAGCAGAATGCGTGAAGAATTTGCGCACACCGGCGATGCCAAGAAAGCAATTCATGCAGGTTTGAAGGAAAATGGGGCTGTCGTAACGGCGGCTGGGCTAATCATGATATCGGTATTTTCAGGATTTATCTTCTCGCATGACCCAACGATCAAACAAATGGGTCTGGCCTTAGCTGTGGGCGTTTTATTTGATGCCTTTGTAGTTCGGTTAGCCATTGTGCCTGCTGTAATGACATTAATGGGCAAATCGGCTTGGTACTTCCCGAAATGGCTTGATAGAATTCTACCCAACTTCGATATTGAAGGGGAGACCATCATGAAAGAGTACTCCAAGAAGGGTGGGGAATCTGAGTCAGATGGTGCATCTGTGTCAAATCGCAAGATAATGTAAAGGAACGGCTAACATGAACAAATTGAGGGGTTTAAAAAACAAGCCTATTTTGCTATTCAGCTTTATCCTGCTCCTGAAGAGTGCAGTAGCCTGGTATGTCGTATTTAATAACGCTCTCAATTGGAGTATGATTCTTACAGAAGTCCCTATTTTTATAATCGTATTCTGTCTAATTGAGTGGTTTTCTGGAAAACGCAAGGTTCTTTACTATATGATTGCAAATCTCTCGATCACACTGATCTATTTTGCCGTCCTGATGTACTACAAATATTATGGAGTCATAGCTACCTATCATGCTCTAAGACAGGTGAAGAAGGTTGCAAATGTGGGCGAAAGCACCTATTCACTGATTGCACCTTATTATTTGTTTGTTTTTGTGGATATTGTGTTCTTTTGTTTGCTTGTCATCCGTCCAAAGTACATTAAGGGTTGGATGTCGAACACGTCGATCCGCATGAATCGTAAGGTCCTAATTCCTTTGACAGCAATCTCTCTCGGACTCTGTACCTTCAATATTTGGCCACATCATGCCAGCATGAATGAACATAAAAAAGCTGAAGGAATGGGCATTCTTGGCTATGAGCTGTACACGGTTATTGCGGATACAACTGAAAAGGAAGCATTAATCGATTCTGAAGAAATAACACAGCAAGCTGTGAACAAATGGAAGGGTATAGAAATCCCGGGAAATCGGAAGTATTGGGGAATGAACAAGGGTAACAATCTTATCGTTGTCCAAATGGAATCGTTCCAGAATTTTCTGATCGGATTGACTATTAACGGACAGGAAGTAACGCCGAATCTGAACAAACTGGTTAAAGAGGAGACGTACTTTAACAACTTTTATACCAATGCGGGTCAAGGTACGACCTCGGACGCCGAGTTTGTTGTCAACACATCCTTTTATGCGCCTGAGAACAAACCGGCAACTTCTTCAGATTATATGAATAAGAGGCTACCAAGTCTGCCGCGCCTGTTGGGGGACAACGGCTACTTTACCTCAACTTTTCATACGAACAGTGTAGAATTCTGGAATCGTACCGCATTATATAAAGCGATTGGCTTCACACAATATTACGACCAGCCTTTTTATGGTGGCGAGGATCATATTGCCTTTGGAGCCTCTGACGAGGTATTGTTCAGCAAGACAGCACATGAGTTGTCCAAGCTAGATGCTGAGCAGCAGCCATTCTATGCGATGGTCATTTCCATGAGCGCTCATCACCCTTTTCATATTCCGGAGGAGAAATACAAGATGCAGCTACCTCAAAGTTATGAAGATACGCTGCTCGGAGACTATATCAGAGCGCAAAATTATGCGGATTATGCTATGGGCTTATTCTTGGAAGACTTAAAGTCCAGCGGGCTGTGGGAGGATAGCGTGATCATATTCTACGGGGATCATCAGGGAATTCCGATGTATACGCTCAGTTTAGAAGAAAAGGAGCAGCTAAGCGCACTAATCGGGCATGAATACGGGTATACCGATATGTTCAACATTCCCTTAATTGTTCACTCCCCTGGCGGACAGTTGCCTCCGATTATGAGCGGCACCGGGGGGCAGGTGGATATTCTTCCGACGGTTGCCAATCTGTTAGGTATATCTGTAGAGGACCAGCTGCATTTTGGTCAGGATTTGTTTAACCAGGATCGAAATGTGCTTCCCATCAGACATTTCTTACCGACAGGCTCTTTCGTTAACGATCAGAGTATTTATGTCACTGGGAATGATTATGCGGATGGAGAAAATTACAGCTTAGAGGATAATGAAAGTAGACCGGGCGGATCAACCGAGAAGCAGTTTGAAGCAGCACAGCGTCTGCTGGAGATGTCGAATAGCTATCTTCTGCAATTACCGGATGATGTCAATTAAAATAATTTGTACTTGTAAAAGTCCTGCGATGCAGGGCTTTTCATTTTGTCCTAAGGGCTGCCCGAAAGGGCAGAAAGCAGGCGCCCTTTTGGACGATGTTGACCAGCTATCATTACTGTAAGATGAAAATATAACAAAGATACACATAACATTTATTGAGATAAATCAATTATAAGGTGAAGGGAGCTTCGATAATATATGAGACTAAAAATGATTATAAACCCTGTATCGGGACATGTTAAGGCGCGGAGTGTCGTTGCGGAAGTAACTAACCGTTTGAAAAGAGAGCATACGTTAGGCCGGGAAGATATTTTCTATACCTCCCTGACGAGTAAGCCGCTTGAAAAAGCATTTTTCGATCATTGCGATGTCATTGTAGTAGCTGGTGGTGACGGAACACTTCACTATGCTGTTAATTCTATTAAGCACCTTGGAATTGACAAAGCTGTTGCCTATCTTCCCACAGGGACGGTTAATGATTTCGGACACTGCTTGAGTTTGCCGTACACAGCGGAGGCATTTTGCGAGATGTTGGATGGAATGCATACCAAAAAAAATTGATCTCGGATTAGCCGGAGATGAGTATTTTCATTATGTTCTGGCAGGTGGGGCAATAAATACAATTAGCTATACTACAAATCAGTATTTAAAAAATATGTTTGGTGAGAAAGCGTACTATTTATCGGCTGTTCCTAAGCTTACAAAGATATTTCAAGGTACTCATATTAAGATCGAGAGCGGTGAACTGAGTAACGAGCAAGAAGCATTGCTTTACCTGATAACTAATTCTTCTGTGGTAGGCGGACGAGAAGGAATCGTTCCGGATGCAAAAATGGATGACGGGTATCTACATGTGCTCGTTATAAAGAAAAGTTCGTTTTTAAACACGATGCAGCTTCTATTGGATATAAAAAAGGGTACGCATATTGAACATCCGGATGTTCTGTATTTCAAAACTAAAAAGGTAAGCATCACTCAATTTGATGCAAATGCAGCTCATATCGGTATTGACGGGGAGATGCGTAAAAGCTCAATGGAGAATATCGAGATTGTTCCGCAGGGACTTACGATAGTGGTTCCATCGAAAAAGATTGCTTAGTGCAAACAGGAGGAGATACAGCATGCAAAGTCTATTATATTATTTCGAAATTCTGTCAGCTGCTGCCGTGGAGAAAGGTGAAGACGAAGCTTGCATGACAGCAGAGTCAGATTATGATATCGGGCTTCTGTTATCCTTAATCAGCTTGAGGATCTCGGTCACTCAACGTCATTCAAAAACAGATTGCTTTTTCTGAAAAATACAATAACGCCTGTTATAAATAATACGGCACTGACAAACATACCTAAGGCAGCGCTGCTCTCTACAGATTTTTCTGATTCGGTAAAAACGAGCAGGATGTATTGCGTAAAGACAATAGAAACAAGCGCATCCGCGAAATTAAGCAGTTTCAAGCCCAGGGCGAGCGGGTTTCTCTGCCGGCTTGTTGCAATGGTTCCATAGATAGCAAAGCTAAGCTTAAGAAATGCTATTAACGCGACCAGAAAGGCAAGGTATCCGTCGTAAATAATGGAATCACCGTAAAGATAAAGGCTATTGCTGATAAAAAAGTAGATAGCCCCAAGAAGAACAAGAAAAAAACCGCTTGTTCTTAAAAAGGAGTGAGCCAATTTATAGCGTTCCTCCGGCTCATTCAGTTCTTTCGCTGCTTCATACTTAGTTAATGCTATCTTTCTTGCTAAGCATAGTAACAGATAATAGATCCCGTTTAAACTAAACCATGCGGATAGCAAATAAAATCCCAATATAAGCTTGCCTGTTCCGACAGCAGCGTTAATAACAAAGGATGCTTTGGTAAATCTTATATTCCTGTCATATTTACCATAATGCCGGTAAAGAAAGTGCTTCATGGATGTCCGCCTTTTATGTGTTTATTATTTAGCCGTCTAACCGGTAACATTGCAGGTTTATTCCTGTGACCGCTCCAGGGCAGAATCCAACTCCATTAAAAATTCTAATTCTGTGCCGGCCAGCCGCTTGGAATAATGATAGATGTATGGTGAAAATGGCAGGAAGTCTGTATCTGTCATGGTTTGATTCAGATTTTCAAGTGAGTTGATATGTTCTTGTAAATATTCTATACGGTAGCCAAGAATTTTTTTCTTGCTCGCATCCTCCAGTAAATCAAAAAAGGCCAGCCGGTTAAAAACCTCATTGGTGTTGGCAGCATACTCTGGAGGGAATTCATTAAGCATTTCATAGAAAAGTTCCCTTCCCAGGTCTGTTATGGAATAAATATGGCGATTTGGCCGTTTTTCCTGAGCCTCCAATCTCTTGGTGATGATGCCTGCTTCCTCAAACCGCTTTAATGCCGGATATAAATAGTTATTATTGATGGAGTTGGATTTACCGAGCATAATGAGGACGTTTTTCTTAATTTCGTAGCCGTGCTTGGGCCCGTTCATCAGTTGCGATAGTATCAAGATATCAATATACAAGGAGATCCTCCGTTCGTATGTTCACTCATATAACAGTATACTATCTTCATCCAGAGGACGGCAAAATTAAAGAAAAGGATGCGAGCCTATTGAAGGCCGTATCCTTTATATTGTCACGATGATTTGAAGGTGAAGACTTAAATCATTTGCCCCACCCGTACACCCTCATAGATAGCCTCCAGCGCTTTGCGCGGACGGAAAGCATCTCCGATGACATGGAAAGGCACACCCTTCAGTTCCATTATGCTGCTTAGATTATCCAAGGATTTGGAGCCGGTAGCGATGACTACGGTATCTATACCATCTAACTCAAAGCAGGCTCCTGTTTGCTCCAGTGTAATGCCAGTCTCGCTAATGGATATACATTTGGTTTGAACGTAGACTGGAATCTTATGCTTGGCGATTAATTCTTTGGCAAAGACCTTGCGCGAAGGCACCAATTCTTTGGCTACCTCATCTTGCATCTCGACAATAATAGGCTGCTTGCCCTGAGATACAAGCAGCTCAGCAGCCTCCATGCCGACCAGTCCGCCGCCAATAATGGCAATCCGGTTCCCTGTAGTCTCGCCGCGGAGTATATCATGGGCGGTTTTGACATGGCTATGCTCATGGCCTGGGATATCCGGAATGAAAGGGACCGAGCCTGTTGCTATTATAACTTCATCCGGTTTTAATGAATCAATCAGCTCCGGATCAACGGTGGTGTTTAGTATAATTTGTACGCCGCTTCTGCCGGTTTCTCTACCCATCTGCAGCGCGGATTCGGCCATCTCACGTTTGGAGGGCGTTTGTCCGGCAAGATACAGCTGTCCGCCTAACATATCTGATTTCTCACAAAGAGTGACTTGATGCCCCCGGTTCTGCAAATGGATGGCCGCACTCATACCTGCTGCTCCACCGCCGACGACCAGAATTCGCTTAGTCTCAGCTGCTGGCTCATCCGTAAAGAGATACTCTCGGCCGGTGACAGGATTGCGCAGACATACCGGACCGTAATTTCGGCTTGCCTCAGGATCGGGCCGCTGACCGCTGATACAGGACTGATTGCATCCGATACATTTGATGATTTCGTCTATCCGGCCTTCTTCTGCTTTGCGGCAAAAGGCCGGATCAGCAATCAGCGTTCTTCCCAAGGCAACGAAATCGGCTTGTCCGCTGGCTATGATATCCTCCGCTACTGCCGCATCGTTAATTCTTCCGACAACTATAACTGGAATACGAACGGCTTGTTTAATGCGTTCTGAGAATACAGCGTTAAAGCCGGGTGGTTTCTCCAGCGGGGCAATGGTTTCATGAACAGTCTCCAGCATGCCGCTGGTAACGTGAATGACATCGGCTCCAGCTTCCTCGAGCAGAGGGCACACCTCGATAATATCCTCAGGAAGCAGCCCCCCCTGGACATATTCATTGATTGTAATGCGGTAGGAAACCGGGAAATCAGCGCCGGTCTTTTGCTTGATATTCCGGATAACCTCGACAGCAAAACGTGCCCGGTTTGGCAGAGTTCCGCCGTATTCGTCCTGGCGTATGTTACTGTATGGGCTCATAAATTGATTAAGCAGATATCCGCTTGCCCCGTGCAATTCGATCATGTCGAAACCAGCCAGCCTGGCACGGAGGGCTGCATCTCCGAAGGCTTCGACGATCTCCTGGATCGATTCCCGGCTCATTTCCAGCGGCATCTCCCGGTAGACTGCATTAGGAATAGCGGAAGGAGCAATAATCGGTTGGCCTGTTGTTTTGCTGCTCGTCTGCCGGCCTGCGTGCCACAATTGGACCCCGATCTTACCGCCGGCTTCATGCACGGATGCTGTCAGCTTTTGCATTCCCGGAATAAAACAGTCATGGTACAGAGAGGGGATATTAGCATTTCGCGTGGTCGGATGAACAGCGGTATATTCCACTATATTTAACCCGACACCGCCCTTTGCCCTCAATACGTGGTAGTTGATAAAAGGATCTGTAATCATTTCCTCCTGGGCCATACCGGACCCCATTGGTGCCAGAACAAAGCGGTTTTTAAGCTCAAGTGTCCCGATTCGTCCGGGAG
This sequence comes from Paenibacillus sp. FSL R7-0273, assembly GCF_000758625.1. Lineage (NCBI taxonomy): Bacteria > Bacillati > Bacillota > Bacilli > Caryophanales > Paenibacillaceae > Paenibacillus > Paenibacillus sp. FSL R7-0273. The sequence goes on from NZ_CP009283.1 coordinate 2,731,722, forward strand.
CAAACACATGCTTTAATACCATTAGATTAGCCTCCTAAATGTATGGGTTATTAATACCTATGTTAAAATAACCTATGAACATCATAGAGGAATGTTGTGGTAATTAATGTGAAATAATTCACTAAATTCGAGAAGAGATTATTAATAAATGGGATAGAGACGTGTTGATCCATCCTTCGTAAAACGGGAACCCATTTTCAAAATCGGTACGATTTACTATATCTGATTTGACATTGAATTTACAGTTTATTAATTACCGGTTTCATAGGACCTTGATCTGGAACAGCAAAGATTCATATCGCCAATACTCGCTTATTGAGGTATTATCGTTCTGTCAGAATAGACTTCGTATTTTCAGCACAGAGAGGAAGATCACAATGCTCCGGACACTCCGTATTCGGCAAAATCCTTTTTTGACCTGGCAATCCATCCGCGTGAAAATGCTGGCGGGTTTATTCCTGATTGTCACTCCGCTCATCGCGTTCCTGATCTATTCCAATGTATATGCCATTCATACGGTAAGAACCCAGGTGGCGGAATCGAGCAAGGACCTTCTGTCCCTGTACAGAAGCCAGGTCGATGCCCGGCTGCAGGAAGCCGATAATTATCTGAACGGCCTGATGCTTGAGCCGGAGCTGTCGGATTTTGATTTTTACACCGCGGCGGATGAGCGTCTTTTCGTAAAACAACGGATTAATAACAACCTTTCAAATTCCATTTTGCGTTATTCCGTGCTTGACGGATTATTTGTGTATCTGGCTTCGGATGATGCCTTCTTGTACTCCTTCCAGACCAGATCCACTTATATCGACAGGATGTACCTGAAGGACTATATTGTCAGTGATGTAAGCAAAAGCGAAAGCCTGCAGCGCGAGCATATGAAGAACTGGTATGTTCAGCGGAGCGGGGACCAGACGTACCTGATCCGCTTTTTTGTAATGCCGAATCAGTCGGTTGTAGGCGCATGGATCAACATGAATGCCTTTAAAACCCCGCTGGAGCTGCTGGGAATCGGGGAGAAGGGAGCGGCTCTGCTCGTGGACGACCGGGGAAATGCGCTGGTTAACCAGAGCTTTATCCGTGATACAGGGGCCGAGATCAAGCCGGATGAGGAATCCTACTATTTGACGGGGGAGACGGAGCGTTATCTGACGGTAGGAGAACGTTCACACGAAGGAGATTTCAGCCTGTATGCCTTTATACCGGAGGAAAAAATATTGCAGCAGCTGCCGACACTGCGGGCCATCTCGTTTATCCTGCCTTTTGCATCCATACTCATTCTGCTGCTGGGATTGATGCTGCTGCGCAAGACGCTGCTTATTCCGCTGAACCGCCTGTTAAAAGCGATGAACCGGATTCAGCAGGGGAACCTGGATACCCAGATTAAGCAATTTCCGACTTCCATTGAATTCAGGGCCGTCAATGATACGTTCAACAATATGATGGAGCAGATCAAGAACCTGCGCATTAACGTCTACGAAGAGCAGCTGAACAAGCAGAAGGCGGAGCTCCAGCATCTGCAGCTGCAGATTAAGCCCCATTTTTATATCAATACCTTAAACCTGCTGCATACCCTGGCCCGGACCAGGGAAGTGAAGCTGCTGGAGGAGCTGTCCCTGTATCTGATCCGTTATTTCCGTTACATGTTTCAGAGTAATCTAAGCTTTGTCACGCTCAAGGATGAGCTGCAGCATGTGAGAAATTATTTGCGCATTCAGGAGCTGCGGTTTCCCGGTCAGCTGATTCCTGAGATCAGGGCTCCCGAATTTTTGCTGAATACGCCGGTGCCTCCGCTGGTCCTTCAGACCTTTGTGGAGAATGCAGTCAAGCATGCCATTACTCTGGATGATCCGGTATACCTGTATATCGAGCTTGAGATGAGTGAACAGCCGCAGGCGGGAATCCAGATCCAGATCCGGGATACCGGGCCGGGATTTCAGGAAGGCGTTATCCGCAAGATTGATCAGGAGGAGCGCATCGTCGATGAAGATGGCGAGCATATCGGCATACGGAACCTGAAGCAGAGGCTCCGGCTTCTCTATCACGGGCAGGGGGAAGTTACGCTCCGCAATGCTGCTCCGCACGGGGCAATCATTGAAATTACGCTTCCCTTTGCTCCTGAGAATAGACCCAACTACAGCCCTGGAGGTACTGCGTCATGTTAACCATGCTGATTGTAGACGATGAAAAGCTGTTTGCGGATTCACTGACTAATGAAATAGAATGGGCCTCCCTGGGCATCGGACCTGTCTATACGGCTTACAATTCCCGGCAGGCCAAAGAAATCTATGAACGCGTTCAGGTGGATTTCATGCTATGTGATATTGAGATGCCGCAAGGCAGCGGACTCGAGCTGCTGGCTTGGGTAAGAGAGCATTATCCGCGCACCGAATCTGTGTTCATGACCTGCCATGCCGATTTCCGGTATGCGCAGCGGGCGGTGCAGCTTGGGAGCTTTGATTATTTGCTGAAACCGGTTGCTGAGGAAGAATTGCGTGATGTCGCCCGCAGGGCAGCGGAGAAAATCAACAAAGACAAGGAGACCAAGCAATACAGCCGGTTCGGGGAGTTCTGGGCCAAGCATCAGCCGCTTCTGGCAGAGCGCTTCTGGCTGGATATCATCAACCATACGATTCCGTCCAATCCGGAGCTGATCCGCAGGGAAGCAGAAGTGCGCAATATTCCGTTCGATACGGACATGAGGCTTCTGCCTGCCCTTATATCCATCCAGCGCTATAACAAATCCTTTACGCCCCGCGACGAAAAAATTATCGAATATGCCCTGATCAACTCCGGCGCAGAGCTGCTGGGCATTCAGGGCAGCGGCCTGCTGTTCGGCTTGCCGGAGCATAAGCTGCTGGCGCTGATTCCTGTGGAACGGAATGCACTTGAGATCCAGGAGACGCTGCAGGCACGCGGGCGTGCTTTTATAGATACAGCAAGCTCTTATTTCTACTGCGACATATCTGTCTACATCGGTAATGAGGTGCTTAGTCATGAGCTGACGGATATGGTGGGCCGGCTGGCGGAATGGGACCTGAACAATGTAGCTCATGGTAATAGAGTGCTGCTGTGGCGAAATAAACCCTATGGCCAGCAGAATGTAGTTCTGCCGGATATGAATACCTGGTCTGTGCTGCTGAAGGAGGGACACGGGGACAGGGTGCTGGCAGAAGCGGAGAAGTTTCTCCATGACCTGAGCGGTGCAGAGACCATAGATGCAGACAGCTTATACCGGTTCCACCATAACTTTCTGCAGATGGTCTATTATGTACTGAAGCTAAACGGCATTGAGGCCCAGCTCCTGTTCAACGATGAAACCTCATCCGTGCTGTTCCAGCGCGCTGTCCGCTCTCTGACGGATATGAAGGAGTGGATGAAGCATACCATATCCAAGGCCACAGGTTATGTAGGAACAGTCCAGCAGTCACAGCCGATTATGAAGGATGCGGAGCAATTCATCCTGCAGGAGCTGGAATCGGAGGGCTTGACCCGCGAGGCTGTAGCCAGCCAGGTGTTCCTGAATCCGGATTACCTGGACAGGCTCTTTAAGAAGGAATCCGGCCATTCCGTCACGGAGTTTATTGTATCCAGAAGGATGCTGCTGGCCCGCGATTTGCTGACGGCGACCAATCAGTCTGTCAGCTCCATTGCCTCCCGCGCAGGCTACACCAACCTGGCCCATTTCTCCCGGAGATTCAAGCAGGTGGTGGGGATGAGCCCGAAGGAGTACCGGAACAAGCATAAGCAGTAGCTGCATACAGGTCGAAAATATGCAAATGTGAGGTCGAAAACAGAGTAGTGAGGGAATGTGGCCCGCTGTAACATTATAAACAGATTCGATGCAAATTCGATTCCAACTCACACACGGTACAGGGGGATGAAGAATGAAAAAGAAGCTTGGCTGGTTGAGTCTCATATTGGTATTTATGCTTGCAGTAACCGCTTGTTCAGGAAATACCGGAGGAAACAATGCAGGCGGAGGGAACAAAGAAGCAGGCAGTGCCGATCCGTCCGGGAGTAAAGAGGCGCCTTATGAAGTGGTGTACGCTTATCCGGCGTTCTCTAATGTACCTGCAGACATTCAGGAGGTACAGGAAGCCATTAACAGAATTTCGGTGGACAAAATCAATGTAAAGGTCAAGCTTCTGCCCATTAGTAACAGCGCTTTCACTAACCAGATCAACCTGATGCTATCAAGCGGGGAAAAGCTGGATATGTTCGCCATGCTAAGCAGCTACAGCAATCAGGTGGCTAAAGGAGCCTTGTACCCGATCGGCAACATCATGGAAGCGAATGCGCAAGGGACGATCGATGCGCTGGGCATCGATTACTATAACGCTACCAAGGTTGGCGGCGTCAGCTACGGTGTACCGAGCCTCCGCGACCTGGCCCAGGATTTCGGTATCGTAGTCCGCAAGGATATCGTAGACAAATATAACATTAACCTTGATGAGGTCACTACCTTTGATGATTTTGAATTAATCTTTAAGGCAGTAAAAGACAATGAGCCGGGCATGGCCGGCGCAACTAACTTAACCAATGGCTCGATTCTCAGCACTTACGGTATCCAGGACCCGCTCGGTAACAATCTGGGCGTCCTGCTGAACCATGGGCTGGATGATCTGAAGGTCGTTAACCTCTTCGCTTCGGACGAGTACAAACAGATTGTGACCAAAATCCGCGAATGGTATGAGGCCGGTTACCTGGTCAAGGATGCCGCGACCAGCCCGGAATTAAACAATGTGATGGTGAAATCCGGTAAGGCAGCCAGCTGGTTATCCGCCATGAAGCCGGGCTTTGAAACACAGGAAAGCCGCAATGTCGGGGTAGACATGACTGCCGCGCGCACTCAGGCTCCAGTAGCTATGACGGATACTGTGACCAACGTGGCCATCGGGGTAGCGGCCACTTCGGAGCAGCCGGAAAAGGCATTGCAGTTCCTGAACCTGATGTACACGGATAAGGAAATCGTAAATCTGATTGACTGGGGTATTGAAGGCAAGCATTATGTTAAGGCCGAAGGCTCTGATAATGTAATCAAATATCCGGATGGTGTCACAGGCGACAATGTCGGTTACAAGAGTGACGGCTGGATGCACGGCAACCAGTTCCTCTCCTATGTCTTCGAGGGCGATGATCCTGAAGTGTATGTGAAGATGAATGAGTTCAACCAGTCTGCCGCCAAATCTAAGGCGCTTGGCTTCACCTTTAACGGCGACTCTGTAAAAGCCGAAATTGCAGCATGCAATGCGGTGCTTGACCAATATCGCCGGGCGATCGAGAGCGGCGTGCTTGAACTGGATAAAGCGCTTCCCGAATTCCTGAAGAAGCTTGATGATGCCGGTATTAATACCATCATCACCGAAAAGCAGAAGCAGCTGGATGAATGGGCTGCCGGCAACGCGTCTAAATAGGGAGGCTTACGATCCAATCAGCAGCAGGCTGGTTGGATCGTATTGTTAAAATGCTATTTTTCCAAGGGAAAGGAAGTGCAGTCCACATGAAGCAGCAGAGCTTAAAGCAAGGCAGTAAAAAGCTTAAATATGCTCCCTTATACTTGCTTATGATTCCGGGAATCGTCTATCTGCTGATCAACAATTATCTGCCGATGCTGGGGATATTCATTGCCTTCAAAAATATTAATTTCACCAAAGGCATTTTCGGCAGCGAATGGATCGGGTTTCAGAATTTCAAATATTTGTTCCAGACGAGTGACGCTTATATCATCACGCGAAATACGATCTTATATAATGCGGTGTTCATCGTGCTGGGAACGATATTTGCCATTGCCTTTGCCATACTGCTCAATGAGATTAAGAAAAAGGTGCTGTCCCGGTTCTATCAGAGTGTTATTGTCCTGCCGCATCTGATTTCATTCGTAGTGGTCGGTTACTTGGCTTATGCCGGACTGAGCCTGGAGACGGGGTTTATGAATAAAACAGTCCTGCCGCTCCTGGGGATAGATCCGATTTCATGGTACACCGAGCCGAAGTACTGGCCGTTCATTTTAACGATCATTCATTTGTGGAAATCCATCGGGTTCAGCTGCATTATCTTTCTTGCCTCAATTATAAGTATCGATACGGAATATTATGAAGCTGCAACGCTGGACGGAGCCTCCAAATGGGCGCAGATCCGCTCCATTACCATCCCGCTGATTACTCCGGTTATTGTCATGCTGACACTGCTTGGCATCGGCCGGATCTTCTACTCCGATTTCGGGCTGTTCTATCAGGTGCCGATGAATGCCGGATTTATTTCGGATACGACGAGTGTAATTGATACTTATGTCTACAAGGGGCTAATGGTATCGGGGGATATGGGCATGGCATCGGCTGCAGGCGTCTATCAGTCCATCGTCGGCTTCATCCTGGTACTCGGGGCGAATCTGCTTGTCCGCAGGTTCAGCAAAGATAATGCGTTATTCTAACAGAATCGGGGTGAGCGGGTCGTGATCAATGAGAGTAAAGCAATGAAATGGATTTCTAATCTGGTATTGGGGCTTTTTTCGGCTGCGTGCCTTATTCCCTTTGCCCTGCTGATTATTGCGTCTTTCAGCAGTGAAGAAAGTATCGTCCGACAGGGCTATACGTTCTTCCCGGAGGCGTTCAGCCTGAAGGCCTATGAGTATCTTTGGCAGCATCAGCTGGAGCTGGGCCGGGCTTATGGGATTACAATTCTTATAACAACGGTAGGAACTGCGGTAAGTCTGGCCATTACCTCGATGCTGGCTTATCCGTTGTCCCGCCGGGATATGCCGCTGAACAGATTCTGGACCTTTATCGTCTTTTTTACCATGCTTTTTAACGGAGGTTTAGTACCAACCTATCTGGTATACACACAAATCTTTGATATCAAAAATACACTTTTCGGCCTGCTGCTGCCCGGCCTGCTGATGAACGGCTTTAATATCCTGCTGGTCCGGACCTTCTTCCTGACCTCGATTCCGCCTGCCCTGATTGATGCGGCGAGTATCGACGGGGCTGGGGAGATCAAAATTTTCTACCGGATCATCCTTCCGCTATCCATGCCTATTATGGCAACGATCGGGCTGTTTCAGGCTATCGCTTACTGGAATGACTGGTTCAACGGCCTGATCTATATTACCGACACCCGGATGTTCGGGATTCAGACGATTCTCACCAAGATGGTGATGGACATCCAGTTCCTGACAAGCAACAGCAATGCTGCAGGCGTGAACGCCGGAGCGGCGATAGCGGAGCTGCCAAGCACTTCGGTCCGGATGGCCATTGCAGCAATCGGTGTACTGCCGATCCTGATCGCGTATCCGTTCTTCCAGAAGTATTTTGTAAAAGGCATCACGATTGGCGCTGTGAAATAAAAAGAATGAAGGAGCATGGAGATGAAATTCAGCAATCCGATTGTCAGCGGAGCCTATCCGGACCCGAGCATCTGCCGGGTGGATGACGACTACTACCTGGTTAACAGCTCATTTGGTTATTTTCCCGGGCTGCCTATCTTTCACAGCAAGGATCTGATTAACTGGCGGCAGATCGGCTACGGATTAACAAGGGAAAGCCAGGCGCCCTTGCTCCGCAGCGAGGGCGCGGACGGCGGGCCATTGTTTAGCTATATGGGGATTTATGCTCCAACGATCCGTTTCCATAACGGACGGTTTTATATTATAACTACCAATACGGTTGGGGGACGGAACTTTATCATCGAGGCGGAGAAGCCGGAGGGCCCCTGGTCAGAGCCGCTGTATCTGGACAGGTGGGGAGGAATTGATCCGTCACTTTTATTCGACGAAGACGGAAAGGTATACATTACAGGTACAGGAAGCCATACAGATGCTGTTCCAGGGGTTTATCAGGCGGAAATGGATCTGTCTACAGGTGAGATTCTGACAGAACGGCAGCTGATCTGGGAAGGGACCGGAGGCAGCTTTCCGGAGGGACCGCACCTGTACCGCATTAATAACCTGTATTATCTGCTCATTGCCGAAGGCGGTACAGAGTACGGCCATATGGTGACGGTTGCCAGAAGCCGCCAGCCTTACGGGCCTTTTGAGACCTGTCCATACAATCCCATTCTGACTCACAGAAGCATCAGTCATCCGGTCCAGGCTACCGGTCATGCTGATTTTGTTCAGGCCCATGACGGCACATGGTGGACCGTACTGCTCGGCATCCGGCCGGTCGGGTATCCTTTTCACCACCACCTGGGCAGGGAAACGTACCTTGCACCTGTGACCTGGACGGAAGACGGCTGGCCGCTGATTGGTGAGAGTGGCAGGATCGGCTTGGAGATGGAGGGCCCTGGCTTTTTCAGAGGCTATGACCCGGCGTTTTCCCGTTTTGGCAGGGATGATTTCGATGGCGGGGCTCTGGGCCTGCAGTGGAACTTTTATAAGAATCCGCCTGAACAGAGCTACTCGCTTTCCGACCGGAAAGGCTGTCTTACGCTATATGGGACAAAATATACGCTGGACGACTCACAGCAGCTGGCCTTTGTCGGCCGCAGACAGCAGGATTTCGATTGCGCGGTTTCAGCTCTGCTGCTGTTTGATCCTGGTAATGAGGGTGAAGAAGCTGGATTGACCGTCTATATGAACGAAAGAGCCCATTACGAGATTGGGCTGAGAAAATATAACGGCCGTAGAACACTGTTTCTGCGACGGCGTATCGGATCGCTGTGGAAGGTGGAATGGGAGGAGGCGCAGGCGGCAGCCGGGGTGATTCTGAGCATCCAGGCGGATTCCCGGCAGTATATCTTCAGCTATTCCTTAGCCGGACAAGAGCCGGTTATCATCGGCTGCGGGGAATGCTCCTACGTGGCGACCGAGGTAGCGGGAGGTTTTACCGGGGTATTCTTTGGAATGTATGCGACTGGAAACGGCAGGATCAGCCGCTCTCCTGCGCATTTTGAATATTTTGATTATTTAGAATAATTACCGTAAAAAGGTACGGCCACTGAATGAATAGTGGCCGTTTTTTTAATGAAAGCGTCTCTGAGCTGCTCCGATTCTCTCAGCTTCATTTTATATTCTGACAAGCAATGAATAGATTATTCGAAGCCGGTTTACCGAGTCATGCATTGCCCGCCTGAATATGACAAAATATATATCTTAGCTTGACAATTGCTGCTTACCCCTGTATTCTTTAAAACGTAATAATTACGATTAAGAGAGAAGAAGGGGAGAGCACACTTGAAAAAAATATCTTTATTTATTTGTTTATTGGCTTTTAGCGTGATGTTAGCAGCATGTCAAAGCACAGAAGAAGGATCAGCTGCTAATACTAATGCAACAGCAGAAGTAGAGGAGACAAATGTACAAGAGGCAGGAAAAATTACAGTAGAAGGTTTAGGTGACCATTATCACACAGGGGATAAAATCGAATTAACTGCTGTACTTAGTGAAGAGGTTGATTATGATCACTGGCATTGGTACACAAAAGATAGTGGACAGTCTGAGTGGAAGGCGGCTTCTGGTCAAGAGGCTGAAACCTTTACCGGGGAAGCAACTGCGGACGGCATTGAAATTAAAGCTACACTTTACGATAACAATCATGAAGTATACGCAGAATCCGAGCCAGTGACCATCGTTATCGACGATCACCATGGTCATGACGAAGCGAGTCGAAATATTAATAAAGGTATCTTTACCGATGAACAAGTACAAGATCGTGAACTGTCTGACTGGGAAGGAGACTGGCAGTCTGTATATCCTTACCTTTTAGCTGGTGACTTGGACGAGGTTTATGAACATAAAGCCCAAGATGGCAAAATGACAGCGGAAGAATACAAAGAATACTACAACACCGGGTATGAAACAGATGTAGAGCGCATCACTATTGATAACGGCCATGTCACGTTTTTCAAAAATGGACAAAAATCCGAGGGCGACTACGAGTATGATGGACACGAGATCCTTACTTATGAAGCCGGTAATCGGGGCGTACGCTTTATTTATAAGCTAGTTGATGATAATAGTGATATGCCGCAATATATTCAATTCAGTGACCACCTCATATATCCAACGGATTCTCATCATTACCATTTATACTGGGGAGATAACCGTGAAGAACTCTTAAAAGAGGTTACAAATTGGCCAACATATTATCCTTCAAGTTATGATTCAAAAGCTATCGTTCGCGACCTATTAGCGCATTAATCATAGAGGAGAAGAGAAGCAATAAGCTTTTCTTCTCCCTGCTTTTTTTAACTACATATTTCAAAGGAGAACCTTTATAGATGAAATTTAAAATGCTCCAAACGCTAGCCGTTCTTTTAACTGTGACATTAGTTCTTTTCGGGTGTCAGTCGCAAAAGCTAGAGGAGGGTTCCACTGGCAACAATGAAACGACCATTTCTGTTGTAGCTTCTTTTTTACCTATGTATGAATTTACTAAAAAGGTTGCAGGAGATCGGGCGGATGTGCAACTAATGGTCTCCGAAGGGCAGGATGCACATCACTATGAACCTAGTGCACAAGATGTAGCGGTTGTAAACAAAGCAGATGTGTTTGTGTATAGTAGCGATGAGATGGAATTTTGGACGAAAAGCCTTTTTAAAACGATAGAGAATGACAATCTCATCATTGTGCGTGCAGCAGATGGCCCTGGTAGACCGGAAACAGAAAAGGTACAGGTTGAAGGCGCAGCTAATCATTATCATACAGGAGATGAGATTGAGCTAACGGCGAAATTAACAGGAGATGCAGATTATGATCATTGGCATTGGTATCAGCGAGCAGATGCTAATGAAGAATGGGCAGCGATTTCGGGACAAGGAACGGACACCTTTATTTTAGAAGCACCGGGAAAAAGTTTCGAAGTTAAAGCGGTTATTTATGATCACAACCACAGTGTATATGCTGAATCTGAACCAGTAGAGCTTCATATAGACAATCATGATAATCATGTGCACATAGATGAAAAGCATGAAGAAAATGACCATGAAGATCACAGCCATACACAAGCAGGAGAAGGCGTGTCGATTGTCGGTTTAGCAGATCACTATCACACAGGAGATGTTGTTACGCTTAATGCCAATATAATAGAAGAGAAAAATTATGAGCATTGGAATTGGTTCGTAAGAGAGGATTCAGAGCAAGATTGGGAGGCTGTACCAGATCAAGAGACTGAGCGTTTTGAATATAAGACATCTGGAGATAGCTTTGAAGTGAAGGCTGTACTTTATGATAATGATCATAATGTCTATGCAGAATCAAGTGCCATTTCTGTAAAGATTGATAACCATGAAGGTAAAGACCCTCATATCTGGCTTGATCCGGTATTGGCGCAAGATCAGGTTCTGGCTATTCGCAATGCTTTAATAGAGGCAGATCCAAATGGAAAGCAGATTTATGAGGAAAACGCAGAAGCTTTTGTGAAGGAGCTTAAGGCGTTGGATAACGATTATCAGGCTGCGCTGAAGGATGCTGAGCACAGAACCTTTGTTGTACAGCACCAAGCCTTCGGCTATCTTGCAGATCGATACAATTTAGAACAAATTGCAATTGGCGGACTATCAACTGAAGTGGAACCAAGCCCTTCCAGAATTGCTGAGATTTCTGAGTTAGTTCATAAACACAACGTTCCGGTTATTTATTATCAACAAGGGGCCAGCTCCTCTATTGCTCAAACTGTTGCTACAGAAACAGGGACAGAAACGGCTGTCTTGTATGATTTAGAGGTACTCTCTGAAGAATTACTGGCAAATGATTTAGGATATTTGGAAGCCATGCGTCATAACCTTGAAGCACTGCAAGCCAGTATACATTGAGCTTGATCCCTCCTTCATGGAATGAATAGAGAGGTAATATCATTATGTACTATGTAAAGGTAGATGGACTTGCTTTTCATTATGAGAATGAACCTGTTTTAACCGATATATCGTTTGAATTAAGGCCAGGGGACTTTATTATGCTGACAGGAGAAAATGGAGCTGCTAAAACCACATTGTTACGGAATATCTTGGGTTTGCTTAAGCCTGCCACCGGACAAGTTAACTTATCACCAGTAAATACTAATGGAGATAAGTTAATCATAGGATACGTTCCTCAACAAGTGGCTTCGTTTAATGTTGGTTTTCCTAGTACTGTATTGGAACTGGTCCAGTCTGGTCGTTATCAAAGAGGTAAATGGATAAGAAAATTAAACAATGATGACAACGAACAAGTCAGACGAGCACTTGAATCAGTTGCAATGTGGGACATGCGCTTTAAAAAAATCGGTGAGTTATCGGGAGGGCAAAAGCAAAGGATTTCTATAGCACGTGTTTTTGCTACAGATCCGGATTTATTTGTTTTGGACGAACCTACCACAGGTATGGATACCAAGTCACGCGAGGAGTTTTACAGGCTGTTAAAGCATCACAGTGAGTCCCATGGAAAAGGAATAATGATGGTCACACATGATCACGATGAACTGAAAAATTATTGTAACAAGCATATTGAACTTATACGAAAGGTGGGCTCACCTTGGAGATGTTTCTCTATGGATTCATGCAAAGAGCTTTCCAAGCCTCACTGATCATCTCATTAATTGCACCATTGTTAGGATTGTTTCTTATATTGCGCAGGCAATCACTTATGGCAGATACCTTATCCCACGTTTCATTAGCTGGAGTGGCATTAGGATTAATAACCAGCATCAATCCAACCTGGACAAATATTCTAATGGTAGTCGTTATAGCAGTGTTACTAGAGTATATGCGTATGTTGTATCGGACCTATTCTGAAGTTTCAATTGCCATATTAATGTCGGCCGGGATGGCTATGGCATTGCTTCTTATTAGTTTAAGTAAGGGTGGCAAAACGGTAAGCATTAATCAATTCTTATTTGGATCTATCGTCACAATTAGTACGGAACAAATTTGGATACTCCTTATATTGGCAGTTATTATTTCGAGTCTATATTTAATATATCGTAAAGCAATGTACGTAATGGTTTTTGATGAAGAAACAGCTTTCACTGCCGGGCTGCCTATAAAAATGATGTCAATTCTGTTCAATATGTTAACTGGGGTAACCATTGCTATCATTATGCCCATTGTTGGTGCATTATTAGTGTCAGCTATTTTGATTTTGCCTGCGGCTATTTCTATGCGTTTGGGGAAAAGTTTTTCAAGCACGATTTTGATAGGGATACCTATTACACTAACAAGTATGCTTAGCGGATTAGTAACTTCTTACGAGTATGGTACTCCACCCGGTGCAACAATCACCTTAATTCTTGTCGCAATCTTAATGCTTGTAACTATCATTGGTAAAATTATACGGAGGGTCAAAACAGACAAGAAATGGTATAGCACCAGATAAGGATAAAATTAAACTTCAAAAGACAGTTGAAGCATATGTGAGAAAATCAAATTGGGATTCTACGAGGAGGCGGATTATACATGAGCCGTGTACCTGTCACAGTGATATCCGGATATTTAGGATCTGGAAAGACTACGTTGTTACTGCATCTATTACTGTGCAAAGAACAATTGCGAATCGGATTGATCGTCAATGATTTGGCCGAAGTGAATGTAGATGCAAAAACAATTGAGAAAAGCGAATTTTTTACTGAAAAAGACCGCTTGGTAGTCATGTCGTCGGGCAGTATCAGCTCAGATTTGAAAACTGAACTTATTGAAGCTGTATATTATCTGGCTGCCTCAGGTGAAGTGGATCTGATCATTGTTGAAGCATCTGGTGTTGCGCTCCCGCAATTAATTGCTAATACCATCATAAATGGAGTGACGCATGATGGTGTGCCGCTTAATACAGTTTCCCGTCTGGATACGAATGTAACGGTTGTAGATGGCTACAGGATTTTGGGGCAGTTCACCTCTGAGGATGGTATGTATAACGATGAATATGTAGACAGCAATCAGTTGATTATCAATCAAATCGAATTTTGCGATGTGCTGGTATTTAATAAAATTGACTTGTTAACTCCTAATGAGAAGGACTATTTGACTTCATTTGTTAGGAAAATTCAGCCTAAGGCATCATTTATCGAGACCTCCTTTAGCCGTGTCCTTGTAAAAGATGTTTTAAATACCGGGTTATTTGATGAAATGGCCGGTATCCAGGACGTTCTGGATACAGAAGATCTGAATGAATTTATAGAGAACGAAGCAGACCAGCTTGGTATTCAGTCCTTTGTTTATCGCAGAAGAGAACCTTTCCATCCTGTACGGCTTGATCAGTGGCTCGACCGTTGGCCGCGGGAGGTTACAAGGTGTAAAGGTGTGATGTGGCTGATTACACAGGCAGAAACGGTGTTCAAAATCTCGCAATCCGGCCGAGCTATGGATATTATTCCGGCGGGCTACTGGATCGCTTCCCTAAATTCAGATGAAATCAGACAGTTGTTTGCTGCTAGAGAAGGTCTGAAGGAAATTTGGGATGCCCGTTTTGGAGACCGGATGATTGAGCTTGTCTTTATAGGGAAAGACATGGACAAAGAGCAAATTATACAGGATTTAGATGCCTGTCTGGTTCAAGAGGACGAGGTCGTGAATAGTAGTGAAGATCCATTTAAGCTGCCGGGGTAGGAACTGCGCGGTTGTTCTTACAGATCTGCCCGGAATCCGAATACAGGAGGACAGTGCAGCTACCCAACTGGCACTTGGTGCAGTAACAGATGCCGATCTTGTCATCCTTGTAATTCGTGCAAGGTTGACACATAAATGGGTAAGTTGTAAAATAAATAAATCGTAATAATTACGAATAAGTAAGAGGAGAGTATTTTAGAGCTATTTTACACTTTTTTGAAAAGAAATCGTTGAAGCTTGGGACATTTAAGAATAAATAATTCTTGTTTCCGGTTTTTGGCAAAAAGGGGACGGTAAATGGGAAGCAAATGGTTAGAATTAGTTGAAGCGATGGAGGAAAAGGGGCTTCGGGTAACTTTTCAACGTAAACTTATTGCTGAAGTTTTCTCATCTACGAATGGGTTCGTGCTGCCCCGTCAAATTCATTCTTATATTGCTAAAGATATACCAGGGGTCAGCTACGATACCGTTTATCGCAATCTGAGAGTTATGGTGGAAATTGGATTAATTGAACAATTTGATTTTAAAGAAGGCTTCCGCTACAAATTACGGTGTGGTCCCGACCACCACCATCATCATTTCATCTGCTTGGCGTGCCACAAAACATATCCACTTGAATTCTGTCCCATTGATATGGGAATTAAGACCCCGGAAGCATTCGAAGTAATATCTCATAAATTTGAAATTTACGGCTATTGTGAAGAATGTGCGCATGGGAAGTAGTGGAAGTCCGCATTACTAATAAACTTGAGATACAAAGAAAGAGAGTGATTGTTATGAGAGAAGGCATCCATCCAAAGTTTAAACAGGTGATTTTCTTAGATGCAAGCGTTGGTTTTTCATTCCTTAGCGCATCAACCAGAAGCTCCTCGGAATTAATGGAGTGGGAGGATGGACAAACTTATCCTGTGATTCGTGTAGATTCAAGCTCAGCTTCGCATCCATTTTACACCGGCAGACAAAAGCATACTGAAACAGGCGGACGCGTTGACAAGTTCAACCAGCGTTTAAGTGCCCAAAAGGAACGGAAAAACGCTCATCAATAACTGAACAACAGGAAATGAAAAAAATTCACCACGACTGAAACGAGTAACTTTGCACTGCGAAACACGTTAATAATGCAATTCGAAGGCTTTCCCTGTACCTAACCCAGGTATCAGCAGGAAAGCTTTTTTATATATTAGGAACTTTTCCGGCAGCAAATTTTGATGAAGAATTCGGGGACAATCGCCGGGCTCAGCTTTGAGAAAAAGATTCGGACAGCTCAATAACGCTAATATTGTTAAAGTGGTAGCAGCATGGAATAATATGATAATAATGAGTTAGAGGAGGGCGCTAAATGAGTCTGATTGTTAGTATTATCAAAAAGAGAGGTGTATCGATAGATACGGAAGAACTTGAAGCACAGGTACCAGAACCTCATAATAATTTGTTCGGTTATGAATCTTACAGGAAATCATTCTGGGGGAGTGATGCAGTTAAAGAGCTTGGATGTGAGTTAATATATTCTTTGAGGGAAACAAACGTATATGTTTTTGATGAGGAAATAGAAAAGCTGCAAAGAGAATTCCATATTATGCTGGAAAATTTAGAATTTCTGATCCTGCGAACAACCCTTGATAAAGAATTTATAGAATTTGCAGCAGGTAATGCCTTAGAGATGATAAAGATAGCACTCCGAGAAAAGGATAAGGTTGGAATTGCGCTTTGGTAAGCGCATATTAATATCTAATATAATAAAAGGAGCCACCAATGAAACGGATAACCAAGCTATGGCCCGGCGGTAAAACGAAAGCCTTTACATTAAGCTATGACGATGGTGTGGAGCAGGACAGAAGGCTGCTAGAAATCTTTAATACCTACAACCTGAAAGCAACGTTTAACTTAAATTCCGGAATCCAGCATGAAGGCAGCTTCTGGGTGGATAAAGGGATTACGATCAGACGGATGAACCCGGAAGGACTTAAGGGCTTGTATGAAGGCCACGAAATTGCTGTTCATAGCCTGACTCATCCTGTGCTGCCAGAGCTTCCGCGTGAGAATGTACTGACTGAGCTGCTGGACGACAAGCGGAATCTGGAACGGCAGTTCGGTTATCTTGTAACGGGTATGGCTTATCCCTATGGAGCTTATAATGCTGCGACTATCGAGGTGCTGAAAGCATGCGGGCTGGAATATGCCAGAACGGTTAACTCGCATTTGAAGTTTAATCTGCCGTATAATCCGTATGAGTGGCACCCGACCTGTCATCATAACCATCCTGAGCTGATGAATCTGACAGAGTCTTTTCTTGCTGATGCTTCCGGTTCCTTATCTTTGTTCTACGTATGGGGACACAGCTATGAGTTTGATGTGCAGGATAACTGGGAGCTGATAGAGGCATTCAGTCAAAGCATCAGCAATCATCCTGAGGTCTGGTATGCAACCAACATTGAAATCATCCGTTACATAGAAGCTCACGGCAAGCTGAAATTTTCAGCAGACTGTACTATGGTCTATAACCCGTGTGCCTTGGCTATATGGATTTCGGTTGACGGTCAAGCTGTTGAGGTTCCGCCTGGCAAGACACTGCAGTTTCTATAGTAAAAGCAAAATACCATCATCCAAACAACCGGCAGCTCTCCGCCGGTTGTTTTTATGTTCTGAGCTTTTTTCTATAGCCCAGCGGTGTTAAGCCAATCTCGTTGCGAAAAACGTAAGAGAAGTAGCTTGAGCTTTGAAATCCGCAGCGCATCGCAATTTCGCTGATCGATCTGTTCGTTTCAGTCAGCATTTCACGGCTCTTCTGAATGCGGTGACGCACCAGATACGAGTTAGGACTTATCCCGGTATATCTGTCGAATAATTCGCAGCATTTGCTCCGGCAGACAGAGCCGGCGGCAGCAATTTCATCGAGTGTTATTTTAGCATCATATTGATGATGAATGAAGCCGGTCATATTCCGGAGAATCATCCAGGACTGGTCATCGT
Source organism: Paenibacillus sp. FSL R7-0273 (assembly GCF_000758625.1). Classification (NCBI taxonomy): domain Bacteria; kingdom Bacillati; phylum Bacillota; class Bacilli; order Caryophanales; family Paenibacillaceae; genus Paenibacillus; species Paenibacillus sp. FSL R7-0273. The sequence goes on from NZ_CP009283.1 coordinate 2,749,206, forward strand.
TAACCTGCCCGGGGACCTGCTGCAGATGATCGCTGATATCCGCACAAAGTCCGGCAGCCAAAGCAAGAAGCCGCAACGGCTTAAAGGAGGCATTGTTCATTTCGTTAAAAGTTTGCTCGATTGCCCGCAGGAGGTCTTTTTCCCAGCCGCTTTGCTGTGTAATTAAAAGATAGTCCTGTGTATTAGAACCGAAGGTCTCATCGAAATAGGCTTTGTCCAAATAGCTGCCGTCTCCGAACAATGCGGGATGAATGGCAACGACAATAAAGGAACAATTGAGCCTCTTGGAAGAGAAGCCGTAGTGCAGGCGTCTGCTGTTAACAAAAATACCATTCCCCTGTCCGATTGTAATAATTTCGCCGTTAACAAAATACTCCATCTCGCCTTCCAGCACCAGTATAAACTCCAGATCCGGATGCCAGTGGCATGCCGCAGCATATTTATCAAATTGGTTCAGCAATCCCTTTTTTGCGTAGAGCGGGAAATCAGGAAAATTATAATGTATTTGTTCCGACAGATCTGAGAATACTTCCAGCTTGGCCATCATAGGTGCCTCTCCTTAAGAAAATACGATTTTGATAAAATGGCATTCAATTTGGATAGATAGAACGTTAATATAATAATACAATTTTGATAACTTTAATGAAAGCTTAAGGAGAGAAAAAGATGACAATGCGAGAGCGGATTGCTTCCGGAAAGTTATTTACGGATTACTGCGAAGGACTGCCAGAAGACAGACTGCAGGCCAAAAAAAGAATGCTTGCCTTCAACGCCGCAGCACCGGATGCCTTGGATCAACGGTCCAGCCTAATGAATGAAATATTCGGGAAGGAAACAAAAGCGTGGATTGAACCGCCGTTCTATTTCTGCTATGGGACAAACATCGAAATCGGGGAGGGCTCTTACCTTAATTTTAATTGCAATTTTGTTGACGATACTAAGATTATCATCGGTAAAAAGGTGATGTTCGGCCCTGCTGTAACCATCGCTACCGTAGGACATCCGCTCCACCCGGACTATCGGGGCTACATGTATGCGGACCCTGTAACCATCCTCGACAATTGCTGGATTGGTGCGAATGTAACGATCTGTCCCGGGGTCACCATCGGTGAAAATACGGTTATTGGTGCCGGAAGCGTAGTAACCAGAGATATTCCGGCTAACTCCGTTGCCGTTGGCAACCCGTGCCGGGTAATACGCACGATTGATGAGCATGACCGGAAATACTATTACAAGGACCGTGAGATAACACCAGAGGATCTGGATGAAGAAGCCGGATTGAGATAAACCAACAGATGAAGGAGCATACACATGATTAAGTTAATACTCACTGATATGGACGGAACCTTTTTGAACAGCAGCGGTGATTTTAATAGAACGCTATTTAAAGAAGTAAAAGAGATGATGCAGGAGCAGGGCGTTATTTTTGCTCCGGTTACTGGTAAGCAGTGTGAGAGGGTTGAAGAACTGTTTGGCGATGATGCCAAGGATCTCTGGATTCTGGGGGACAGCGCCACCCGGATTAAGCACAACGGGGAATTTGTATATGAAAGCCTGCTGAGCAACAAGCTTGGCCTTGAGATTATACAGCTGCTGGAAGAGATCAGCCTGGATCATGTAATCATCGCCTGTACAAGAAGCGGTGCAGTGATAAAGAATACGGTCCCCGCCGACCTCGTCAGAAGATCCTACGCCCAGGTCAGACAAGTTGCTGATTTCCGGGAAATTACAGACGATTTTGTTAAAATAACCGTTTATGATGCGGCGCTGCAATGCTTTGAAACACGGGAAAGGTTATCGCGTTTTTTTGAATCCGCTTATATTGTAGCGTCTGAAGCAGCCTGGATCGATATTGCCAATGTTAATGTCCATAAAGGCACGACTGTAGAACATCTACAGCAGTTATTGAATGTAACACCGGAAGAAACAATGGCGTTTGGCGACGGGTATAACGATCTGGAGCTGCTAGTCCGTGCTGATTTCAGCTTTGCTGTGCGCAATGCCTTCCCTGAGCTTAAGGATGCTGCAAGATATATTACAGGCTCCAATGACGAGGATGCCGTAATGAAAACGATCCTTCAAATGCTGTCCCTGCAGAAGGCTTGAAAAGAGGGAAGAGATGCTTAGCAACTTTATAATCTCAGCTGTTAAGGATAAGCATTTTAACCGTCAGCTGCTTCAGCTGGTTATCCCGATTGCCTCTCAGAATCTCATTTCAGCGCTGGCGGTAACTGTAGATGTGGTCATGCTGGGTTTTATCAGCCAGTCGGCGATGTCCTCCGTATCCCTGGCCGGGCAAATCACCTTCGTGCTAACCTTGTTTTACATAGGGATGGCTGCCGGAGTTGGAATACTTGCTGCACAGTACTGGGGAAAAAAAGACCTCATTACCATTGAGCGGGTACTGAGTATCGGATGTGTGTTTACACTGATGATCTCTGCGGCCTTTTTTATCCTGTCGCTGTCAATGCCGGAACAGCTGATGAGTCTCTTTACAAATGATGATGAATTGATCATGTACGGGGCAAAGTTTCTGCAGACCGTCTCCTTCTCCTATCTGGCCGCAGGCCTTTCTCAAATGTACTTCAGTGTGATCCGGAGCATGGAGAATGCACGGGCAAGCGCCTGGATCAGCTCCTCCTGCCTTTTGTTAAATATCCTGCTTAATGCAGTGAGCATATTTGCGCTTTATCCGGAGGATGCTGAAAAAGCTATCATGGCTGTGGCTTTATCAACGGTAATTGCGCGGTTTGTTGAATTAGCCTGCTGTATTCTTCATTCCTTTAAAGGACCTATAAAGTTTAAGTACCCTTTGCGTGATGCTGTCCGGCGTCGTTTACTGGGCGATTTTCTAAAGTACACCTTGCCTGTCCAGGGTAATTATATCGTCTGGGGCGGTGCTATAACGGCAACGTCGGCCATCATCGGACATGTCAATGCGGATATGGTAGCTGCAAATTCGGTCGCTTCGGTTGTTAAAAATCTGGCAATTGTGTTATGCGGAGGTATAGCAAGCGGAGGCGCTGTATTAGTCGGTAAATACCTGGGCAACGGGGAAATCCTGCAGGCAAAAGCTGCCGGTAAAAGGCTGACGGCTTATGCTGTTTTGTTCGGTATCCTGGCCGGGCTGACCACACTGCTGCTAATGCCTGCAGTGCTCCGGGTGGTGAATCTGAATGAGCAGGCTGAGCAGTACCTCAGCGGTATGCTGCTGATCTGCGCTTATTATTGCATCCCGAAATCCATCAACTCCACAATAATCGGCGGCATCTTTGTAGCAGGAGGAGACTCCAGGTTTGGATTGTGGTGTGACACCCTCGTGATGTGGGGAATCATTCTGCCGCTTGGATTTTTGAGCGCATTTGTATGGCAGCTCCCGCCGCTTATGATTTATTTTGTCATCAATTTGGATGAGGTCATTAAGGCTCCGGTTGCGATAGTGCGCTATTTCAGATATAAATGGCTGAACAATATTACAAGGGAGCATTCTCAACTATATGATTGTTGATCATACAGAAGCTCATAATATTAGGCATCAACGCACAACCAAAATTTAAAGATTTATAAGCCACGGGAGCCTGCAGAGGGCTCCTGTTCTTTTTCGAGTATAAAAAGTATACTAGGTATTAAATATAATAGTACTTGTTAATTTATACATACAAAATATAATTGATCTATAAGAAAGAAGATATTAATAACAAACCGCTTTTTCGAAAGGACTGAATTTCTTATGGATAATTCCAATATGATGTGTGATCTGGAAAGTGGAGTATGCGGTGCTGCGGAGGAAGATGCCGTGCAGGAAATAGATCTGAATCTGGCCCCGAAGACAATAACCCTGTATTATGTCACGGATCCGATATGCTCTCATTGCTGGGCATTGGAGCCTGTCTTTAACCGCTTTATTCAGGAGTATGGACAGTATTTCCACCTGAAAATCCTGATGGGGGGACTGCTGCCCAGCTGGAAAGGCTTTTCGGACGGGGGGAATGGCATCCAGAAGCCGTCTGATGTTGCAGAGCATTGGAAAGAGGTGGGGGAGCACTCCCGTATGCCGATTGACGGCTCGCTGTGGCATACCGATCCGGTTCTGTCCTCCTATCCGCCATCCCGGGTGTTCAAGGTGATCCAGAATAAGTTTCCGGGCAGGGCGGCCGACTTTCTAAGACGTGCCCGTGAGGCCGTATTTGTATCAAATCTGAATATCGGCGCTGACGAGGTGCTGATCAGAATGGTTGACCGGCTGGGATTGGATGGAGAACAAATTGTCGGGGAAGCTGCGCTGGGTGCTGCCCAGGAGCTGCTGGATGAAGATTTTGAGATGGTATCACGCTTAGGGGTACGCGGCTTCCCGACTATTATTATGGTAAATGAAGATAATAAAGGTGTGAAAATAGTCGGAGCAAGACCTCTGGAGGCTTATGTCCAGGCGCTTAGCCAAATAAGTACACAAGGCGTTACTCCGGGCAGAGCCCCCCGTTTGGCACAATGGATAAAGGGGGAGCATAAGCTTTTTTCCAAAGAAATTGAAGTCATGTATGAGATCCCCGCGGATGCCGTGGAAGCCTACATTAAATCGGAACTGCCGGAGAATTCCTATCAGGTTGAGCGCATTATGAATGAGCTGTACGTAGAGCAATTAAGCAGTTAATGTAGAATGTATAGTTTTATTTTTGCAGGAGGATGAGCCGGTCCAGTCGGTTCATTCTCTTTTCTCTGAAATGCATGTTCATTTTGTGCTATTCAATAATAGGATTGTCCTAACCGGAGTTCGCGTTTCTCCTCTACAATGAGAGTATTATTTCACCGGGAGGTATTCACAGAATGAATAATGGCACAGGCAGAAGCAAAGTACAGTTTGACGGGGAGTGGAGCTTTTATAAAGGGGATATCCGGATTCCCTATGCAGTTAAGGCCGGGATGACAGGCGGAATAACAGATGCAAGTACCCGCAAGGATGGGGAATGGCTGGATATTGCATTCAACGATAAAGGAATGGGCGAGCAGCAGCTGGACTGGTCTTCTGTCAGCATCCCGCATGACTGGTGTGTGGAGCAGCAGTATGTCCAGGATGAGCATCTGGGAGCCAGAGACGGGAGCCACGGGTATTTGCCGGGCGGGATCGGTTTTTACCGCAAGGGGTTTGAGCTGCCGGCCGAGGCTGCGGGAAGCAAATGGCTGATCCGTTTTGACGGGGTATCCGGCACCAGCACGGTATGGGTGAATGGACATCTGATCGGCAGTCACCATGGGGGATACATCGGCTTCAGCTATGACCTGTCGGACGTGCTCCGTTACGGGGATGAGGGCAGTAATGTCATTGTTGTCAAAGTGGATGCGACGGAATGTGAAGGCTGGTGGTACGAGGGCTGCGGCATTTACCGGCATGTCTGGCTGGAGAATATGGATCTGCTGCATGTGGCGGAATACGGTACGTACATAACCACACCCGAGGTTGCCAAAGAACAGGCAACGGTTAACATCCGCACACGGATCCGCAATCAATATACAGAAGGTCTTCAGGTCTCCCTGCAGACCGTAATTTATGACGGCTCCGGGCAGCAGGTCTGTGCATGGTCGGCAGATACCTATGCTGAGTGGTACGCCGAGACGGAGCTTGCGCAGAGCTTCGTGGTCCAGCAGCCTAACCTTTGGGGACCTGATTCACCGTATTTGTACAGAGCAGAATCGGTAATAATCCATGAAGGAAAAGAGCTGGACCGGTACGAGACGGTGTTCGGCATCCGCAGCATCCGTTTTGATGCGGAGGAGGGCTTTTTCCTGAACGGTGAGCCGCTGGTTATTAAAGGAACATGCAATCATCAGGATTTTGCCGGAGTCGGCGTGGCCTTGCCAGATAGCCTGATTGAATATAAGCTTAAGCTTCTGCAGGAGATGGGCTCCAATGCTTACCGGAGCGCACATCATCCGCCAACCCCGGAGCTGCTGGATATCTGCGACCGGATCGGAATGCTGGTGATGGATGAGAACCGCAAGCTGGACAGCAGCCCGAACGGGATTAGCCAGCTGGAACGGCTGCTCTACCGTGACCGCAACCATCCGAGCGTCATTATCTGGAGCATGGAGAATGAAGAGGTGCTGGAAGGCACCATCACAGGCGCCCGGATACTGAAAACACTGGCGGACACCACCCGCCGCATTGATCCGACACGCCCGACCTGTGCTGCAATGAACCACGGCTGGAACGAGAACGGCTATAATGATGCGGTTGAAATTACCGGCTATAATTATGGGCACCGGGACCATCTCGATATCCGTGACCATGAGCAATACCCGGGACGCCTGATGATTGGCAGTGAATGTGCCAGCTTTACAGCAACCAGAGGCGTGTATGAGGATGATCCGGTTAGAGGCTACTGCTCCGAATACGGCACGAACATTCCTTCATGGGGCTGCACGCCGCAGCAGGCCTGGAGAGATTTGGTGGACAACCGCTTTTTGACCGGTGTCTTCATGTGGACCGGATTTGATTACCGGGGAGAGCCGACTCCGTACCTGTGGCCGTGCATCAATTCCCATTTCGGTCTGATGGATACTTGCGGTTTCCCGAAAGACAGCTATTATTATATGCAGGCTGTGTGGACAGAGAAGCCGATGGTTCATCTGCTGCCGCACTGGAATTGGCCGGGCTCGGAGGGTAAGCCTGTTGAGGTTCGCGTGTTCTCTAATACCGGGACTGTGGAGCTATATCTGAACGGCAGAAGCCTGGGAGAACAGCAGGTGGACAGAAACGGATATTTGACCTGGAACGTGATCTACGAGCCGGGACAGCTGGAGGCTGTCGGAAAGCACGGCGGACAGGAGGTAGCCCGGAAGTCTGTTGTGACAGCCGGCCAGCCTCATCAGATTCAACTAATTCCTGACCGGCACGAAGCACGGGCGGACGGAATGGATACGATTCCTGTCCGCGTTGCTGTACTGGACAAGGATGGCAATATTGTGCCTACAGCCGATAACGAAATCCGTTTTGAGGTTACCGGTGCAGGCTCCTTGCTGGGCGTAGGCAACGGTAACCCAAGCAGCCATGAGCCGGACAAGTCGTCCCTGCGCCGTGCCTTTAACGGATGGTGCCTGGCGCTGGTTCAGGCCTCCGGCGATGCAGGCTCTGTTACGCTGCGGGCCGAATCCTTAGGACTTGCTCCTGCAGAGCTGATGCTGCAGACGGTACCGGGAGATCATATAGAAGTATAAAGAATTTCACATAGAGGATGGCCCCTAACAATGCGCAGGTTAACGAAATACATGCCCTTTACCTACAAAATGATGATTCCCTATTTGCTTCTGGTTCTAATGACGGATGTATTCATTGGTTATATCTCTTATTCCATGCTGACCGATTCACGGACAGAGATGGCAGAGACCAATGTCAGAACCGGGATGGAGCAGGCCAGAAACAACATAAGGTATCAGATGGATGAGATACAGAGGATGTCCGATAACCTGTTCGCGAGCCAGCCCTTTCAGCGCGCCATTGAGCTGAAGGGGACTCCGTTCGAGAATTACCTGACGCTGATCGATGATATTCTCCCCCAGCTGACTGCACCACTGCAGCTGTTCGGGAATAAGATCCGCTTCATGCTCTATACACCGGACAATATTTATAATGTTGTACCCGGAGATAACCTCGATGAGCCGATAGTGGACAGTGATTACTACATCCTTCCCTTGGAGGATATCACCGGCCAGGATTGGTTTAAGTCTCTTCAGGACTCCAAGCGGGATAATATATGGCTGCAGATTGATACAGATCAGAAGCTCAACAATATCTCGCATGTCCGCAGGCTGATCAGCTTCAGTGACAACAAAACGATGGTTGGCTTTATCCGCATCACTGTTCCGCTGGAGGATTTGTTCGGCGGCTTTGAGACCTTCCCCGTTGAAGAGGGGATTACCCTGCGGCTGGTGGACAGGGCTGCCGGAACGGCTATATTTCAGCGCGGAACAGCCGGTTATGACTCCGGACGCGAGGAATTCCTGAGTCTGCATGAGCAGATACCGGGCAGTGATCTGTTCATTGAAACCCTTGTTCCGCAAAAGTATCTGACACAGGATGCCGGCAGGCTGCGCATGGTCATTCTGGCTGCCTGTACGCTAAGCTTTCTGGTCATGACCCTGATCGGGTTTGTCGTAGCGCGTATTTCAGGGCGCAAGATGAGCCGGATTGTTGGACTGGTGCGCTCCTTCCAGGAGGGGAATTTTCAGAAACGGATCCGGTTCTCGGGCAATGATGAATTTGTGCAGATTGCCGATTCCTTTAACGATATGGCGGCTAACATCCAGGAGCTTATAAACAGGGTTTATGTGCAGGAGGTTTCGAAAAAACAGGCTGAGCTGGAGGCCCTGCAGGCACAAATCAATCCGCATTTCCTGTACAACACACTTTCGACTATAGGCAGCCTGGCGAATCTCGGGGAGATTGAAAAGGTTACGCGGATGGTTGAAGGCTTATCGCATTTCTACCGGCTGACGCTGAACCAGGGCAATGTGTACATTGAGCTGAAGAAGGAAATGGAGCAGGTGGAGACGTACCTGGACATCCAGCGGGTCAAATATGCGGATACCTTCAATCTGTATGTCGATGTTGACGAGGAAATTATGCATATGCAGGTCATTAAGCTGCTGCTGCAGCCGTTTGTAGAGAATGTATTCAAGCATGCCTGGTTTGGCAAAACCATTTCGATTCGTCTGACCGGCCGGAGAGTTGGCGATAATATTGAGCTGAAGGTTATCGACAATGGCGTTGGCATGCGGCCAGAAGACATCCGGAAAATGATGGACGGGCAGGGCCAGACAGGCGGCTACGGGGTCAAAAATGTGAACGAGCGGATTAAGCTCAGGTACGGGGACGAATATGGCGTGACCATTGCAAGCATCTACGGGGCGGGAACCACCGTTCAGCTCCTGCTTCCGGCCGGGCTTACAGACCGTGCAGAGATGGAGGAGCAGTCCGGCTGATGATAAGCAGGCTGCATTAAACGCAACAGGAGGAATTCACAGTGAGGACGATCAGTGTACTGCTGGTTGACGATGAAGCCGTTGATCTGGAATGGCTGCGGCGCAGAGTGTTGTCCAGCGGTTTTGATATTGAAGTGGCAGGTACAGCAAATAACGGCTTTGATGCACTTGAAATGCTGGAGCAGGAGCGTGTAGACATCATTCTGTCTGATATCCGGATGCCGATTATGACCGGAACGGAGTTTGCCAGAAGAGCCAAAGCAATCCATCCTAAAGTGAAAATCGTATTTATCAGCGGCCACGAGGATTTCAGCTATGCCAAGGAAGCTATCCAGATCAGTGCCTCGGGATATCTGCTAAAGCCTGTTAAGGATAAGGATCTGTACGAAATGCTGGGGAATCTGTGCCATTCCATTGAACAGGAGCGGGAGCAGAACCGGTCCTTTAACGAAGCCCTGTCTCTTATGAACAAGGAGCTTATCCTGCGCTGGTTCGATGAGGATACACCCGAGCCTGCTGAGCCGCAGCTGCATGCTGCCCTGATTCCGCTGTTAGTAAGCGGGGCAACGGCAGCCGTTATAGAAATCGATGATCTGGAATGGAAAATGCAGGATGTCTCCGAAGAAAATGCGCGCATGATGATACGGCAGACCCAGCAATTGATTAGAGGCCTGCTTGAGGAGAACAAGAGCGGAACGATGATTATCGGGTCCGGTCACAGATTCATTATTCTGTGCAGCCTTCCCCAAGAGGCGTTTCTGCAATTAATGGAGGTGCTGATCCGGAGAACTGCTGAGTCCTCGATCTGTACAATAACGGTTGGCGCCGGCCGGTATGCCCGGAGTGAAGCGGAGCTGCATGCATCCTACAAGCAGGCTCAAGCTGCACTCAGCGCCAAATGGCTGCTGGGCAAGAACCGGCTGATCCGCGATACAATGGAGCCGGTGCCGAGCGGTACGCCCGGTGCCGATATGGATCAGACTCTGGACCTTCTGCTTGAAGCTATTATCCAGTACGATCTGGTGGCTATCGATGATCATTTATTACAGCTCATGATGAATGCCGGCAAAAAGGATGTCTATGACCTGATTATCCGGATCACCTCAAAGCTCCATGCGGATCTGCAGCAGCAGAACGAGAATCTGTACGAGCTGCTGCAATGGGAATCCCATCAGCCGGAGATTCTGTTCCAGTTTGAGACGATCCATGACATTTTGTCCTGGATGAGACGGAGATTCTTCGAGCTGTCCGAGCTGCTGTATGTAAAACGCCAGCGCCAGAAGCGCAAGCTGATTGATGAGATTATTAAGTATGTGGAAGATAATCTGGAGCAGAAGATTACCCTGAAGGAAGCGGCGGTCCAGTTTAACTTTACACCGAATTATTTAGGATATCTGTTCAAGGAAGACTATGGGATTCCATTTATAGACTATGTTAAGGAACGTAAAATGAGCCGGGTGTTCGAGCTGCTCAAGGATCCTACCCTTATGATCTATGAGATTGCCGAGCGGATGGGCTACAAAAACCTGATTTATTTTAACAGGCAATTTAAGCAGATAACCGGAATGACGCCGGGAGAATACCGCAAAAAGCATAAAGTATAGCCAATAAAACGCTGTCTTGGGCCGATTATCGTCCGGGGCAGCGTTTTTTGTCTATCGGGGCATACTTTTTATTAATTATCGTTGGAAAAGTATTAGTATTTGTTGGCGCGCTCAATCCACAAGCAATGTTTGCTTATCTATAATCAATACATAGAGATATTGAGTAGTGGAAAGGGGATTGGAGATGAAACAGAACAAATATGGATTCTGGCATAAGGTTAAAAAGAATAGAACCTTGCTGCTTATGCTAACTCCGGCAGTCTTGTTCTTCCTGGTATTCGCTTACGTGCCTATGGCCGGGATCGTACTTGCGTTCAAGCAGTACAACTATAGCGGAGGTATTTTTAACAGTCCGTGGAACGGGCTGGATAACTTTAAATTCTTCTTTGGCTCCGGTGACGCCTGGCGTGTAACCCGGAACACAGCACTGTATAATATTGCTTTTATTATCATCAATAATGTGCTGCAGATCTTTGCCGGTATTCTGTTATTTGAGGTTGCGGGGAAATGGTTCCGGAAAATTACACAAACCATACTCTTCCTGCCATACTTCATTTCCTGGGTAGTTGTTGGAGCGATTGCCTATAACTTGTTTAACTTTGATGTAGGTACGCTCAATGTACTGCTCAAAGGGCTTGGCATGCAGCCTATTGATATTTATAACACTGCCTCCTACTGGCCGCTTATCCTGATTGTGGTTTCTGCCTGGAAGGCGCTGGGCTATGGTACGATTATGTATCTTGCCGCCATTACAAGCATTGATACAGAAATGTACGAAGCAGCACAGATTGACGGTGCGAACATCTTCCAGCGTATTATGAAAATCACTGTTCCGAATCTGATTCCTACGGTGATCATTCTGGTGCTTCTGGCAATCGGGAACATCTTCCGCGGAGACTTCGGCATGTTCTATAACATGGTAGGGAACAACGGTCTGCTCTTCTCTAATACCGATGTTATCGATACGTTCGTATTCCGCTCCCTGACCACATCCAATGAGATCGGGATGTCAGCTGCAGCCGGCTTCTATCAATCCCTGCTGGGCTTTGCGACTATCATGCTCGCCAACTACGCTGTGCGTAAATACGATAAAGACCGTGCTCTATTCTAAACAAAGGAGGCAGCTTAATGAGTTCAACTACTGTAAACGGCGATATGAAAAAAGTACGCAAGCGTGCTGATATCGATAAAATAACCTTGTCCCTCATTGGATATGTTACACTTACAATCCTGGCCATATTCTGTATCGTGCCGTTCCTGCTGGTCATCTCCGCTTCTTTGAGTGATGAGAGCTCTATTATCGAGAAGGGCTTCCAGATTATTCCGTCCACCTTCTCCACGGAAGCTTACAGACTGCTCTTCGAGTATCCGGGTGAAATGCTCCGGGCCTATGGAGTGACCATTTCCGTCACTTTGATCGGTACGGTTGTCGGCTTGTTCCTGACTTCCATGACTGCCTATGTGCTCTCCCGGAGAGACTTTGAATGGCGTAACCGTTTCTCCTTCTATTTCTTCTTCACCACCCTGTTCAGCGGCGGCCTGGTGCCTTCTTACCTGCTGATCATTAACTTCCTGCAGCTGAAGGACACGCTGTTAGTCCTGATTCTGCCGATGCTGATGAATGTATTCTATATTATCGTCATGAAATCGTTCATGAGCAGCATCCCAGACGCAATCACGGAATCTGCCAAAATCGACGGAGCCGGCGACTTCCGCATCTTCATGCAGCTGATTATTCCTTTATCTAAGCCTGCACTTGCTACGATTGGTCTGTTCATAGCTCTTGCCTACTGGAACGACTGGTACAATGCGCTGCTGTATATTTCCAAGTCTGATCTGATGCCGCTGCAATACTATCTTTATAAAATGCTGGGCAATATGGACGGGATGCGCAAAGCCATGATGGCTTCAGGAGCGGTTGTGAATTCGGATCTGCCGACAGAAAGCCTGAAGATGGCGATGACAATTGTAGCAACAGGCCCGATCCTGCTCGCTTATCCGTTCATCCAGAAATATTTTGTACAAGGCCTCACAATTGGTGCTGTTAAAGGATAATTCCGGGGCAACCCGGTTATCAATATACTTTTCAAAACACTACTTCCTTAGGGGGAATACATGTCATGATGAACAAGAAAAAGAAACTCACGGTCACATTGGCAACAATGATGACACTTGGAACAATCCTCAGTGCATGTGGAGGCGGCAATAATGCCGCTAACACAGCTGGAGAGGCAACGAATGGCGGCACTAATGCTGCTAATTCGGCTGCAAACTCCGGTGCTCCAGATACTTCCGAAGAAGTTAAGCTCAAAATGATTCTGGTCGGCGGCCAGCCTGGTGATTACGATAAGGTATTCGGTGAGCTGAATACGAAGCTGAAAGAGAAAATCAATGCTACTGTTGAAACGGAGTTTCTTGACTGGTCCGACTGGACACAGAAATATCCGCTGAAATTTGCTGCCAATGAGGATTTCGACCTCGTGTATACGGCTAACTGGGCTTTCTATAACGATCAGGCACTCAAAGGCGGCTTCCTGGAGCTGACAGAAGACATGCTGTCCAAGTATATGCCGCAGACCTGGGCAAACATGCCGAAGGTAAACTGGGAGCAGGCTAAAGTAGACGGTAAAATCTTTATGGTTCCGAACAACAATGTTGAAGTAACAGATAAAGTGGTCTTGTACCGCGAAGATCTGCGCAAAAAGTACAATCTTCCGGAAATCAACAGTCCTGAAACCTATGCTAATTACTTGAAAACGGTTGCTAAAGATGAGCAGGGTGTAACTGCCTTCGGAGCAAAGCCTGCTGATGGCTGGAAGTTCCATGAGCTGGACCAGCTGCTGCTGGAGCAGAACAACGACTTCAACCTGGTGGATGCCAACCTGATGCCGCTGGCCTACAAGCTGGATGATGCAAGCGGCCAGATCTTTAACATCTATGATACGCCTGAATTCACTGAACTGCTTAAGTACTATAAAGATCTCGCGGACAATGGCGCCTGGTCGAAGAACGTAGTCAGCAACAAAAATGACGTGTGGCAGGATGTTAAGGCAGGCAAGGTTTCCTCCTATGCCCACAACCTGGGTACTGTTGCTGCCAACCTTACCGAAATGCGCCGTGATAAACCCGATGTTGAGCTGGCCATTGCCGACCTGACACCGGACAAGAAGAAAATTGCTGCAATCGCTACACAGAACGGTATGTCTATCCATGCAACCTCTAAGAATCCGGAACGTGCCCTGATGCTGATCGATCTGCTGCAGAACGATAAAGAAATTCATGACCTGACCATGTATGGTATCGCTGGTACCCACTACAATCCGGAAGGCGACGATAAGTTCAGTGCAGGACCGGCAGCAGCTAACTACACAGGCTTCTCGAACTGGGGCTGGAATTCCCCGCTGAACCGTCAGGATGCAGCTTACCCTAAAGAAGCGGACGACATGTTCAATGAATGGCAGGCTAATGTCTTCCACTTCCCGCTTGAAACCTTTGTCTTCGATACAGCTAATGTGAAGAATGAAGTGGCTAATATCGGTAATGTAATGCTGCGTTACGCTATTCCATTGGAATACGGCTTGATCGATGATCTTGAAAAAGGTCAGGCAGACCTGATCAAACAGCTGAAATCAGCTGGTATTGATAAGGTGCAGGCTGAAGTGCAGACTCAGGTAGATGCCTTCCTGGCTGCTCAAGGACAATAATCAGACTAATGTTAAAGGGCTGCTCCAAAGCTTGGCTTTGGGACAGCCCTTACATATAAGCAGGATCAGGCCGCCAGTCTGATTCATGTGGCTAATCTAATTACCGGGAGGTTATTATGTGAAGAACAGTAAAAGAATGCTGGCTATTATTCTACTCATCTCAATGGCACTGTCGAGTATTTTTACCGGCTTACCGGCAAAAGCAGAGGCTTCAGCTGCTCCGGGTTCCTTCTCCAAAGGCGCTGATATCAGCTGGCTGCCGCAATTAGAGGCACTTGGGCATAAATTCTATAACGACAACGGGGAAGAACAGGATCTTCTGCTTATTTTAAAGGATCATGGAATCGATTCCATCCGGATCAGAGCCTGGGTTAATCCTTCGGATGATCCGTCCAACGGGCATAACAGTACAGAAGAGGTTGTTGCTTTAGCTTCGCGTGTAAGCGCTCTCGGTTTTCGGGTGATGATTGATTTCCACTACAGCGACAGCTGGGCGGACCCGGGGAAGCAGGTCACCCCTGCGGCATGGGCCGATGCTGATCTGGAGCAATTAAAGGTCCATGTGTCAGAATATACTACTGACGTTATGAAAGCGCTGCAAGCTGCAGGTGTTACCCCGGAGTGGGTACAGATCGGCAACGAGATCAATAACGGTATGCTGCATCCGCTGGGCGCCTACAGTAATACAACCAACCTGATTCAGCTGATTCAGGCCGGATCAAGTGCAGCCAAAGCGATTTTTCCGGAGATCAAGGTGATTATTCACCGGGCAAATGGAGCAGAGGCAGGCGTTGATCCCTACTATGCCGGTCTTGTAGCTGCCGGTCTGAAGGATAGCGATTACGATATCATCGGGTTATCTTATTATCCGGAGGCTACCTTTACCTCCTCCATTGATGAATTAAGCGAGAATATGAATAAGCTTGAGCAGAATTACGGAAAGGAAGTGATGATTGTCGAAGTTGGAGGGAACGTCTCCGAGGATGTTGACAGCGTTCACAATATGCTTGTAGCCGTGCAGGATAAACTGCATAATGTTCCGAACCAGAGGGGCACCGGGATCTTCTACTGGGAACCGACCGGTATTATGTTTGATTATCCGTTATCCGCATGGAATAAAGACGGCAGCCCGACCATTGCTATGGATGCTTTTATTGATGGTGCCGCCCCAATTAACCGTTATCCCGTTCAAGCCCTCACCCTTGATCAGCCTGAAACGGTGATTGAGGTCGGCGGGAATGGTGCTTTAACGCCAATCTTCACTCCGGAGAATGCAACCTACAAGGGCGTTAAATTCACCAGCTCCCAGCCTGACATTGTTAAAGTCGATCTTTACAAGGGAACGCTCTCCGGGATTTCTGCCGGAACAGCAACAGTAACTGCGGTTACCTATGACGGCAGATTTACCGCTGCCAGCGAGGTTACGGTTATTCCAAGCACAAGCCTGATTCAGAATCCCGGGTTTGAGGACGGTCTGAACTCGTGGACCCTTACCGGAGATCAGAGCGCGGTAACCATCGAAAATGATGTGTATACCGGTTCTTCGGCCTTACACTATTACAGTCCAACACCGGCTGAATTCAAGGTTTCCCAGACCCTCACCGGGCTGGAAAACGGAACATATACTTTATCAGCCTGGGTTTCCGGCGGCGGCGGTGAAGAGGTTTCGGAGATTTTTGCCGGAGATGCTGTGCAGAGCTTCACTAATACCGGATGGAAAGAATGGAGCAACCCCGCTATTACGGATATTGAGGTTACAGATGGGACGCTGACTGTCGGAGCCCATTATAAGCTCTCCGATGGGCAATGGGGTAATCTTGATCATTTTGAGCTGAAAGAGAAGGATAATACCGAGTATATTACAATTACTAATCCCGGCTTTGAAAAGGTTAAGGAAGACGGCACACCTGAAGGCTGGACCCTTCCTGACACCACACCGATGAGTGAAGGCACTGGTTATACGGGTGAAAGGTCGCTTGGCTTCTGGAAGGAAACCGCGTTTACCTTTGAGGCTTATCAGGAGCTCACAGGCTTGGCGAACGGAACCTACAAGCTGTCGGCCTGGTCGCAGGGCGCCGGGGATGAAGTGAAAAATGAGCTGTATGCAGTGGCGGGCGGTCAGACGCCTTTAACAGCCGGCTTCAAGAATAAGGGCTGGAATAAGTGGAACCAGGCGGTTGTAGACAACATTAAAGTCACCGATGGAACACTGAAGATTGGCTTCTCATTGGATGCAAAAGCCGGGAATTGGGGCTCCTATGACGACTTCGTTCTGATCAAAATCAGTGACGAGCCGGGTACGAACCCAGGCACAGATCCAGGAACGGATCCAGGCACACAGCCGGGAACCGATCCGGGGACGCAGGTTCCGCCAGCCAGCGGTGAGACCGGAACTCCTTCTCCGGGCGGCATTCCGGGAACAATCAGTACTCCGGCACCCGAGCCTGTTGTTACTGTTGCCGGCAATACTAATGTCTACAGTCTCACTATCAAAGCGGAAGCAAACGCTGGAAAAGAAGGATATACAGCCAAGCTGGACTCTAATGTAATAAACGGTCTGCTGCAAAAGGTTAAAGAGTCTCAGGCAGCGGGCCGAAAAGCGGTAATTGAGCTCAAGCTTGATGGGGCAGCGAATGAGCAGACTGTCCAATTAACGGTTCCGAAGGAAGCGATCAAGCTGCTGGCGGATCATACGGAAACAGCATTCAGGCTGAATACCGGTGGTGCTGCAATTACCTTTGATCATACATCAGTTGCAGCTATAGGCAGTGCAGCAGCAGATACCGAAATCAGTGTTAATAGACTTGCTGCTTCCGGCTTCCCGGATAATGTCCGGAGCGTAATCGGGGACAATTCCGTATACGACTTCACTGTAAAGGCAGCCAATACTGAAATCACACAATTTAACGGGGGCAAGGTGACAATCAGTCTGCCATATGCTCCGCGTGCGGGTGAACAGACTAACGCAATTGTTGCCTACTATATGGATCAGGCAGGAAGCCTGACCCCTGTCAAAGGCGGTTATGAGGCTTCAACAGGAACGGTGAAGCTTCAGACAAGCCATTTATCGCAATATGCTGCGGGATACAATGCAGTGACCTTCAGCGATGTCAGCTCCGGGCACTGGTACAATGATGCAGTGGGTTACTTGGCAGCAAGAGAAATCGCAAAGGGTGTAGGCGGCAATGCATTTGCCCCTGAGAGCATGGTAATACGGGCTGATTTCCTCATGATGATTATGAAGGCTTACGGGATCGAAGCAGATGCCGGAGCAACGGATCATTTTGCGGATACAGAGAATAAATACTACTCCGGCTATGTAAGCACTGCACGGAAGCTGGGCTTGGTGTCCGGTACAGGGGACAACAAGTTCAACCCGGAAGCAGTCATTACCCGGCAGGATATGTCCGTTATTTTCTACAATGCCCTGAAGCATCTGGGTGAACTGCCTGCGGGCCAGAATAGCGTAAGCCTGGACGGCTTTGCAGATGCAGCCGCAGTAGCCGGCTATGCCAAAGAGGCGATGAAGGCACTGGTGGATGCCGGTATCATGACAGGAGACAACAATAAGCTTACACCTGCGGCCCAAGCTACCCGGGCACAGGCAGCACAGCTTTTATACAAAGCTATCAAGTAATGATTACTGCAAAGCCCAGCGCCGGACGGAATTCCGGCGCTGGGCTTAGGCCGGTTACGGACAATCAGAGCCTGTATCCTCAACAGCAATATTGACTTTCGGCCAAGGCATCATGCATTGTATTAAGCGGAGGATGAACTATGACTAACAAGGGGAAACGGCCGTTTTGGGGAACGTTCAAATTTAGCACGAAGCTGATCATTGCCTTATCGGCGGCCAATATTCTGATTTCCAGTATTACAGGCATCATTACGTACCGTATCCATCTGTCGCTGTTCAATGAGGAAATCAGCCGCCAGTATTCCATGACAACTGAGCAAATATTGGCCCAGCTGGATTCAAGAGTCAACGATATGTACAGGGTCACCGATTATATCACCCTGAATCCTTCGGTAAGTGAGGCAGTCACTGAGCAGGCGGAAGGGGCCAATTCCTTTGAGCGGATGAAGCTTGAGCAGCTGCTGGATAAAGAGGTGTATCAGATCCGCCTGGATGCGCCGGAAATTATGGGAATCCGCATATATGACCTAAAAGGCAACATTCTCAACCTGGGCTCCTTTTCAGGACGGTTCAATAACTTTACCAGCTCCTTTATGGAGGATATGCTGGCGAGACTGGAGCCGACGGGCGGAGAGTACGTATGGAGCCGGTCTGTTGAAAGCGATTTCGTTCAGGGGGCGGCCACCAATGTGCTGCTGGCCGGCCGGCTCATGCGTACCATTGATCTGGAGACCTACGGCGTTATGCTGATATTATTCAACAATTCTTTATTTGAATCGCACATCAAGGATCTGCGCATCCATGAGGATGCGGAAGCTTATTTATTCGATGCGGAGGGCCGGCTGGTCTATTCTCTCAATGGCTCGGACAATCCGCAGGCACCCGCTCTTGCCGACATGCCCGCAGCCGGCAGCATGGTGCGCAAAGAGCATGGAGTCTCCTACATGTACACCAGACAGGTGTCCGAGAAGGTTGGCTTCACACTGGTAAGCAAGGTATCTCTGGCACAGATTCAGAGCGGCAGCAGTGTGATTTTGCAGGTGGCGGTTGCTTCGGCACTGGCCAGCTTTGTCAGTCTGTGCATTATTATTTCAGTAATCAGCCGCATGCTGCTGCGCCCGCTGGGCAGTCTGGTCCGGGGAATGCGGCATGTGCGGGAGGGCAAGTTCGAGACCCGGATCCAAATCCGCAGCAGGGATGAGCTGGGCTTTCTCGGAGAAAGCTTCAACAATATGACGGCCCATATCGAAAATCTGGTCTATGAAATATACGAACGCAAAATTAATGAAAAGGAGGCAGAGCTGAAGGCGATACAGGCTCAGCTTAACCCTCATTTTCTGTATAACACGCTGGGAATGTTCTTCTGGAAGTTTTATATGCTGGGTGATGAGCGCTCTGCCCGTCTGATTAACGGGTTGTCGGAAATGCTGCAGTATACGCTCGAGCCGGTCAGCCAGATGACCACACTGCGGGATGAGCTCAGGCAGATTAACAATTATCTGGAGATTCAAAAGGAACGCTATCCGGATGCACTTGCCGCAGAAATCAATATTCCTGAAGAAATGATGGACTGCCGTGTGTTCCGCCTGCTGATTCAGCCGATTGTTGAGAATGCCTTCGTGCATGCCTTCAACAACAAAAAGTCGGACCGGCGTCTGCTGATTACCGGCCGTATTCAGTCTGACGGGGGAGGAGCAGAGCCGGTGCTTGTCCTGGAAATCAGCGACAACGGCAGCGGGATGAGCCAGGGGACCATCGGGCGGATTCTGAATCCTTCACCTGAGCATGTAAACGATAAAAGAAAACGTATAGGTACGGGGAGCGTCATCCGGCGGATCGAACTGGCTTACGGTGCACCGTACGGAGTCGAATTCGAGTCGGTGCCCGGTGAGGGCACGCTGGTACGGATGAAGCTGCCATACCGGCTGGGGGAGAGTGAGGAAGCTTGATTGGTAAACTGCTTGTCGTAGATGATGAAATCTGGTTCCGTGAGGGCCTGGTGCAGCTGATCTCCAGCAACCAGCTCGGCTGGGAGGTTGTCGGAGAGGCAGCTGACGGGGAAGAGGCCATGCAGGCGGTCGCGCTGTGCAAGCCGGACCTGATTATAACGGATATTAATATGCCGGTTATGGACGGGCTGCAGTTCATGGAATGGCTGTCACACACCCATCCCGAGATTAAGGTGATCATTCTGACCGGCTACCGTGATTTCGAGTATGCCCAGCGCGCGCTGCGCTACGGAGCCGTAGAGTTTCTGCTCAAGCCCTTCTCGCTGGATGAAGCCTATCTCGTGTTCCGCAAAGCCTATGAGGCGCTGCGTTTGAAGCAGCTGAAGGCAAGAATCGCCAGACAGGAGCAGCAGACCGAGCTGTTCCGGGCTGCGATATTCGGCTTGCCCTGTGAGCGTACGCTCAGAGAGGGCTGGGAACGGCAATGGCAGGAAGCGGAGTTCTGTATCCTGCAGGTGGATACCTACGAGCAGCCGGGCAAAACTTATTCTGCAGGTGACATTGGCCTCCTCCATTACGCGGTAACGAATATTTTGCAGGAGCTGCTGCAGAGGGAGCCTGTGGAAGGCCTTTATTTCCCTTTGCGTAAGGATACCTTTGCTTTCTTGCTGAAGCCCGGTTCCATGGGGGAAGCTTACCGTCTGCATGTGCAGGAGGCTTTGCACGACTTTATTGAGCTCAAGACAAGCTGGCTGAAGCTTGGAGTGGTGCAGAGGTTTGCCGATCTTGCGAAGCAATACGGTATTCATTCGGGAGCAGGAGCCGGCAGCATAGCTGATCTCGATACGATGGACGGGTTTGCACTGCTTAAAGAGGAGCTGCTGGTACTGCTGGATACCGGTGAATTGCCGGCGGCGGAGCGCAGGCTGGAGGAATACGTGAACCAGGCGGCAGCACTCGGGCTTCAGGCAGGCAAGACGAGAATCTATACGCTGATCACTGTCTTTTCAAGTATCCTGCTGACAGAGTTCAAGCATGTCCGGGCAACAGTGGCCGGGGAAGAGCTCAATCCTGCCCGTATTCTCAAATTTCAGACTGTGCAGGAGCTGGCGGGCTGGGCCAAAGAGAAATGCGCAGAATTTACAGGCATTTTCCATGACTGGCTGAGCAGGCAGCAGGACAATGCCGTGCTTCAGGCCAAGCAATACATTGAAAGCCACTACCAGGAGGACTGCTCCCTGCAGACTGTGGCTGCGCATGTGCATGTAACGCCTAATTACTTAAGCAATCTGTTCAAAAAAGAGACTGGGACCGGTCTTACAAATTACGTTGCCCAGCTGCGGATCGAGGAGGCCAAGCTGCTGCTGCAGCGGAGCCGCCTGCGGATGACGGAGATTGCGGAGCGGGTCGGATTCGATAACTCCAGTTATTTTACGGTCGTCTTCAAGCAGCTGACCGGGGAATCGCCGCGTGAGTTCCGGAAACGGTTTGAGTAATCCAAAGTTCATACCGGGCTTGAGCCATCCGGCGTTTACGCGCGGATGGCTCTTTTGTGTGTAGAATTTTAAAAAAACATCGTAGGATTTTGAATGTTCCTGCCGTCCCGGCCCGGTACAATCTATGTATAACCAATAAACAAAGAGCAACACGATAGGAGAGGAGTCTTGATGGAGATTACAAATGCAGCTCCGGCTGCAAGCCCTGCCGGACCAGAAGTAAAGGGAAGATTCAGCGGGCCGAAATGGAAACGCTTCAAAACAAATCTGCCCCTGTTGCTGATGTTCACGCCAGTTATCCTGTTTTACCTGATATTCCGGTATGCGCCGATTGGCGGGCTGGTCATTGCCTTTAAGGATTACAACTTTTATGACGGGATAATGAACAGTCCCTGGGTCGGCCTGCATTACTTTGAGGTGTTGTTTCAGGACCCCCGGACGCTGGAGATTATCCGCAACACACTGGTGCTCAGCCTGCTGAGTCTGGCCGTGGGCTTTCCGATTCCGATTATACTGGCGATCATGCTCAATGAAGTCCGCAGCATGGGCTTTAAGCGGACGGTCCAGACCATTGTCTATATGCCGCATTTCCTGTCATGGGTCATCATTGCCATGCTGGTATCGACAGCCTTTGCCATGGAGAACGGACTGGTCAACCGGGTCGTTGAGCAGCTCACCGGTGCAGCGTATCCGTTTATGTATGAGAAGCTCTCCTGGGTTTCCATTTTTATCGGATCTGGTATTTGGAAGGATATGGGCTTTAACGCGATTATCTTTTTGGCGGCCCTGTCTGCTATAGATCCCAGCCTGTATGAAGCATCGGCCATGGACGGCGGGGGGAAGCTGCGGCAAATCTGGCATATTACGCTCCCGGGGATTCGTCCTACGATCATCCTGCTGCTGATTTTATCCATGGGCCGGGTGATGGAGGTAGGCTTTGATCAGGTGTTCATGCTTCAAAATGCGAATGTGAATCAGATTGCCGATGTAATCAGCACCTATATTTACCGGATCGGTCTACAGGGTGCACAGTTCAGTCTGACGACAGCAATGGGATTATTTGAATCATTAGTGGCGTTTATCCTGGTATTCACAGCCAATACGATCGCCCGCAAATTTGATCAAGGTCTATGGTAAGGAGGAGCTACTTATGCGGGACAGCAGAAGTGAGAAAATATTCTATGCACTGAATTATATAGTATTGACCATTGTAGCAATAAGCTGCATAGCTCCTTTATTGAACGTAATCGCTTTATCGCTCAGCGGAGCGGATGCGGTGGCAAGCGGCAGAGTGACGCTCTGGCCGGTGGAGTTTAGCCTTTCGTCCTTTAACAGCCTGTTTACAGGGACACCCATCATGCGTTCCTTCTGGAACAGTGTGCAAATTACATTAGTCGGTACCGGGCTTAGTATGCTGGTTACCATTATGGCTGCCTATCCCTTATCCCGTAAGCAATTTTACAGCCGCCGCTTCTTTACACTGGCGATGGTATTCACAATGATCTTTAACGGCGGTCTGATTCCCAGCTATCTGGTCGTGTCCAATCTTGGCCTTGTGAACAGCTACGCTGCACTTTGGCTGCCCGGACTGGTCAGCACTTACAATATGCTGCTTATGCGCTCTGCCTTTGAACAGCTGCCGGGTGAGGTGGATGAAGCGGCAAAAATCGACGGCTGCGGTGAAACGGGCATTCTGCTGCGGATTGTTCTGCCGCTGTCCAAGCCGATGCTGGCAACACTAGCGTTATTTTACGGAGTCGCATACTGGAATTCCTTCATGAGTGTCATGATTTATATCAACGATACGGCCAAGTACAATATGACCGTGCTCGTGCAGAATATGATCAAATCCACCTCGATGATTCAGGATTTTGCGGACCCGACCATGCTGGCCACGATGACACCGGAAGGGATACGCTCTGCCGCCGTCATTGTCATGATTGTCCCGATTCTGGCGGTGTATCCGCTGCTGCAGAAGTATTTTGTAAAGGGTGTTATGCTTGGCTCAATCAAAGGGTAAAGGGCCGGCGTTCTCCATATTTATACTACATGAAAGTGGGGTTTCATCATGAGTTTAATCAATAAACTGCCTAAGCTTCTGTTCGTTGCAGGCCTGGGTGCCAGCCTGCTGGCAGGATGTTCAAGCAACAACGCTGATAAAGAGCCGGCGGCTGGAAACACAGCCACTAACGCACCTAAGGAGCGGGGGAATATCTCCTCTACCATCTATGACCGGGGATCGGTTCCGAACGGGATGGGCACGATTGAAGACAATATGTGGACCAAGTGGATCAATGAGAACGGACCGGCCAATCTGAAATTTGTGGCGATTCCGCGCTGGGAGTCACAGTCCAAGCTGAACGTGCTTCTGGCTTCGGGCAGTGCACCGGATCTGATCTTTGAATTCGGCACCAGCATCCGCAACCAGATGTTTGACCAGAAGCAGCTCATGCCGCTGGATGATCTCATCGACCAGCATAGTGTGGAGTATAAGGCGCTGCTGGAGAAATATCCTCAGCTGCGGCAGGCCGGGATCAAATCGGATGGCAAGCTGTATGAATTCGGCCGCATGAATGAGGTGTACCCGCTGGTGAGCGTGTTCATCCGCCAGGATTGGCTGGATAAGCTGGGACTTCAGGTTCCTACCACGGAGGAAGAGTTCCTGGCTGTAGCCAAAGCATTCACCGAGCAGGACCCGGACGGCAACGGCGTGGATGACACTTACGGGATCGGCGGGTTTGAATTCGGGGACAATGCCGGATTGTTCCGGTATATCTTTAATGCAAACTGGGTTAATCTCGGTGAGAACGGTGAAATTGAGGTCGGACCTGAACGCCTGAAGGCTGAGGCCGAATTCAAGCGGGAGCTGTACGAAGCAGGGGTTGTCGACAAGGACTTCCTGAGCGATAAGGACGGGTCCAAATCGAAGCAGGACTTCCTGAACGGTAAAATCGGAATCTACGCTTTTATGACCAATGATTATATGGGCTTTGCCTCACGTGAGCTGGATACATTGATGAAAAATGTACCGGATTCCAAGCTGAAGATTATGCCTCTGCCTAAGACTTCCGCAGGACAGTTCACTACAGTCTGGAACAATCCGGTGCAGATGACTGCTATTGTGAATGCCCGGGCCAAGAACCCTGAAGCTATTATGGAATATATTGATTTCCTGGTTAAGCCGGAGACCGGACGCACCTTCCGCTACGGTATTGAGGGAGAGCATTATAAGCTGGAGGCTGACGGCAGACCGGTCATTCTGGACCAGGAGAAATACAAGAATGAAGTAAGCTGGGCCAGCGACTTCGGTATGGTGTACAGCCGTCTGGAGGAAGGCAAATACGGTTATGCCGAAACCCAGTTCGACGAAGCCATTCCTGCCCAGAAGGAAGCGCTGCGCCTGTTCAAGGAAGCGGTGGATATGTATATGACCGATCTGCCGGTGGGCGAAGGCCTAACCCACTCCGAGCATATGCCGCAATTGCCGAAGGAGCTGCAGGTTAAATTCAGCAACGTGACAGCCGCTGTACATGATATCTACACAAGAGCGATTATCAGCGGAGGCAAATATACAGTAGAACAAGCTTCACAGGACGCGCAAAAGCAATGGGAAACCGGCGGCGGTGCGGAGATTGTAGACTGGTATAAGCAATGGTGGGATAAGGAAAAGGACAATGTGCTGATCTGGAGTGACTTCTATGAAATTTTTGAACAGCAGCAGGCAGCATTAAAAGCAGAATAATAGTAAACTGGAATAACCGCCACAGGAAAGCTGTGGCGGCTATTCCGTTAGTCTTGCCCATCAGGGGAAAGGGAGAACAAAGCAATGGCTATTAAGCAACCGGTCAGTGAAAATGCGTTACGGACAAAAGAGGATTTGATGGCGGCCTTCAGGCAGTTGACTGCTCCGCTGACACAGCTGTACAGCACCGGCGGAGCCCGCCTTGAAATCAGAGGCGCCGGTGCCGGGCATACGCAGGAGATCGCAGATATGGAGGGATTTTCCCGGATATCATGGGGACTGGTTCCGTATCTGGCAGGCGGCGGAGAAGAAACGGAGCTGAAGGAGATTTACCTGCGGGGTCTGATCAACGGAACGGACCCGGGGCATGAGGAATATTGGGGAGAGGTGGGCGATTACGACCAGCGTCTTGTGGAAATGGCGGCGATGGGTCTGGCGCTGTGCCTTGCCCCTGAGACAGTCTGGTACCCGCTTGATGCAGGGCAGCGCCGCAATCTGTACAACTGGCTGAATCAGATCAATGTACATCCCTGTCATGACTGTAACTGGCTGTTCTTTCAGATAATGGTCAATCTCGGCTTCCGGCAGATCGGTGAGCCTTACGACGCACCGCAGATGGAGCGGAATTTACAGCGCATCGACGAGTTCTATCTCGGAAACGGCTGGTACAGTGACGGCATCGGCGGACACAGTGATTATTATGGCCCGTTTGCCATTCACTTTTACTCGCTGGTTTATGTAAAGCTGATGGAGAACGAAGATCCGCAGCGCTGCTCTATCTATAAGGAACGTGCTCTGCTGTTTGCAGAGGATTTTGCGGGCTGGTTCGATGCAGACGGGTCTGCGCTGCCTTACGGGAGAAGCTTGTCTTACCGTTTTGCCCAGTCTGCCTTCTGGAGTGCCTTCGCCTATGCCGGCTTGAGCTCAGAGGCACTTACACCCGGTGTGGTGAAAGGTATGATCCTGCGCAATCTCCGCTGGTGGTTCAGCCAGCCTATCTTTGACAGCGCAGGTGTGCTAACCGTGGGCTATGCCTATCCCAACCTCGTTATGGCAGAGAATTATAATGCACCAGGCTCGCCGTATTGGGCCTTCAAAACCTTCCTTGTGCTGGCGCTTGAGACGAATTCCGGCTTCTGGATGTCCGCTGAGGAAGATATGCCGCAGCTGCCTGCCCTGTCAGTACAAGCTGAGCCGCACCTTGTCGTGTGCAGGGATTTGGATTCAGGTCATGTGGCAGCGTTCAACAGCGGACATCTTGGAACCAATGCCCATACGCACACTCCGGCCAAATATGAAAAATTTGTCTACTCGACCCGGTTTGGCTTCAGTGTGCCCAGAGCGGAATGGGGGCTTGAGCAGGCATCGGCAGACTCCATGCTGGCACTGAGCGAGCGGGATCAGCTGTTCCGGGTGCGGCGGGTCAATGAGGAAACCTGGATTTCCGGCAATGTGCTGTA
This sequence comes from Paenibacillus sp. FSL R7-0273, assembly GCF_000758625.1. NCBI lineage: Bacteria > Bacillati > Bacillota > Bacilli > Caryophanales > Paenibacillaceae > Paenibacillus > Paenibacillus sp. FSL R7-0273. Next base: position 2,775,774 of record NZ_CP009283.1, read on the forward strand.
CGCCAAATGGCGCCCGTGGGGTGATGTAGAGGTTCAGACCTGGATCGTGGCCGGTCTTCCCTGGCATGTACGCATTCACAAGATCAAGACAGGACGGCCGCTGACTGCTGCGGAAGGCGGATATTCACTGGCTGCGAAGCAGGAGCAGCAGATTGAGAAGGCGGGAAATCCGGGCTTGTCGGTCCAAAATACCTTTGGCGAAAGCGGTGTTTGCAGCCTGAGAGGATACACCAAGGCACAGCTGGTCTATTCCAATGTAAATACCAATGTGCTGTATCCCCGCACGTCATTGCCGTCACTGCTGGCTGAGCTGGAGCCGGGAAGCCATCTGCTGATCTCCGCGGTCTGCGGAGCCCCAGCTGGCAGCCGCTCAGCTCCTCCGCTGGAAGAAGCCTTGGTCAGCCTTGGTATCACGCGGACTGCACAGGGGGTCACCATTTCCCGTGAGGGTCTGACGGACATTACGGTAGAAATGTAATATTGGTGAATGCAATACGTATGAAGGTCAAATTGACAATCCGCTGAGTTCAAATCTGTATACGTATGTAGAAAATAATTTTCTGATTTATGTTGATCCTAGTGGGCATAAGCGTTGAAAATGAAATTAGAAGTATGGAATCAGGTTCAGGATCATTTCCACCATCCCGAGGAGTAACGGGAGGAGCTGGCGGTGGCTCTAGTCCAAGTTCAAAAAGTTCTGTGACTAATAGTAAATCGAAAGCTATTTAGATTGAACTAATAATATTGCTGTTTTGGGATTGCATGTGACTCCAGAGAATGTTTGGACTTCCAGCCGCTGTTGTCTGCAGATTTCTTGATTTATACCGTTTTTAACGGTTGAAATCCGCAGACAAAGGCGGTCGCTACCGCTCCTCCAGTTCCAAAATTCCCCTCCGCCACTTTTCCCTTAACTTAAATTCTTAAGTTCAATCTATATAGTGCTATATAAACCGCAATTACGTTTATAACCTCAAGCAGAGACAATCTATCGCCTCTTTCCTTCTACTCGGTGCGCACTTGTCCTGTTTCGTAGTTAATTGCATGGCATAATGAATGCGACGGGCTGAAATAACTGTACTTTCTGCAATTAGACCTGGCTAATTAGCTACGCTGCAGGTTTTAACTGCACTCTATACATTTATATTTGCCAAAAACGCCCGAAACCGGCTTTTTTGAGGGAAATAGATGTACATAATACAGTTATCTCCTTAAAATGACTAAATTCCCCTGTTTTAATTGTACAAAGTACACTTAAAACTGATTTGACTGTGAACCGACTGACCGAGGTTAGCGTTTGGGAGGGGGGATCTATCCGCTGCCCAACGCTTTACCTAAGGCGGGAACAGGAGCCCTTTTGTTAGTCTCTTAATGATGTTCTATATAGTTCTGTAATATCTGACTCCACAAATTCAGCAGGTAAATTACAAGCACAGTTTAAAGATGTACCTCTGACTAAACATCGACATCGTATTTATTATTCTTAGTCGTACATAAAGGCTCAAACCGACCACGGTTTGAGCCTTTATGTACCTTTTATACCACTAGATCCTCAGCTGGAGGCTCCGATAGTATACGAGCCGGATTGTCCTTCGCATTGTATAATCTGCGGATTCCGTAATATACAAGACCCGCTGCCAACCAGCCGGCTCCGAGCATTAACGAAGCGGAATCCAGCAGGGCAATCAGATAGAGGACAAAGCCTGCACCGGACAGCGGGCAGATAAACCGGAAGAGGATGTCACGGGGCGAGCGCTGCTTCTGGCGGATCATGTAATGGGCGATGACGGACAGGTTGACGAACAGGAAGGCTGTCAGAGCGCCGAAGCTGACAAACTTGATGGCGGTCTCCAGGCTGATAAAGAGCGCAGATAAGGACACGATGCTCATAAGCACGATGTTAAAAACAGGAGTGCGGAATTTGGGGTGGACGGAGGCGAACCTTTGCGGCAGCAGCGAGGTCCGGCCCATGACGAACAGCAGCCGTGTGACGGTGGTCATGGAGGAGAGCCCTTGCGACAGAATCGAGAAAATAATAACAAAGGTGAATATGCCGGCCAGCAGGCTGCCTCCGATATTCTGCATCAGCTCATATCCGGCGGAGTCTACATTCACATAGGAGAAGCCGGGAGCGGTAAGCTGGATCAGGTACGCTGTAGCAAAATACATCACGCCAGCAGACAGGACAATTAACAGGATGGCCCGGGGGATCGTTTTCCTCGGGTCTTTTGTTTCCTCTGCCATGGTCGTAATAGAATCAAAGCCGAGAAACGAGAAGCATACGAGTGAGGCTCCGGCCAAAATAGCTGAGAAGGAGACGCCTTCCCGGGCAGCCAGAGGATTCAAATCTGCAGTAACACCGCCCTCCAGCGCTTTGTAGACAAGCAGTGCACAAAAGCCGGCGATAAACAGGATTTGCATAAATACGAAAAGCTTGCTGATATTCGCCAGCGGCTTAATGCCGATCACATTGATAATCATTACAATAAACGTCAGCAGAATGATCCATATCGAAGAAGGAACGGCGGGGAATTGGGCATTCAGGTTAACGCCGAACATGAGGACAGCTACGATGCAGGAAAATAAATAATCGAGCAGGATCGCCCAGCCAACCAGGAAGCCGAGAAACGGATTCATTGCTTTGGAGACGTACGTGTAAGCAGAGCCTGATACCGGAAAAGCCCGGGCCATCTGGCCGTAGCTGGCTGCCGTGAACAGAATGGCGATAAAGGCGAGAGCGTAGGCTGCAAGGAGCATGCCTCCTGAACTATCATGCAGCACCCCGAAGCTGGTGAAGAAAATCATCGGCGACATCCACGCAAGTCCCATAGTAACGACATGTGACAGGGATAAATCCCTCTTAAGCGTTATTGTATTTTTCATATGCTCTCCAGCTCCCTCTAATTCCCGATTGTAGACCGAATGTCATTACAGCTGACATGATTTTGAATGAGATGACTATAACAAGCTTTTTTTAAAGCTGTAAATAGGAACTTGTGTTCTGTTTTAATTAAAAACCTGACATCTACAATAAGTAAATCACAAAAAAATCTGCAATTTTTAATTTTCTTGTTGCCTATAGCTTTTTATTGTGTTAGACTTTGTAACATCAAAACCGAATACACAATGTCTTCTAGGGTTCCGGGATGTTCACATCCGGCTGGTCCGAGAGAAGACGCACCGGAGCCTGCAGGGCCGGTGTCCACGGCGGGATAAAAGCCCGGGAGAACTTTCAAAGCAATTGCTTTGAAGCTTCTCCCGGGCTTTTTTATATTTTCATAATCAAGGAGGAATCATCATGCTTACATTCACCATTCAAGCCGGAGGTAAATGGTCCGGACGCATTGCCAGAGGGAAATTAATCACGCTGACTGCCCATAATGACCGCGCCAATCTGTCCACACTCCTGTTCGATGCGTGGCAGCCTGCGGAACGGTACAACATGCCGGATACGCTCAAGGCGCAGCATACCGCTTTTTTGACAGCAGGCAATGTGCTGATGAGTGATCAGGGCAAGGTGCTTGCCTCTATCATTGAGGATTCGGTCGGCTGGCATGATCCTTTAGGCGGGTACTCAACCAGGCAGGCTACCGACGGAAAATACGGGCTGACCCGCTATCAGAACCAGCGGAATGAATGGTACCGCAGCGGTGAGGAAAATTTGATCGTCGAGCTCTACCGCAACCAATTGCTGGCGCGTGACTTGCTGCCGCCGGTTAACTTTTTCTCGAAGGTGATTTGTGAGCTTGACGGCTCTATGCACTATGTTCAGCAGCAGGCCGCCGGGCGGTCAGTGACGCTCCGTACAGAAAGTGATGTCCTGCTGGTATGCTCCAATACGCCTAACCCGCTGGACCCGGGCTCTGAATATCCGGATTCGTCCATCCTCGTTCAGGTAACAGATGCGGAAGCTGTTACGGAGGATGATGTCTGTGTTACACATTGTCCCGAGAACCGGAGAGCCTTTGAGAACACTTGGAATGTACATACCTTACTGAAAGGGGCGAATCTGTAATGACAACCTATTCTTTCGAACCGGCGTTAAGCGTACTTAATCCAGACGATGCTGTTTATAACAAGACGATTCCTGCAGGAGAAGGCTGGCTGCATGATCTGCTGCCGGGACAGATTTTAAGAATAGTGGATCTGGAGGGCAATCAGGCAGTGGATACCCTGTTTTATTCGGCAGATGAACCGGGCGACCATTACAGCGCAATCAGGACCATTTCCAGCCAGCAGAATCTGTACCTGACAACGGGCTCTGTCTTGCTGGCAGAATCGGGACGCGGGCTGTTGAAAATTACGGCAGATACCTGCGGCCGCCACGATACGATCGGAGGAGCCTGCTCTGCCCAGAGCAACACGGTACGTTATTCCCATGATACGCTGCCGATGCATAACTGCCGGGATACGTTCATGCTGATGCTGTCAGGCCGCCCGGAATACTCCAAGCGTGATCTTGCTCCTAACGTGAACTTCTTCATGAACGTGCCGGTTACCCCTGAGGGGGCGCTGACTTTTGCCGACGGTATTTCAGGCCCGGGACGTTATGTGGAGCTGACCGCCCTGGCTCCGGTTACGGTGCTCATCAGCAATTGTCCGCAGCTTAACAATCCGTGCAATGCCTATAATCCGACTCCGGCACAGGTGCTGATCTGGGATGGCAAAGGAGGGAATGACCATGTTTAAAAAGGTGCTGATTGCTAACCGCGGTGTCATTGCCGTACGCATCATCCGGACGCTCCGAAAAATGGGGATCGCTTCTGTAGCCGTCTATACGGAGACGGACCGCGACAGCCTGCATGTGGAGCAGGCAGATGAAGCCCTGCTTATTGGTGAAGGTCCGGCGAAAACGAGCTATCTTAATGCGGAGCTCATTCTTAGCAAAGCTCTGGAAGCCGGCGTGGATGCGATTCATCCCGGTTACGGCTTCCTCAGCGAAAATGTTGCTTTTGCCGAAGCGTGCAGTGAGAACGGGATTGCCTTTATTGGCCCTGACCCGGAGAACATCAGGCTGTTCGGCTTAAAGCATACGGCCAGAGCGATCGCAGAGCAGGCGGGTGTCCCGCTGCTTCCCGGAACCGGACTGATCAGCAATCTGGAGGAAGCTGTTATGAAGGCAGGGGAGATTGGTTACCCGGTTATGCTTAAGAGTACAGCCGGCGGGGGCGGAATAGGAATGCGGATCTGTTCCGGTGAAGAGGCATTAGTAGAAGCCTTTAATTCCGTGACCAGGCTTGCAGCGGCAAATTTCAATGACGGCGGTGTTTTCCTGGAAAAATATATCGCCCGTGCCCGTCATATCGAGGTGCAGATTTTCGGAGACGGGGCCGGTAATGCGGTCGCTCTCGGAGAGCGGGATTGCTCGGTCCAGCGCCGGAACCAGAAGATCATTGAGGAGACGCCTGCCCCGCTGCTGGCGGAGGAGACCCGCCGTTCGATGCATGAGAGTGCCAGGAAGCTGGCAGCAGAAGCGAATTACCGCAACGCCGGAACCGTAGAGTTTCTTTATGATTCCGCCACAGGCCAGTATTATTTCCTCGAGGTCAATACCCGGCTGCAGGTGGAGCATGGGATAACTGAAGAGGTATTCGGAGCTGACCTTGTGGAATGGATGGTGCTTGAGGCTTCCGGCGGGATTGGGCAGCTGCAGGAAAGAGTGAACAAGCCGCAGGGCCATAGCCTGCAGGTGCGGCTGTATGCGGAGGATTGCCATCATGATTTCAGGCCCAGTGACGGCCGGATCGACGGAGTTATATGGCCGGAAGGCACGCGGGTAGAGACCTGGATCCAGCCGGGACTGCAGGTAACAACCTTGTATGATCCGATGCTGGCGAAATTGATCGTACATGCGGATACCCGGGGCGAGGCCATTCAAGCGATGATTACCAGCCTGGAGCAGCTGCGTGTGTATGGGATTACTACCAATCAGGCGTATATTGCAGCCTTTCTCGGGACAGAAGATTTCTGCGCCGGCCGGGTCTTTACGAATATGCTGGGCGGCTATAGTCCTGCTGAACATGCAATAGAGGTTCTGGACGGCGGCGTTCAGACCACGGTGCAGGATTATCCCGGACGGACCGGCTACTGGGACATCGGGGTTCCTCCGTCCGGCCCGATGGATACGCTGGCGTTCCGGATGGGAAACCGGCTGCTCGGGAACAGTGAGCAGGCAGCCGGGCTTGAGATGACGCTCCGCGGCGGAAGCTACCGGTTCCGCGGAGACATCCGGTTCGTCCTGGCCGGGGCGGATATGGATGCCCGTCTGGACGACAGGCCGGTTGCGCCGTACACGCCGGTGCAAGCCTCAGCCGGAGCTGTACTGACACTCGGCGAGTCTGCACTCGGTATGCGCAGCTACCTGCTCGTCGCCGGCGGCTTCGATCTGCCGCTGACGCTCGGCAGCGCCTCGACCTTTACGCTGGGCGGCTTCGGAGGTTACGGCGGCGGAGCCCTGCGTCCGGGCTGCGTCCTCAGGGTTAACCCGGCCGCACCGCTGAACCGTCCGGTACCGGTGCGTCCGCTTCCTGAAGTGTCGCAGCCGGATATTTGCCGGGAATGGGCTATCGGTGTTATCCCAGGACCGCACTGCACGGAGGAGTATCTGCTGCCGGCCTACCTGGAGCAGCTGACCGGAACCGTCTGGGAGGTGCATTTCAACAGCTCCCGCACCGGAGTGCGGCTCATCGGACCGGCACCGCTCTGGGCCAGGGAGGACGGAGGGGACGCGGGGCTGCATCCCTCCAATATCCACGACAATGCTTATGCAATCGGGGCGCTGGATTTAACCGGCGATATGCCGATATTGCTCGGTCCCGACGGCCCGAGTCTGGGCGGCTTTGTCTGCCCGGTGACCACGGCTTCCGCGGAGCTATGGAAGATCGGCCAGCTGCGTCCGGGAGATAAAGTCTGCTTTAAGCTGATCACTGTTGAGGAGGCCGAGCAGCTTAGGCTGGCACAGGAGCTCTTTTTAAATGAAATCGGTGAAGAACATAGCGTGACAGAAGAGCTTAAGATTCCAGCACTGCCCGAACAGTCAAGCGGGCAATATATGCCGCTGCTTGCCTTTGAGGAACAGGGACGCCGCTTCAAAATCGCCATTCGCTGCTCCGGCGACGAGAATATCCTCGTAGAATACGGGGACCGCGAGCTGGATCTGCTGTACCGGTTCCAGGTCTACGTGCTGATGCAGGCCGTTAAGGACAATGGCAGAATTCCGTATATCGAGATGACACCGGGCATCCGCTCCCTGCAGATTCATCTGGACCGGACGAAGATTACAGTAAAGGAAGCAGCGGCAATTGTCCTCGATATCGACCTGAGTCTGCCGCCGCTGGATACGATCGAGGTGCCTTCGCGCAAAGTGAAGCTTCCTTTGTCCTGGGATGATCCGGCCACGCAGCTTGCCATTGAGCGCTACCAGCAGAACGTCAGACCGGATGCTCCCTGGTGTCCGAGCAATCTGGAATTCATCCGCCGGATGAACGGACTCGAATCCATCGACGAGGTCGCGGAGGTTGTGTTCAATGCTTCCTATCTTGTTATGGGCCTTGGAGATGTGTACCTGGGTGCGCCTGTAGCTGTCCCGCTTGATCCGCGTCATCGTCTGGTCACAACTAAATACAACCCCGCCCGCACATGGACTCCCGAGAACTCGGTCGGGATCGGCGGTGCTTACCTCTGTGTGTACGGCATGGAAGGGCCTGGCGGATATCAGTTCGTCGGCCGGACAGTGCAAATGTGGAACAAGTTCAGGGAGACCGCGAATTTTGAATCCGGCAAGCCATGGCTGCTGCGCTTCTTCGATCAGATTTCCTTCTATCCCGTGTCAGAGGCTGAGCTGCTGCAGATGAGGGAAGACTTCCCGCGCGGAGCCTATACAGTTCAAGTGGAAGAGACTACTTTTAATCTGGGCCAATATCTCGCCTGGCTTGATTCCTTTGAACAGGAAGCTGCGGAGTTCCGCAGCTCGCAGCAGTCTGCCTTCCAGCAGGAGCGGGAGCTGTGGAAGGAGCTGGGGATCGCCGAGCATCTGGCTGAAACGGAAGCAGCGGCTGGTCAGGCTGTTAATGTGCTTCCTGAAGGCAGCTCAGGTATTAACAGCCTGATGCCGGGAAGCGTGTGGAAGGTGATCGCCGGGCCGGGCCAGCGGGTGCAGAAGGGCGAGACTATTATAATAGAAGAAAGTATGAAAATGGAGTTCCCTCAGACGGCACCGTTCGCCGGTATTATTGCAAATGTGTTTGTATCACCGGGGGACCAGGTCCGGGCAGGCGACCTTATCGCGGCCATCTATCCGGAACAAGAGGAGGCGGCATCATGAGCGTAATGAATGTACCGTCAAAGCTAACCATCGGTGCTCTACAAAAGGGCTACCGGAACGGCCGGTTCACTTTATCAGAGGTGATGTCCGTAATCGTTGAGCGTTCGATAAGGGATAAGGATAAGGCCGTCTGGATTGTGCCGCCTGCGCTGGACCGGCTCGTGCCGTACCTGGAGCGCCTGCAGGAGATGGACCCGCAGCAATTCCCTCTATGGGGAATCCCCTTTGCCGTTAAGGATAATATTGAGGTCGCGGGCTGGCCGGTGACGGCCGGGTGCCCGGAGTATGCCTATGAGCCGGAGGGACACGCGGCTGTGGTAGAGCGGCTCGTTGCGGCAGGAGCCATCCCGGTGGGAAAAACCAATCTGGACCAGTTTGCTACAGGGCTCGTTGGCACGAGAAGCCCTTACGGAGCAACACATAATGCGCTCAGGCCCGAGCTGATCAGCGGCGGCTCCAGCTCAGGCTCGGCAGTGGCTGTTGCGCTTGGCCAGGCTGCGTTCGCACTCGGCACCGATACAGCCGGATCAGGCAGAGTTCCGGCCGCGTTGAACGGGCTGGTCGGCTATAAGCCGGCAGTCGGCGCCTGGCCTTCAGCGGGCGTAATCCCGGCCTGCCGCAGTCTGGATTGTGTTACCGTGTTTGCCCAAACGATAGAGGATGCAGAGGCCGTTGACCGGCAGGTGCGCGGACTCCTTCCGTCAGACCCTTATTCTGCTGATCGTCCGCTTGGGCGTGCGGTAACTCCTGAGATATGGCTTGTCCCGTCCGGGCCGCTGGAATTCTTTGGCCCATACGCAGCTGCTTATCAGCAAGCCTGGGAGCTTACGAAGCAAAATCTGCGGGACTCCGGGATGAACGTACAGGAAACGGATGTCAGTCTCCTGCAGGAAGCGGCAGCTCAACTGTATGAAGGACCATGGGTTGCAGAGCGGTGGGCAGATTTGGCGGATTTTATTGAAAGCCATCCGGGTGCTGCCCTGCCTGTCACGGAGAGCATTCTCCGGTCCGGTGCGAAGCCGGACTTTACCGCAGCTTCGCTGTTCCGCTCACAGCACCGGATTGCCGGGATCCGCAGACTGGTCCACGGCATGCTTAGAGGCGCTGTACTGGTGCTGCCGACAGCAGGCGGAACCTGGACACGCGGGCAGGTGACTGCCGATCCGGTTATAACCAACAGCAAGATGGGACTCTACACTAATCATTGCAACCTGCTTGATCTGAGCGCCGTTTCCGTTCCCGCAGGTGAGGCTGAGGAGAAGCTGCCTTTCGGCATTACTTTGTTTACAGTGCCTGAGGAAGAGGCGAATCTTGGAGCGGCGGCCCGTCTGTTCTCCAGCCAGCCGGATGACATCACAGTCGCGGTCTGCGGCCTTCATATGCGCGGCATGCCGCTGGAACGGCAAATGCTTGGCCTGGGAGCTGAGTTCCTGGAGGAAGCACAAACAGCCCCCATGTATCAGCTATATAAGCTCCCGACTACACCCGCCAAGCCCGGTCTTATCCGTGTGCCTCAAGCCGGAGCTTCGATTGAACTCGAGCTATGGAGCATGCCTGCAGCATCCTTTGGAGCATTCACAGCCATGATCCCGGCCCCGCTGGGCATCGGCAAAATTGAGCTGGCGGACGGGCGGCATGTATCCGGATTTCTGTGCGAAGCGTATGCCGTAGAGCATGCATCGAACATTACAGCAAGCGGAGGCTGGAGAGCGGCGGCAGCAGCCTCAAATGCTCAGGCTCTTTGCTGAACATATACGCATAGTTCCTAAGGTTGAGGCACACACTATCAGGGTGATTTACCAAAAAATGATTCGTGTACAGGATTAGGAGGCCCGGTGTGAATGTCCAAGAAAAAAAGCTACTATGCATTTGAGGATCCGCGCGGCACTACCATTGAATTTCAGGCTACCAGCCTGCAGCAAGCCATGGTGATCAAGAAGAAGAGGGCGCAAGAGATGGGGATTCCCAAAGAGGCCTTTGAACTTACAAGCATCCGCAAGAAACCAGTCCAGAGCGCCTAGGGTTGTATCAAGGCTTCCTCATAACTAAGATTGTTAAAGGACAATAGCATAGCTCCTTAAGAACCCGCGCATAGCGCGGGTTTTCTATTTTTAGGAAGCTGGCTATTGACATCAACACTACTTAGTGATACTTTATAGTAGTACTAAGTAATACTGCATACCAGTCATACAGAATAGTAAAGGATGATTACATTGGATAACCTGACAGAAATGCTCAAAGGCGTGCTTGAGGGCTGTGTCCTGGAAATTATAAGCCGCAAGGATACCTATGGCTACGAAATCACACGGCAGCTGAATGCCCTCGGCTTCGCGGATGTTGTGGAGGGAACGGTTTATACGATCCTGGTCCGGCTTGAAAAAAACAAGCTGGTTGAGACCACCAAGAAGCCCTCCGAGCTGGGGCCGCCGCGGAAGTTTTTCGCCATCAATGCTGCAGGGCGTGAGGAGCTGCAGAGGTTCTGGGACAAATGGGCCTTCGTATCATCAAAAATGAGCGAGTTAAAGGAGAGAGCGGAATGAATTTGTGGGAAAAGGTAACCGGCAGGGACATGACAAAAGAATTCAAAGCTTATGAAATTCGGGTAAAGGAGCTCCCTGCGGATTATCAGGCGGCATGGGCAGCTATCCAGCAAAATCTTTGGGCACATTCCGATTTCACCGGCCGTAATCTCATGCCGATCTTTGACGGAGTAGTTGGCCTGCTGGAGGTGTCGGCAGCGGATGGCCAGAGTGTCCAGGAGGTTTTGGGTGACGACATCAGAGGCTTCTGTGCAGCGCTGGCCGGCGAAGAAGGGGCAAAATCTCAACGCGACAAGTGGCGCGAGCAGCTTAACAATAGCATAGCCAAAAAATTAGGCAAATAGGAGGAAATAACATGAGCATACGGGATATGATCGAGGGCAGAAAAGAGTGGAAGGCGCATATGGCGCGTGTTAAGGCACTCCCGCAGGATTACCAGTTTGTCTATAAGGAGCTGCAAAAGTATCTCATGAAGGTCAGTCCGGTGGTGCTTGGTGAAGGGATGGAGCTGCTCTCGGGAATTGTTGATCTGTTTGAAGAGGGCGCTGCCTCAGGAAAAGGCGTGCTTGAAGTGACCGGCAAAGATGTTGCGGCCTTCTGTGACGAGCTAATTAAGGATTCCAAAACCTACGCTGACCTTTACCAGGAGGCGGTTGACCAAAGGACAGCCAAAGCAATGAAAGAGGCAACGGATAAACTGAAGTGAAGGGTGGATACCGTAATGGGAAAAGCAATTCAAGTGCAGGGCCTGCGCAAAGCCTTCAAGCATACAGAAGTGTTAAAAGGGGTCGATTTTGAAGTGGAGCGGGGTGAGATTTTCGCCCTGCTGGGCAGTAACGGCGCAGGTAAGACGACGATAGTCAGAATTCTCGCCACACTGCTCAGACCGGACGGGGGCACTGCGGCCGTTAACGGCTTTGACGTTATGTCAGAGCCCGGGAAGGTGCGGCAGGCAATCAGTCTGACCGGCCAATTTGCCGCCGTAGACGAGATGCTCACCGGCCGGGAAAATCTGATTATGATCGCTAGGCTGCGGCATCTGGACCAGCCGCGGCAAGTGGCTGAAGCTTTGCTGAACCGTTTCGGCTTATCAGATGCTGCTGACCGCAAGCCGTCTACGTATTCAGGCGGCATGCGCCGCAGACTGGATATTGTCCTCAGCCTTGTCGGGAAGCCGCAGATCATTTTTCTCGATGAGCCAACCACCGGTCTTGATCCGGAGGCCCGGATAGAGGTCTGGAAGATCGTGAGGGAGCTTGCTGCAGGCGGCACGACAGTATTCCTGACCACCCAGTATCTTGAAGAAGCAGAGCAGCTGGCTGACAGAATTTCCATTTTGCATGAGGGGCGGATTATTGCGGGCGGAACACTGGCAGAGCTGAAAAAGCGTTTTCCGGCTGCAAAGGTAGAATATGTTGAGAAGCAGCCGACCTTAGAGGAAATCTTCCTCGCAATTACCGGTAACAAGGAGGCTATCTGATGGAGACGGCAAAAAACCATTTTTTCAGCGACATGAGTGTGATGCTCGGCCGTTCGATGCGCCATATTGTCCGCAGTATGGACACTATTCTCACCGTTTGTATCACTCCAATCGCCATGATGCTGCTGTTCGTCTATGTGTTTGGCGGTGCTATAGAAACAGGTGCAGCTAATTATGTTAACTACCTGCTGCCCGGCATCCTGCTTATGGCGATAGCCAGCGGTGTGGCATACGTGGCTTACCGGCTGTTCCTAGATAAGCAGCGCGGCATTATCGAACGGTTCAACTCTATGCCGATTGCCCGTTCCGCTGTGCTGTGGGGGCATGTGCTGACCTCAGTGGTGTCCAATATCCTTTCAGTTGCCCTTATTATTCTCGTTGCCCTTCTTATGGGCTTTCGCTCTCCGGCGGGGATTCTGGCTTGGCTGGCTGTAGCAGGTATACTTGTGCTGTTTACATTGGCCTTGACCTGGATCGCAGCCATCGCCGGATTATCCGCCAAAACCCTGGAAGGCGCAAGCGCCTTTTCCTATCCGCTAATCTTCCTGCCCTTCATCAGCTCGGCCTTTGTGCCGACAGACTCGATGCCCAAAGCTGTGCGTGTATTTGCCGAAAATCAGCCGGTGACCCCTATTGTCGAAGCCATCCGCAACCTGCTGTCTGACCAGCCGGTAGGCACTGACATATGGGCCGCTCTGGCGTGGTGTACGGGAATCCTGGTTGTTGCTTATCTGTTCGCGGTTCGTGCATACAGACGGAATGCATAATTGGATAAGAATAAGACCCTGCCGGAATCCAAAGGACAGGGTCTTGTTTAATTGAATCCTGCTTTGATTAATAATCAAAGCAAACCTACGGATAACCTGTGCGCTGGACAATATGATGAAGCTTTATAAGTAACGCTGCTGTAAAGTCCCGGCCGGAGCCTTCCGGTCCGGGACTTTTTTGTGGAATAACGCAAGCGCTTACGTTAAGCTATATAGAAGTTATATCATCTCTAATCCGAGCTCTGCCAGAGGGGGAATCAAGCGTGAGTGAGCTGAAATTCAGCAGTTTGGACGGAGCCTTTGAGCTGACCCACCGTCAGGCGGAGTCTCATAATATGCCGGTCTTCCACCTCCATTCTACCTATGAAATATACTATTTGCTGTCCGGCAAAAGAGAGTTCTTCATCCGTGACCGGACAATGGAGATTCAGGAGGGGGAGGTGATGATCGTGTCTCCCCATGTGCTTCACCGCACGACGAATGCAGCAGAGCCCCAGCATGAACGGCTGATCGTTAACATCCGCAGGGATCTGATGTTGCCTGGCGGGGAGGGCGGCAGGGAAGTATTTGCTCCGCTGCTGGGGACGGACTACCGGATTGTCCGGTGCAGCATGCAGGAGCGGCTGTATACCGATGAGCTGGCCAGAAGAATCATCGGCGAGGTTCAGCGGGGGGAGCCGGGATTTGAGCTGTTTGTGCTTACGCTTATTCAGCAGCTGATCTTGTTCAGCTGCCGCAGAATGACAGGAGACGATGAGGAGCCGGCTGAATACCCCAGCCCGATGCATGAACGGATGTCCGGCGTGGTCCGGTACATCAATGAGAATTACATGGAGAAGCTGTCGCTGCAGCTGCTTGCGGAACGCTTTTTCATCAGCCCGTATTATTTGAGCGTGTGCTTCAAGAAGGCTACGGGCTTTACTTTTGTGGAATACGTTAATAGTGTACGGGTAAAGGAGTCCATCAGGCTTTTGGCAGAAACCGGTTTGCCTGCTCATTTAATTGCGCGCAAGGTCGGATTCGGCAGTGTGAGCCACTTCGGCAGAGTCTTCCGGCAGGTGACCGGTCAGCCGCCGTTATTTTACCGGAAGCTGCCTTGAACGGGTAAGCGTGTTAATAACATCGCAAGATATAAGAAGGATTACGCCTTTTCCGCAAAAAATGAGCAGATTGCTGTGTTACTATCGGGTTGAAAAGGAATTGAATCCGAGGAGGAGCACCGCTCATGACCGAAAAAACAGCACTAACCCCTATAGGCTGGGGAGAAAAAGCCTGTGAGGCGCTGATGCACGAATTTGAACCGGAGCAACTGCCGCCGAACTATTTTCACTATCATCAGGGCGTATTTCTGTCAGGTATGGAGAAGGTGTGGCAGCAGACCGGCGAACGTAAGTATTTTGACTATATCAAGCGTTGGGTAGATTCCCAGGTGCAGCCGGACGGCAGCATTAAGGAGTTCCACCGTGAGCAGCTGGATGATATCCAGCCGGGTGTGCTGCTGTTCAATCTGTATAAGGAAACGGGAGACGAACGCTACAAAAAGGCGCTGTTCACTCTGGTCCCGCTGCTGAAAAGCTGGGAGGTTAACGAGGAGGGCGGCTTTTGGCATAAAGGCCATTATCCTAACCAGATGTGGCTGGACGGGCTTTATATGGCAGGTCCGATTGCTGCCATGTTTGCAAAGACCTTCGACCAGCCGGAGTACACCGACATGATGACGTTCCAGGCGCTGCTTGTGCATGAGCATACCTATGATGAAGCAACGGGCCTGCTGTTTCACGGCTGGGACGCCAGCAAAAAGGCCGCATGGGCTGATCCCGTGACAGGCCGTGCACCGGAGTTCTGGGGACGGGCCATCGGCTGGTATCCTGTCGCGCTGCTGGAAATGTTCGAATATATGCCTGAGGACCATAAGGACAAGACACGGCTGGCGGAGATTACGAAGGACCTGCTGATTGCCCTGACCAAATTCCAGGACCCGGCCACAGGACTGTGGTATCAGGTGACGGATAAGACTGACCGTCCGGACAACTGGCTGG
Organism: Paenibacillus sp. FSL R7-0273; assembly: GCF_000758625.1. NCBI lineage: Bacteria > Bacillati > Bacillota > Bacilli > Caryophanales > Paenibacillaceae > Paenibacillus > Paenibacillus sp. FSL R7-0273. The sequence continues at coordinate 2,790,920 of NZ_CP009283.1, forward strand.
AAAATTCCTGCACCGCCCTTTATGTACATGCAATTGCCAAGGCTGTCCGCTTCGGCTACCTCGATGAAAGCTACATGGAGTATGCGTGGAAAGGGTATCAGGGGGTAATCGACACCCTGAAGTTTGATGATGAGGGTTATGTGCGTATTGGCAACATCTGCATCGGAACCGGCATCGGCGGCTATGAGCACTACATCGCCCGCCCGACCAGCGAAAATGATCTGCACGGCGTAGGTGGCTTCCTGCTGATGTGCGCGGAGATGAATCTGGCTGAAGCAAAGAGCTAACCGGTTATTGCTTTACATTCCCCGCGGAGAACTATATAATAGCTTTAATTGTATACGCAGTAAACCGGAGGAGCCTGCCAACAGCGGGCTCTTTTTGTGTTGCTTTTCTGGTAAAAATTTACTTTAAGGGAGGCCGTGCGGTGGAAATAAGCAAGGAGAGCATTATGGTCTGTGTACATTATGGTCCCCACGGGCAAAGGCTGATTCAGCGGGGCAGCCAATTGGCAGGGCTGCTTCAGGCGCCGTTAATTGTACTTACAGTGGGCGCACTGGGAGACAATGAATACAACCGGGAGAAGCAGCAATATCTTTCAGGCTGGAAGAGCCTTACAGAAGCTGCCGGTGGACAGTTTGTTATCCGTGACGGCAACGGCAAGAGCGTGTCTGAGGTCATTGCGGATACGGCGCGCGAGAACCGCATTACGCAGATTATAATCGGGCAATCAGGTCAGACCTTTTGGGAAGGACTTACCCGGGGGAATTTTATCAATGACCTGCTGGAGCTGCTGGGCCCGATTGATCTTCATATTGTGGCTGTGCAGCGTTATCCTGAATTGCTTGAGCAAACGCATGAGAGAGGGGTTAAGGCTTATCTTGCATTAAGCAAAGACCGTTATGTCCTCGCAGAAAGTGCTGAAGACAGCAATGTCAATGTTTTGAAGGGTGTCTTCTTCCGCGAGCTTCACACCGACTTTAACACCGGATTGTTTAAAATCGTCACAGACGGTGAGGCGCAGTATTTGCGGATTGTGCAAAATGAATGGGTGAAGCCGCACTAAGCTAAACTATCACAAAAGGAGGGCTGCTGAGCCGTGTTGTTCACTATTATTTTGCTTCCGTTTTTATTGGCGTTACTGCTGCTGCTGATTAACAAGAGCTCCCGCTTTCATTTAGGCTGGCTCGTTCTGCCACTGCCGGCGGCTCTTTTTATCTATTTCCTGACGAAGATTCCACCTGTTCAGGCAGGGCAGCTTCTAAAGGACAGCTATTCATGGATGCCTTCCTTCGGGGTGGATTTAACCATGATTCTGGATGGACTCAGTCTGCTCTTTGTCCTGCTGATTACCGGGATGGGTACACTGGTTATTCTGTATTCCATCTATTATCTGAATAAGCAGACGGAGGGTATCCGCCAGTTCTATGTTTATCTGCTGCTGTTCATGGGGGCAATGCTGGGTGTCGTGCTGTCGGATAATCTGATTGTCCTTTACGGATTCTGGGAGCTTACCAGCATATCCTCATTCCTGCTGATCGCGTTCTGGCACCGCCGGGAAAAATCCTCCTACGGGGCGCTCAAGTCAATGCTGATTACCGTATTCGGCGGACTGGCGATGTTTGCCGGCTTCAATCTGCTGTATGTAATGACCGGCACTTACAGCATCCGTGAAATTATAGCCCAGGCCGGCGGATTGGCAGACCATGCTATGTTTATCCCGGCTATGCTGCTTATTCTGCTGGGTGCTTTCACGAAATCTGCCCAGTTTCCTTTCCATATCTGGCTGCCTGACGCGATGGAAGCGCCGACTCCGGTCAGTGCCTATCTTCACTCAGCTACTATGGTTAAAGCCGGGATCTATCTGGTGGCCAGGCTCACTCCGTTATTTGCAGGGCAAGCCGAATGGTTCTGGATTGTCTCGCTGACGGGTCTGGTCACTCTGATCTACGGATCATTTAAAGCTATCCGCCAAACCGATCTCAAGGCTTTGCTGGCTTACTCGACTATCAGTCAATTGGGACTGATTATGTCTCTCCTGGGGCTCGGCTCTGCTGCAGCCTTCTTTACCGGAACTGGAGAAGCTGCCTTCTATACTATGGCTACGACAGCTGCAGTCTTCCACCTTATCAACCATGCCGTTTTCAAAGGCAGTCTGTTTATGGTTGTAGGCATAATTGACCATGAGACAGGAACCCGTGATCTCCGCAAGCTGGGAGGACTGATGTCGCTGATGCCGGTTACCTTTTCCATTGCGGTTATCGGGACCTTCTCCATGGCGGGCCTGCCGCCGTTCAGCGGATTCCTTAGTAAAGAAATGTTTTTTACATCCGTTCTGAATATCCGCGGGTTTGATATCCTCAGTTCGGCTTACTGGATACAGCTCTTTCCCGTTATCGCCTGGATTGCCAGTGTTTTTACCTTTGTATACAGCATGATTTTCGTCTTCAAAGCTTTTGGCGGCAAGCTCCGGCAGGAGAAGCTGGATAAAGTTCCGCACGAGGCCCCGCTTGGGCTTTTACTGTCCCCGGTGATTTTAATTTCACTGGCTGTCGTGTTTGCCTTCTTCCCGGGGCTCGTATCAGATCCGCTGATTAAACCGGCGCTTGCTTCAATCCATACCGGGCTGCTTGGTTCAGGCGAAGCCTTTAAAGTATCCATTCATTTCTGGCATGGCTTTACTCCGGAAATTTTTATGACTTTAGGCGTAATTGCTGCCGGAATCCTGTTATTTATAGGCTACAGCCGCCTTAAGGTGCAGGATCGTGAAGCACCTGGACGCAACATTCTCAACAGGGTCTATGATGGATCCCTGCTACTGCTTGAACGTGGTTCAAAACGTATGACTGATGCTTACATGACAGGCTCCAACCGTCATTATCTGCTGTACATTTTCAGCTTTTTGGTAGTCTCTCTGCTGGCTGTTCTGCTGTCGGAGCAGGGAGTACACTTCGGAATGGGGCAATATGCCGATTTATCCTTTTATGAAACAGCCGTAGTAGCGGTGATGCTTCTGGCGGCATTTGCCGTGCCTTTTGCCAAGTCGCGCGTTAATGCCATTCTGTTCACCGGCGGGACCGGTTATATGGTCACACTTCTGTTTGTACTCTTCCGGGCACCCGACCTTGCGCTTACACAGATGATCATAGAGACCGTATCTGTCATACTGTTCCTGCTCTGCTTCCGGTATCTGCCGAAGCTGAAGCAGCAAAAGGAGCCTTTGCGCTTCAAGCTGCCTAATCTGATTATTGCGCTGGGAGGCGGTATTACAGTAACGCTGATAGCCCTTGCTGCTATGGGCAGCAGCCCCTTTGAGCCGATCTCGGAATATTTTCTGAAGGAGAGCTACAGCTCGGCCGGAGGAAAAAATGTCGTCAACGTCATCCTGGTGGATTTCCGCGGATTTGATACCTTGTTCGAGATTATGGTACTTGGTATTGCTTCACTGTCCATCTTTGGTCTGATCCAGCTGAAAATGGACCCTGTTGCTCTTCGGCAGCCGGACATTAAAAACGCCTCTGCGCGGCAGCTGCGGAGTAATGATGTGATTTTGCAGACGATGTCCAAGGGGATTGTCCTTATTATTATTGTTTTCTCATTCTATTTGTTCTTTGCAGGCCACAATCATCCGGGAGGCGGCTTTATCGGTGCGCTCATGACTTCTGCGGCGCTTGTCCTGATGACGATCGCTTTCGGAATGGATCAGGTCCGCAAGGCTCTTCCTGTAAATTACCGTCTTCTTACAGCAACCGGCTTGCTGCTGGCCATTCTTACCGCATCGGGCTCCTTTCTGTTTGGAGCACCTTTTCTGAGCCATGCCTTCGGGCACTTTGATTTGCCTCTGCTCGGAGATACGGAGCTTGCAACAGCGGTCCTCTTTGACCTGGGAGTGTACCTGGCTGTGGTCGGTGTCACCATGAATATTATTTTATCGATCGGAGGGGATAAGCAATGGAGCTCCTGATGGCTGTGGCGGTAGGCATTTTATTCACTATAGGCATCTATCTTATCCTGTCAAAGAGTCTGCTGCGCATTGTGCTGGGAACATCCCTGCTGACACATGGTGTTCATTTGCTGCTTCTCACCATGGCTGGACTTAAGAGAGGCGCGGCGCCTGTATTGGGCGGTACAGCAGATACTTACGTAGATCCGCTGCCTCAGGCATTGATCCTGACCTCGATTGTAATCAGCTTTGGCGTTACGGCATTCTTCTTTGTGCTTGCGTACCGGTCTTATCAGACTTTAGGTACGGATGAAATAGACAGCATCAAGGAGGAGAAGGAATGAGTAATTTACTGGTGCTGCCTGTACTGATTCCTCTGGCTACTGCAGTTATTCTGATTTTCTTTAAGGAGAAGATCCGGCTGCAGCGCGGAATCAGTACTGCCAGCGGCTTACTGAATCTTTTTATATCCGTATTTTTAGTGCAACGCGTACATTCTGACGGCATACAGACCTTGCAGATGGGGGGCTGGGCTCCGCCCTACGGAATTGTGTTTGTAGGTGATATGTTTGCCGTGCTGCTGGTCATGATGGCATCACTTGTCAGCTTTGCCATCCTGTTGTATTCCTTCTCCAGTATTGGAGCAGAGCGTGAGCGGTTTTATTATTATTCTTTTTTTCATTTTCTGCTGGTAGGGGTATACGGCTCGTTCCTGACCGGTGACATTTTCAATTTGTTCGTGTTCTTTGAGGTTATGCTGATCTCGTCATACGCCTTGATTTCACTGGGAGGGACCCGGCTTCAGCTGCGCGAAACCTCTAAATATCTGCTGATTAACATTGTTTCGTCAACACTGTTCGTTGCTGCAGTTGCATATCTCTATGCTGCGGTCGGAACGCTCAATATGGCCCATCTGTCCCTGCGGATTGCGGAAGCGGGCCAGAACGGCGTGCTGAACGTAATTGCCATTTTGTTTCTCATTGTCTTTTCCCTGAAGGCGGGACTATTCCTGTTCTTTTGGCTTCCGGGCTCATACAGCGCGCCTCCGTCTGCAGTCAGGGCGTTGTTCGGAGCGCTGCTGACCAAGGTGGGATTGTATGCTATTATCCGTACCTTTACCCTGCTGTTTGTGAACGACCCGGGCTTTACGGGAGACTGGATTGCCTGGATGGCCGCAGCAACAATGATCCTGGGCGGAATCGGAGCGGTGGCCTACAAGGATATTCCGCGGATTCTGAACTACAATGTCATTATCAGTGTGGGGTTTGTGGCCTTCGGTTTGGCTGCGGGGACCGCCGATTCCCTGAATGGTGCAGTGTTCTATCTGCTGCACGATATGCTGGCGAAAGCACTCATGTTTATTCTCGGAGGAATGATTATTACGGCTGCGGGAACCGACCGGCTGGCCGGCATGGGCGGAATGATCAGAAGGTATCCGCTGCTCGGCTGGATGTTCTTTATACTTGCACTGGCTTTGGTCGGGATTCCCCCGCTGAGCGGCTTCGCCGGTAAGCTGCTTATTATCCGGGGCGCCCTGGATGCCGGTATGCTTATGCTTTCGCTTATCGCGCTCGGCTCAAGCTTTCTCGTGCTGTACTCGTTGATCAAAGTATTCAGGCTGGCCTTTTGGGGTGATGATCCTGAGATCGTAGTGCCAAAGGCAAGGGCAGGCATGAAAGGAACTTCAGCCGTGGCGGCCGTACTGCTGCTGCTCGTGATAATGATGGGCCTTAAATCAGAGGCCGTATATACCTATGTATCGCAAGCCGGTGAAGTTCTGGCCACCCCGGCACTTTATATTGAATCCGTGATGAAGGAGTAGAGGGAATGTTCCTGCAAATCCTGCTTAACCTGTTGATTGCCTTCTTGTGGATGTTCATTAATAATGATCTTTCTGTCTCAAGCTTCATCATCGGCTATTTGCTGGGTGTCGTTATCTTGCTGTTCCTGAGGAGATTGCGGAACCGCCCGTTTTATCTCAGGCGCTTATGGGCGGTGCTGAAGCTGATGCTTATTTTTATCCGGGAGCTGACGGTTTCGAACTTTGTAGTCATCGGCCACATAATCCGGCCAAAACTGGCTATACGCCCCGGGATATTTGCTTACGAGACCAAGCTGTCCTCAGCGTGGGAGGTCACCCTGCTGTCCTGTCTGATCTGTCTGACACCGGGAACCTTAACACTCGATGTTTCGGCAAATAACAAAATCCTCTATATCCACGCCATTGATATTAAGGATGCCGAGGAGATGGCACTGCAAATCAGAAGAAGCTTTGAGCAAACGATCATGGAGGTGACCCGCGGATGAACCAGCCGATATTAATGGCTGCCCTGGTCATTCTGGCCCTCGCACTGCTTGCCTGCCTGTTCCGGCTGCTGAAAGGGCCTACCCGCTCTGACCGGATTGCTGCACTGGATACGATCGGCATTCATGTACTGGCCATAATCGCAGTGGTATGCATGCTGCTGGATACACAGGATTTCCTGGAGATAATTTTGGTTATTGGAATTCTAACATTCATTGGAACCACTGCCCTGGCAAGATATATTGAGCGCGGCGTTGTGATAGAAGAGGAAGCGGGTGAGCAGAATGATCGTTGAAGTGCTTGGTAAAATTCTCGTGCTGATGGGCGCGGTTTTCTGCGGACTCAGTGCGTTCGGCTTAGTCCGGCTGCCTGATGTCTACCTGCGTTCACATGCGGCTACCAAAAGTGCAACGTTCGGGGTGTTGTGTGTACTGGGGGGAGCGTTTGTTTACTTTCTGTTCGCAGACGGGACATTCAGCATTAAGCTGCTGCTGGCAATAGTATTCGTATTCATTACCTCTCCGGTTGCAGGACACCTCAACGGCAGGGCAGCCTACCGTTCAGGAGTGCCTTTATGGACGGGGAGTGTCAGGGATGACCTGAAAGCCCGGCAGCAAAACCGGAGTGAAGATAACCTGTAGATAAAAAGTACACGCTGAATTCCATCAGGGAGGCGAGGGAACCAGAAATTCCGTATCCGGACATTAGGAGGAGTATTTATGATCATCGCCACTCAGCCTTACTATAAAGTTGAACGGATTGTAGCTGCTGATAGCATTGAGACCATTATTCATCAACGCTCACTCTGCTTGTACTCTGACCGGATAGAAACGGCCTACCGGGAATTTCAGCTGGCCGAAATCTTTGATATTTCCTTCCGGGATCTTGGACAAGGGCAAGGCGTTCTTTATCTGCATACTAAGCAGGGGGTCTATGCCTATCCTGTAGAAACGGCTGCGGAGCCGTTTATCACTGAGGTAAAGAGACTGCTTCCTTAAAAGACATATTTTTTAGTTTGCATCCGCTCCCGTCAGCTTTCGGCTGACGGGATTTTTTTGCGCATGAAATGAGCGGTTCGGGCAACACTACTTACCAGAATCAGGAGAGCTGTGCAAGGAGTGGTTAAGCTTGAGAAACAATGATCAGAAAAGCAGCAGGGATGATGAGCAGAATGGGGAGAGCCGGCCGCTGGGATCAGATTCATCGTCGAATACATCGATTATCAAAGAAATCCTGGGGGCAAGCTCGGATCTGACGATCCGTTCTCTTTGGATAGGCAGAATACATGCTGACAGTAAGCTCGTCCGCAGTCAAATCCAGCTGATCTACCTGGACGGAATGATTGATAATCAGCTCCTGCAGGAAAGCATTATTCCTGCTATTCAGAACACGGGCAATATTCCGTTTGAGACGGATCTGCCCGATCTGCTTTCCGGACAAATTCTGCCTGTCGGACAAGTAAGCACGGTAAAAGATTTTCCTCACGCAGTCCGGACTATTCTGACAGGATGCCTGTTGTTGATGATAGACGGGTATACCCGAAGCTTGTCTCTGTCTATCCAAGGCTATGAAAAACGCAGCATTGAGGAAACCAAAACCCAGGCGGTCATTAGAGGACCCCAGGAGGCATTCACCGAGGATCTGCGCACCAATATTACGATGATCCGACGCAAAATGAAGAACGAACGGCTGCGCATTGAAACACATACCGCAGGACAGATGACCCAGACTGATATTTCCGTGATGTACATCGACGGCATGGCTGAGCAGCAGCTGCTGGATCAGATCTGGAAGCTTATTGATCATTTGACATTAAAGACGGTGCTGGAGGGAGAGTATATCGAGGAATATCTGCAGAGTAATAAAGGGACTATTTTCCCTACTGTGCTGAACACAGAACGGCCGGATTCGGTGACCGCAGCCCTTTCAGAGGGACGGATTGCCCTGTTTGTCGACGGCTCGCCTTTTGCAATTGTGTTGCCCTCTATGTTTCTGGACTTTATTCAATCTGCTGAAGACAGCTACCAGCCTTATCTGTTCGCCAGCTTTATCCGGATATTGCGTATGGTTGCGGGCGGGATCAGCCTTATAGCACCAGCTATCTATATCGCAATCACTACCTTCCATCAGGACCTGCTGCCCACTCAATTGCTGCTTAGCCTGATGTTCCAGCGCGAGGGTGTCCCGTTTCCGGCATTCGTAGAGGCAATCCTGATGGAAATTACTTTTGAAATTATCCGGGAAGCGGGCATCCGGATGCCGCGTAATATCGGACAGGCAGTCTCAATTGTAGGAACCATCGTTGTTGGACAAGCGGCTGTGGATGCCGGATTTGTATCGGCGGCAATGGTCATTGTAGTTGCCATTACCGGCATTTCTAGCTTTGTCATTCCCGCATATAATATGTCGATTGCTTTCCGGCTGGTGCGCTTTCTATTTATGGGGGTAGCGGCCTCTTTCGGTATTTTTGGACTGACCATTTGCTTTTGTGCGCTGGCAGTGCATCTGTGCAGCCTCGATTCCATGGGTATCCCTTATATGCGGCCTTACGCGCCTTACTTAAAGAATGAACAGGTTGACGGTCTAATCAGGGCGCCTTACTGGCTTCGCGACAAGCACAAAAAAACCAAGGGCAGACAACCGGTATGAAAAGAACTGTGCTGGTTGTATGGACAGCCGTACTCATGACACTGGTGCTGTCCGGCTGCTGGAGCCGCAAAGAGTTGAATGAGCTGGCGGTGTCAATCGGTCTGGGCATCGACCGGACGGAGCACGGGTACCGCGTCACCACGCAGATTGTTGCTCCCCGCCAGGCTGCTTCGGGTGCAAGCGGAGCAAACGGCCCGCCCGCCCTGGTTATGGCTACTGAGGAGAGCACAGTGATGGAGGCGCTGCGCAAGCTGACAACTAAGCTGCCGCGTAAAATATATCTTTCCCATTTAAGCATTCTGCTTATTGATGAGTCCATTGCCAGGGAGGGAGTGCTGGATTCACTTGATTTTCTGTTCCGGGATCATGAGGTGCGGCCCAACTTCAATGTGGTTATCGTCCGCAACGGCACTGCACATGATGCCCTTTCAATACTGACCCCGCTGGAGCAGATGCCTGCCCGGGACATGTTTGATTCCCTGAATGAATCGGAAAAGGTGTGGGCGCCGACAGCGGCGGTCCGGCTGCTTGATCTAATGAAGTGGTTTAATACAGAAGGGCAGCAGGCGGTATTGACCGGTCTTAAGATGGTGGGGGATATAGAAAAGGGAATGAGTAAAGACAATATCTCCGTTCTGGACAGCCCTGCCAAATTTGAATATTCAGGCATAGGGGTCATGAAGGATGATGTGCTGCTGGGCTGGCTGAATGAGAGTGACAGCAAGGCTTATAACTATGTAACAGGAAAAGTCAAATCAACGGTAGGCAAAGTAGAGTGTCCGAATCAAAAAGGGGAGTTTGTTATGGAGCTGATCAATTCCCGTACCAAAATCATTCCCGGACTGAAAGAGGGAGGACCTTCGGCAACCGTTGAGGTTTCGATTGAAGGCAATATCGCTGAAGTGGAATGTAAGCTGGATCTTAATGACCGTAAGGTGCTTAAAGAGGTGGGGGAATTGGCCGGCAGGAAGACCAGGGAACTCATTGAGCATGGCATTAGGGAAGTGCAGACCCGCTATGCATCCGACATTTTCGGCTTCGGACAGAAATTTCATCATAAATACCCGAAGCAATGGAGGGTGTGGAAAGAAGACTGGGACCGTATGTTCAGCAGGATGGAGGTTGAAGTCGTCGTTAAATATGAGGTTAAGGGCCGGGGCAGAATTGTTAACCCGATCCAGAAAGGGATTTTGGAATGAACCTTTTATTGATTGTAGTCACATCTTTGCTGTGGATCTGGCAGTGGCTGCCCGTTCATAAGGCTGGAAGGGCGTGGCAGGAAAAGCTCGTCCTTCACGGATTGTACGGAAGTGCACTGGCGATGAATATCATTTATGCTCAAAAGTGGATCGAGCCTGTACTGATGCGGCCCTACATAACGCTGCTCCAAATGGTGAATAGGGCTCTTGGAATGGGATAGCAAGCCGGGGAAGAGAGAGGAGGCCCATGTTGACCGCTCGTGAATTGACACTGCTGCTGACGTTAAATTATTGGGGAAGCGCCCTTTTGGGACTCCCTTCTTCACTAATCGGCGTATCCGGAAAGGATGCATGGCTGTCCATATTGCTCGGGGTCTGTCTGCAAATGCTTCTAATTCCGCTATTTACGGGGATTTTCAAGCAGATGAACGGAGATTCGGTAGGCAAGTACTTAAACCGGACTTTCGGAAAAGGGTTCGGAAAAGCGCTGCTTGCTCTTTGTCTTTTCTTCGTGCCTTTTCAGATCTTTGTGCTGACCCTGCGCAGCCTGGGTGACTTTACAAGCACCGATCTCTATATTGAAACACCGCCTTCAGCGATCTATATCCTTATTTTGGCAGCCATGATGTACTGCCTGTTTAAGGGAATAAAAGCGGTGGCCAAATCGGCCGAGCTGACCTTTCCCATTGCCGGCTTTCTGCTGGCGGTGCTGCTGCTGTCCCTGCTTCATGGTGCGGAATGGGACAACTTCCTGCCTGTAATGGAGGACGGAATCCGTCCTGTCCTGCATGGGTCAGTAATGTTTCTGGCTTATCCGAACAGTGAAATTGCGTTAAGCCTTTTTCTGGCACCTTATATAAAAAATAAGAAGACCTACAGTAAAGCCCTTTGGCACAGCACCTGGCTGACTGGTCTGGGTCTGCTGCTGTTGACTGTTATGGTTATAGCCGTACTCGGTGAGAATCTGCCGCCGAATATCCCTTATGCCAGCCAGTTTGCAGCCAAGACCGTTACCGTAGGCGGTTTCTATGAACGGATTGAAACTGCAGTAACGGTGATCTGGTTCATCGTGATGTTCTACCGTATGATTTTTACCTACTACATATGCACACAGGGTGTTGCTGAATTATTTGAGCTCAAAAATCACCAGCGGCTGCTGCCCCCGTTGGCGCTTCTGAGCATCCCGCTGGCTATGCTGGTCTGGGACAATCCATCTGTCACTGCTGAGATTACTGCGGTATGGCCGACAGGTGTGATCTTCTTCAACATCCTGCTGCCTTTAGTCTGGTTTATTACCTTTAAGGCCAAAGGGAGGATAAAGCAATGATCTCCCCCTTAGGCACTCCAAAGATATAGCCGCCTTTTAGATAAACAGATTATGGTTAGCCGAAGCCGCCTCACCCAAATAGTAACCGACTCCGCCGATTTTGATCCCGTCCATCAGCTCCTCCTGCTTAATGCCCATAACATCCATCGACATCTGGCAGGCCACCATTTCTACTCCCTGTGCAGCTGCGCTCTCAATGAGCTCCTCCAGTGAGGCAACATTGTTACCCGACATAATGCTGCGGATCAGCTTCGGACCTGCACCGAGCATGTTCATTTTGGATAAGCCGAGCTTGCGGCTGCTCCCCGGCAGCATCATGTCAAACATCCGTCCGAGCATGGTTTTCGAAACAGACGGGGGCTGAGGCTTGCGTAATATGCTTAGTCCCCAGAAGGTGAAGAACATCGTTACTTTGCGGCCGCTGGCAGCTGCTCCGTTGGCAATGATAAAAGAGGCGATGGCTTTATCCAGGTCACCGCTGAAGATAACCATGGTACTTGCAGGCGCTGCGGCAGAAGCAACTTCTGCTTGAGGTATAGTGGACGGCGTCTGCTTCGCAATTACAGCCTCAATAATGCCGCCCTTTCCCCGGTTTAGCTGAAGAAGCCGGGAGCCGGACATAGCCGACCACGCCTTCACATCCTCATAGAAGCCCGGATCAGATGCCTGTACACGGAGAGTCTGGCCTGCAGCAAGCTGATCCATGGCCTGCTTGACCTGAATTAACGGGCCGGGGCAGCTTAATCCGCATACATTTAAATCGCTGTCTATCTTAAGGGCAGGCTCGCTTTCGGCTGAAGAACGCCCGTTAACCTTAGGAGCTGTCCCGCTGCTGCCGTCCGTTTCAGAGAATGGAGCTGGTTTATACTGCGACTCCCGGTACGTTTTATATCCGCCGCTGAGATTTTTCACCTGATAGCCATGCTGCCGCAGAATTTGCGCAGCTGTATATCCGCGCAGGCCAACCTGACAGTAGACCCAGATCTCTTTGGAGGCATCCAGCTCATGCATGCGCTCACGGAGCTCATCTACCGGAATGGACAATGAGTCCGGGATATGTCCGTTCTGATGCTCCAGAGCACTTCGTACGTCAAGAAGAAGTGTTTGATCCCGCTCACGCAAATCAAGCTGGTCATACGTGAAAAGCTGCACACGTCCGGCTGCATTATTGTCTGCTGCATAACCGGCCATGTTAACCGGGTCTTTTGCAGACGAGTAAGGAGGGGCATAACACAGCTCAAGCTCTGCCAGATCAGTGATATGACCGCCGAAATGAATAGCTGTGGCTATTACATCAATCCGCTTATCCACCCCGTCATAGCCGACTGCCTGCGCGCCAAGAATTTTACCTTCCGGCGTATACAGTAGCTTAAGGGCTATCGGGCTTGCGCCGGGATAGTAGGAGGCATGGGACCCGGGATGGACGATGACGCTCTGATAGCTGACGCCAAGACGTTTCAATGTCTTCTCATTACTGCCGGTAGCTGCTCCGGTCAGTCCGAATACCTTAATAACAGAGGAGCCCTGGGTACCTTTATAGACAGAATCGAGTCCGGCAATCCGGTCGGCAATGATCCGGCCTTGCTTGTTGGCAGGGCCGGCAAGCGGAACTGCGGTCCTGGTGCCATGAATGTAATCCATAACCTCAATGGCATCGCCGGCAGCGTAGATATGCGGAAGATTGGTTTCCAGCGCTTCATTAACAAGGATATGTCCGCGTTCGCCAAGCTCGATTCCGCTGCCCCGCAGAAAGCCGGTGTCCGGAGTTACCCCAATCGCCAGAATGACCAGATCTGCATTCAGCAGACGGCCGCCGGCTAGCTCTACGCCAATACCCCCGTTAAGGGACCGGAAGCCCTGGACACGCTGTGAGAACAGCAGGTTTATGCCATGCTGTTCCATTTCCCGGGCAATCGAAGCGGCAAGCTCGGGATCAAAGGGTGCTAGCAGCTGCTCATTACCTTCAATCAGCGTTACAGCCAATCCGGCTTCCCTTAAATTTTCTGCCATCTCGACACCGATGAATCCGCCGCCAATAACTATGGAAGACAGGTTGTTATGAGAAGTAATGAGTTCTTTGATGCGGTCAATATCCGGAATGTTGCGGACGGTATGAATGAGCGGGTGGTCCTTTCCGGGCAGATCGGGAATGACGGGCCGGGCACCGGGTGACAGGATCAGCTCATCATAGCTTTCTTCATATAGTCCCCGTTCCCCGCTCCGGACTTGGACCGTACGTTTGACAGGGTCAATGCCTGTGACTTCACTCTGTATCCGGACATCAATCCGGAAACGGTCTGCCATGCCTTTGGGAGTCTGAACCAGCAGGCGTTCGCGGTCAGCAATGGAACCGCCTATATAATAAGGTAAACCGCAATTGGCAAAGGAGATGTAAGGCCCTTTCTCAAACAGGATAATTTCGGCATGCTCATCCAGACGGCGCAGGCGGGCTGCTGCGGAGGCACCTCCGGCAACACCGCCCACAATCAATACTTTCTTGCTCATGATTCACAATCTTCCTCTCCGAATAAAATAGGTATAAGCTGTTCAATCCGCTTGTCAGCAAGCACGTAGTTCACTTCCAGGCCGTTGCGCTCGGTTTCTACAATGCCTGCACTGCGCAGCTTCTGCAGATGCTGGGACACTGTTGACTGCGGAAGGTCCAGGCATTCCTGCATATAGGATACATTGCATTTCTTCTTGCGCATCAGACCTCGTACAATGCACAGGCGGACAGGGTGAGACAAAGCCTTTAATAATTCAGCCAATTCGTTAAATTGCTTGGAATCACTGTTGAAAAAAGCGGACTGATTCATGGTATTCCTCCCGGGTGGATATATCACTATATTCAAATAATACGATATAGTTTTGGCAAAGTCAAACCTTTACCGGAAAGGAGACTTTGCTTCAACCGTAATATAGACTTTTTTAAATTTCCAAAAGCTGAAGAAGCTGGAGTGCCGCTCCGGTCATTACGCTTTCTTCTCTAAGGATACCGTGAGTAAATAAGGGCTTGTAGCTTGAAGAGTCATGTATATTTTTCCGGGCCACGTTAACCGCCGTCTCGTAGACTATGGGATCCGCATTAATAAGCGCCCCGCCGACAATCACATATTCCGGATGAACCGTGTTAATCATGTTAGCAAGTCCAACTCCGAGGTAGGAGGCTGTTTCAAGGAACATTTCCCGTACAAAAGTGTCCTTACGCTGCAAGGCTTCCAGTAAGGTAGAAAAGGTGATGTGTTCAGGCGGAACTGCCGGCAGGGAGCTTTCACGGCCCATCCGAAGCTGGGAACGGACGCGCTCCTCCAGTGAAGGGAGGGATACATACGCCTCCAGGGCACCGTAATTCCCCTTATCGCCAAGCCGCCGTCCCCCCGTCTGAATGATCATCTGGCCGATAGCTCCCTCAGTATTAGCAGAACCCCGGATGATCTGTCCTCCGGACATAATGGATGACCGTATGTTGACTCCAGCGTGTACATAGAGCATATTCCTGCAGGCTTCACCCCGCAGTGCCCAATGCTCAGCCAACAGCGCTGTGTTAGCCCCGTTATCAAGCTTGACCGGAAGCTTAAGCTCTTCTTCAAAGAGTCTGCAAATGGGAACGTGGCTCCAGGCATCTGACAAAAAGTACTCCGGCTTCAGGATAACCCCCGTCTGTACATCAAGCGGGCCGACTGCCCCGATTCCCAAACCGAGTAACTGGTCATATTGTATATGGTGATTTTGCAGCATAGCATCCGTTTCTTGTATGACAAGTTCAATGAGACGTTCAGGCGAAAGCTCAGGACCCATCTCCCAGCGTACAGAGGATAAGCAGTTAAGCTGAAGATCGAACAAGCCGAGGGAGGAACTGATCCGCGAGATATCAAGTCCCAGAAGATAGCGGTAAGAAGGGTTAGCCTGAAAAAGAATAGGCTTGCGCCCGCCGGTTGATGTACCCAGTCCGGAAACCAGGATCAGCTCCTGCGCAAGCAGCTCTTCGAGAATCCGGGTCATGCTGCTGCCTGTAATAGAGAAATGCTCGAGTAAATCGGCTTTGGAGATGGTGCCCAGGTACGCAATGCGGTTATATATTTGCTTTTTGAGTGAAAAAGAGGAAGGATTAGGCATCTCTATCTGCTCCATTTCCAAGTGAATAGGTCGGGATATGCCCAGTATAGCGGATAGCAGGCGTTTTATCCAGTTATTGATATAGGAATAATGAAGTTAATTTCATTTTGAATGAAAGTCGGCCCAATAATCACAATGTTAACAAGAAAAACATAAGAATTTGCGTATACTTTTTTCCAAAATGGAATTAACGTGTTATAATTTTAAAGGCAAAAAAGGTTAGGGGCGCAGTATGGTTACGGGGGTAAGGCGATGAACGCAAGGAAAAAGGATCATATTAAAGTTTTACTGCAGTTATTTGCTGTCTTTTTTAAGCTGGGGCCTTCGACATTCGGGGGCGGATATGCGATGATTGCAGCTATTGAGCGGGAAATTGTGGACAAAAAGGCCTGGCTGAAGCCGGGGGAGACCGGGGATATGGTTTCAGTTGCCGGTTCTGCTCCGGGAGGGGTTGCGGTAAATTCAGCTGCTTTTGTAGGGTATAAGCTGGGCGGCGTTTTAGGAGCTATTGTGGCTGTGTTCGCGATTACGCTGCCAACCTTCCTGATCGTGCTGCTCCTGAGCATTTTGGGTATGCTGTTTCAGGATGTGCCCAAAGTGGAGGCTGCGCTCAAAGGTGTGCATGCTGCGGTTGTGGCGCTGATTATAGTGGCTGCTTTTAAAATAGGCAAGGCGTCGATTATGGATATCCCCACGCTGCTGATTGCCTGTATCAGTGTTCTGCTGTTATTGTTCACACCTCTGCACTCCCTGTATCTGATTCTGGGGGGACCCGTTGCAGGAGTTGCAATTATTGCGGTTAAAAGGGCCTTCGGCCTGTCGGCTCAAACGGAAAAGCAGGTAAAAAATCAGCAGCCTGATTTGAATTACCTTGAATATTACATCTGAAGGTGCTGGTGGCATGTTGCTTGAATTATTTTTATTGTTTCTGAAGGTGGGACTGATCTCATTTGGCGGCGGGTATGCCGTGATTGCACTTATTCAACGTGAAATAACAGAAAAAGGCTGGGTTACCCCAGGGCAGTTTCAGGAGCTGGTTGCATTGGCCGGAATGGCTCCGGGCTCGATAGCGACCAATACAGCCACACTGATTGGTTATTCGCAAATGGGTATACTGGGCGGGATCGTTTCGACCATTGGCATTATTCTGCCGTCGCTGCTTATTGTCATTTTGTTTACGGCCTTTTTCCTCCGGATGAAAAGCAACAGCTGGGTGCGCTCCTCGTTTTACGGATTACGGCCCATTATTACCGGGCTCATCGTTTATGCTGCCATTCATTTCGGCATAGGAAGCGCGAGGGGGTCACTGGTAAGCTGGTCCACGTTCGGGATGCTGCTGATTTGTGCGGGGAGTCTGGTAGCAGTGCTCCGGTATAAAATCCATCCCTTTGCGGTGATCCTGTTGTCGGCGGTAGGCGGGATTGTTTTATTTTAACGCATTCTTACTCATAAATAATAAGGAGGTGACAGCGGGATGCTGAACCCGGTCGCTTTTTCCGTCGGGCCGATTCCAGTGCACTGGTACGGTATCATTATCGGGATAGGTGCTCTTTTGGGCTTAATGCTTGTTATCCGTGAGGGAAGACGGTTTGGGATCGGAAAGGAGTTTTTCTACGACCTGGTGCTGATCGGCTTTCCGTCCGCTATAGTTGGTGCGAGAATCTATTATGTGGCTTTTGAGTGGGATAGCTATAAGAATAACTTAGCTGAAATATTCATGATCTGGCACGGCGGTATCGCGATTTACGGTGCATTGATAGGTGCAGTTATTGCAGCGGTCATTTACACAAAAAGAAAAGGATACAATTTCTGGAGAATTGCCGACATTTGCGCACCCGGATTAATTACGGGACAAATGATCGGCCGCTGGGGGAATTTTGTCAATCAGGAGGCCCATGGCGGCCCTGTTTCGCAGGAGTTTCTGGACAGTAAGCTGCAGCTTCCTTCTTTCCTTGTGAAGCAGATGTACATAGACGGCCAGTATTACCATCCAACCTTCCTGTATGAATCTTTATGGAGCCTGGCGGGGCTAATTCTGCTGCTCTTCCTGCGGCGGAGGCATTTCCTGAAGGCCGGTGAACTCTTTATGGGCTACTTTATATGGTACTCCATCGGACGCTTCTATGTAGAAGGAGTCCGTACAGACAGCTTGTCCTTTGCCGGACCGGAATGGCTTGCAGCTCTGTTAAAAGCATTATGGAGCCCGGTAAGCTTCTTGGGCTGGGGGACGATGAAAGCAGGAGAAAATATCCGGACCTCGCAGCTGCTGGCGATTCTCATTGTCCTGGTTGCAGCCGCCTTTATTACCGTTAGACGTATCCGTAAAACGGCGGTACCGTATAGCTCGGATATTAAGCGTGAAGCTTAACCGCGGAATTGCCAAGTCCATTTGAGCCGCAAATCCTGCATTGTGTTAACGCATAATCAAATTCCGTTCATAGAGCAGCCGGTGATATAAAGCCGGCTGCTCTCTTTATGCGGAATCATATAGGACATTTCCTGTCCTAATCGCTGCAGCACTGCGACTTATTTCATATTTTAATTACAGGATTCGACCCTGTTTCTTCCTGCGTCTAGTTCAAAAGTATAATTTTCCAGTGGTTTACATAAATCAGGGTTTTGCTTGATCCTTCCACGCTAGCATATAAGACGACAAGCGGTGGATAATGATGGAAAAGGCCGCCGATCTATATTCTAAGGAGGCAGGACATGAAGGAGAAGCATTCAGGTTGGAAAAAGAGGCTGCTAAACGGCACGCTGGCTGCAGCAGTTGCTGTGCCGCTGCAATGGTTCGCATTCGGTGCCGGAGCGGCAGTATATGCTGACGGGCCAAGCGACCCCGCACCGTATATTGAAGCCAAGGTGGTCAATGAGCGTGCCGGCCAGAAAATTCTGTTCGACAATACCCACGCCCAGACGGCCGGGGCGGCCGACTGGGTGATCGACGGTGCTTTTTCCGACTTTGGCAATGCGCTTGCGCAGGAAGGCTATTACGTCAAGGAGCTCCGCAAGACGACTCCGATTACGTCCAGTGATCTTTCCGGCTATGACGTCTTCATCGTGGCTGAAGCCAATATTCCGTACAAAGCCAGCGAGCAGGCGGCCATGGCGGAATATGTAGAGAACGGCGGCAGTATCTTCTTCATCGGCGACCATTATAATGCTGACCGTAACAAGAACCGCTGGGACGGCAATGAGTCCTTCAACGGCTACCGCCGCGGCGCCTGGGACAACCCGGCCAAGGGCATGAGCGCCGAAGAGGCCGGCTCCGCTGCGATGCAGGGTGTAGTCAGCTCTGACTGGCTGGCGGAAGAATTCGGCGTGCGGTTCCGTTATAACGCACTCGGCGATATTACCGCGAACAACATCGTGTCTCCCTCCCAGGCCTTCGGCATTACATCCGGCGTATCAGCAGTAGCTATGCATGCCGGCTCCACGCTGGCGATTATCGACCCGGCCCGGGCGAAGGGCATTGTCTATCTGCCGAAGACGAACGCTGCCTGGGGTAACGCAGTGGACCAGGGTGTCTACAACGGCGGCGGGGTTGAGGAAGGCCCTTATGTGGCAGTAGCCAAAAAAGGCGCCGGCAAAGCGGCGTTTATCGGCGACTCCTCACCGGTTGAGGATATCACGCCGAAATATCTGCGCGAGGACACAGGCGCAAGAAAAACAACGTACGACGGCTTCAAGGAAGCTGACGATGCCGAGCTTCTGGTGAATACAGTCAACTGGCTTGCCGAACAGGAAAGCTATACTCATTTTACCCAGGTCAGCGGCCTGACGCTGGATCAGCCGACACCGCTGCTTCCATTTGAAGAGCCGGCGCTGTCCACCGAGCCGCAGCCGGAGCCATGGGCTGCGCCGAATGCCGGCTACAAATGGTATGACCGTACGACCTTCAAAGCGGGTTCCTACGGCGGACCGGCGTCTGCTGCCAATGCGGAATACAATTTCACGCACCAGGCTGTGCTGCCAAATGCGCAGAATTTCCAGATCCGCGTAAGTGCGGATAATATTCCTGCGGGAACCAGCGTATCCGGCTTCCAGCTGGGTATTTACCAGGTTAGCGGCGGAGCCCAGATCGCCAAGATCCAGAACAGTGACGGCACGTGGCCGGCCAGCTATGGCTACAGCTCCACCTTCAGCCTGACTGCCGATCTGAATGGTTATGCCTACAAGGATCTGACGGTGCAGATTAAGCCGGGCACAACTGCGGCCTCCAATCTGCGGCTGCGCCAGAATGGAACCAATCTGCTTACCAAGCCCGTGACGCTGGGCAATGTGCCGGCAGAACCGCTGCCGTCCGAGGAAGATCCCATTCCGGCGGCCGTATCCATCTCCGAAGCCCGGAGCAAAGCGGCCGGTTCCCTGGTAACGGTAGAGGGCGTCGTCACAACCGAGCCGGGAATATTCGGCGGACAGACCTTCTATCTGCAGGATGAAACAGGCGGATTGTATGTCTATCAGAATCAAAGCGGTTTTCACGCCGGCGACAAGGTCAAGCTAACGGCTTCAACGGCCTTATACAATACGGAGCTGGAGCTGACGGAGGTTGTAAAGATTGAAAAGACCGGCACAGCGGCGCTTCCTGAGCCTGCTGCCGCAGCGGCGGTGAATGACAGCAATCAGGGGCAGCTGATCAAGCTGAGTTATGTGGAAGTAACGAATATTATCACTGCCGCTCCCAGCGGCTCCTTTGAATTCGACGCTGTGGCCGGTGACGGGACAAGCAATCACATCCGGGTAGATGTCCGGACAGGCATCACGCAGGATAGCTTCCCTTATGCGGAAGGACAGAAGCTGGATATTACAGGCGTTGCCGCGGTCTTTAAAGGGGTCTTCCAGCTCAAGCCGAGAAGTCTCGCAGACTTCAGCGCAGCGCCAGAGGAAGCGGCTCCGGTAACTGCCGCGAAGCTGTCCGCAGAACCGAACGCTGCGGGCTGGCTGAACCGGCCGGTTGAAGTGAGCCTCGAGGCTGATTCTGATACAGCCAAAATTTATTACTCGCTGAACAGCGGCACTGAAGCCTTGTACAGCACACCGGTTGCCGTAAGTGAAGACGGACGGCATCAGCTGGCTTACCATGCAGTTCCGGCTACAGGCAAGCCGGAAGAGACGAAGTCATTGAGTGTTAATATTGACACCGCTGCGCCAACGGCAGAGCTGACGGAGTCCGGCCATGCGGTAGGTGATGTGGCAGAGGAAGGGCAGCTGAGGTTCGAACTGGCTGCGGAGGACAAGCTCTCCGGCATAGCCTCGAAGCAGCTTCTGCTGGATGGACAGCCGGTTGCTGAAGGACAGACTCTTAGCGCAGCCGATTTGGGAGCCGGGTCCCATATCATTAAATACATTGTGACTGATGCCGCAGGCAACTCTGCAGAGAAAAGCTACACCTTCCAGATTACAGGCGGAGCCGTACTCGCAACGGACAAGCCCGGTCAGGCGGTGCTGTCCTCGGACAGCGGCCATACCAATGGCTTGAGCGACGGAAACTATTCCGTGACCATGAACCTTTGGTGGGGCAATAACGCTGCCAGCTACAGGCTGTATGAAAACGGAACACTGATTGATACCCGTCAATTGAAGGATGTTACCCCTTCAGCACAGACGGCCAGCACAGCGCTTAAAGGCAAAGCGAACGGTACTTATGTGTATACTGCGGAGCTGACCAACAAATACGGTACGACCACGAGCCAGCCGCTCACGGTAACGATCCGTGACGCTGCTCCGGGCAAGCCGGTTCTGAGTCAGGACAACTGGGATGGAGACGGCACCTACAATATAACGATGAACCTGTGGTGGGGCACTAATGCTGCAGAGTACCGTCTGTATGAGAACGGCAAGCTAATCGACACACAGGCGCTCAATGCTAACACGCCTGCAGCGCAGAGTGCGGTCACTGCCGTCAGCGGCCGCGCTTCCGGTGAATATGAATACCGGGCAGAGCTGGTCAATGCAGCGGGGGAGACGGTGAGTGATATTATCAGGGTAAGCGTCAGCAAATAATAGATCTTTAACGAATATAGCCAAGCCGGACCCCGTATATTTTCTAGGTAGCTTAATTTCGGGAAAATAATGGGAGGGGTTCGATTGTCTGATCCTTTTGTAGTCCGTTCACTGGAGGAGATCCGGTTCTGGTCACGTATCATGAAGGAGCATTCGCTGTTCCTGCGGCTGGGATTCAGGTGTGAGGATACACAATTAATCAGTGAGGCTAACCAGTTTCAAGCCATGTTTGAGGAAATCGAACGGAAGTCCTATACATTCACAGCCGAAACAGATCCACAGACAATCAGGGCATTCAATATTGAGGTCCATACTGCCGTCAGCCATATTTGGGTTTTCAAAAGAAAGGTGCTCGGACTCATCCTGCAGTGCAAGCTTCCCGGGCAGAACAATTTCCCGCTGCTGGTGGACCATGTGAGCAGGGAGGCCAATTATTTCCGCAACCGGCTCGAGGAGCTCAATAACGGCACGCTTGAACCGCTGCATGATGCGATTATCGATGAAAATGTATTTTTCCTGAGAATTATGGCCGACCATGCCAAGTTCATAAGCCATCTGCTGGATCCTTCCGAGCGGAAGCTGGTGGAGCAGGCAAGGGAGTTCAGCCATGATTTTGATACCCTGCTGTTTCAGGCAATCGATCTAAGCTCCATGCGGCCGCAATCCCAGACCGTGCCACTACTCAGCCAGTTCGTCGATGAGAATAAGGTATCCGTTGAATCGCTGCGCGACTTCAAAAAAACTGCCAGGGATTTAATCGCGGAATGCCGGATCAAGAGCATTATTCATCCGTTGCTGGCTGATCACGTATACCGGGAGGCGGAGCATTTCCTGTTCATTCTTGATATGTTTGAGAAATCGTTAACCGGAGCCAAGATCAACAAGCGTGAAATTTTATTCTGAACGGCCGGAGACAGATCTGCCTTTAACAGGTGGTCTGTCTTTTTTTTGCTGGATCGCGGATTATGAAAAAAATTTAATTTTGAATTAGCCGGCAAGTTATTTTCATAGGGTATAATGGTAGCAATGAGTAATGTCTGCATTGGAGGCTTAGGCGGATGCGCATTCTGGTTATTGAAGATGAGGAAGGCTTGTCCGATTTTATTATATTGGAATTGAAGCATGAAGGCTATGAGGCAAGGCCTGTCTATGACGGCAGGGAAGGGCTGGAAGCGGCGCTTGGTGAGGAGTGGGATATTATTCTGCTCGACCTCATGCTGCCGAAGCTTAATGGAATGGAAATCTGCCGCCGCGTCAAGGCTGTCAAGGATACGCCGATTATTATGATTACAGCAAGGGACAGCGTGATGGACAGGGTGACCGGTCTCGACAGCGGGGCTGATGATTATATTCCCAAGCCCTTTGCTATAGAAGAATTGCTGGCCAGAATCAGGGTGATTGTCAGAAGGAACGAGAAGCTGAGCACCCAGCCGTCCATGACGCTCGGCTTTAAGGATCTGGAGCTGCATATTGACTCGAGAATGCTGAAAAAGGGAGACCGCTGGATTGAGCTGACCAAGAAGGAATATGAGCTGCTGTTTATTTTGCTCAAGAATGTCAACCGGGTGCTGACGCGGGAAATGCTGGTCGAGCAGGTCTGGGATTATGATGTGGGGATCGAAACCAACGTTGTCGATGTGTACATCCGGCATCTCCGCAACAAGCTGGAGACCGCCGACAAGGAAGAATATATACAAACCATCAGAGGAATAGGATATATAATGCGGGATGAGAAATAGAAGGAAGCTCTCCTTAAGGAATATTAATATCAAATGGAAACTGACCCTGTGGGCTGCATTTCTGCTGCTGTTCCTGTTTCTCTCTTACAATCTGCTGCAATATACCGTGATCCAGAACTGGGTGAACAACCACGAAAAGGAAATTATCCGCAATAATATGGATGAGATCGTTGCCTTTGTCCAGGACTACGGGGACAGAAGCGATCTGGCGGAGGCCGGGGAATATCTGGAGGTATTGAATGAGCGCTATCAGCTGATCCGGATTGTCGGTCCTGACCACACGCCGGTTCTCAGCCTGTCAGACCATGTGCCGGAGGACTGGGTGCAGCCCAGAAATGTCGGAGCAGAGGAGCTGCTTGAGGTCTCCCCCGGGGGAGACGCCCTGCTGATCTACCGGAAGCCTGTGGAGTTTGACGGCTTCACAGGTACCGTTGAAATTGTACGGAATCTGGAGAACTTTGAGAGTCTGATTAATCTCAGTACCACATTGTTCATCATCACCGGGCTGGCTGCGATTGTGCTGAGCCTGGTCGGGGGCAGGCTGATCTCGTTCCAGCTGCTTAATCCGATTAATTCAATGATCCGTACGATGAAGCGGATCAGAGAGAACGGGCTCAATGAACGCGTCCAGATCAGCAATCACCAGGATGAAATGACCGAGCTGTCGCTGATGTTCAACGAGCTGATGGACAGCCTGGAGAAGTCCTTTAAGCAGCAGCAGCAGTTTATTGAGGATGCCTCACATGAATTAAAGACCCCGCTGTCGATCATTCACGGCCATTTATCAATGATCAAGCGCTGGGGGAAGGATGATCCCGAGGTTCTGGGCAGATCGATCCAGCTCAGCCTCAACGAGACGAACCGGCTGGTTCAGATGGTGTCCGAGCTGCTGATTTTGACAAGGGTCGAGGATTCCGGCACCGCCGCCAGGGACCTTCAGGAGACGATAAGAGTAAAGCAGGCGATCGGGGAGATTGTGGAGAATTTTCAGACCTTGAACCGTGAATTCCTGATCAGCACCAGGCTGGAGATCAGCGATGATTATAGCCTGCGCGTGCAAAAAAGCCATTTCCAGCAGCTGATGATTATCATCCTGGATAATGCGATTAAATACTCCGGCCGCACCAGGGAGATCCGGATCGGCGCAGCGTTGACTAACGGCAATCTGGAGCTGGCGGTAACCGATTACGGTATGGGCATACCGGAGGATGAGCTGCATCTGGTCACTAACCGGTTCTATAGAGTGGATAAAGCGCGCAGCCGCAAGCATGGAGGGAACGGGCTGGGTCTTGCCATCGCAACGAGAATTATGAACAGCTATGCAGGGAAGCTCGAGATAACAAGCGTTTACGGGAAATGGACCAGAGTGGTTTTACAGTTTCCCTTACAGAATGAACCGTTAGCAGCCAGCGAAAGGGAGGTACAGCCATGATTGAGAGCAGGTCTTCACAAATCAACGAATCTTTACTCAAGGTGCTGAATGCGAGGCATCAGGCGATTGCCGAGAATATTGCCAACGCGGATACACCTAATTACAAGAAGAAGACGGTAGTCTTTGAGGAGGAGCTCCGGCGTGTCATCAACGGCGGCTCGCAGGGGGAGCTGGACGTCAGAAGGACTCATGACAAGCATATTTCAATCAGAGATACCGCATCACCGGTGATCCCTTACCGGATTACCAGATCGAGCGACACATCAATGAATAACAACGGTAACAATGTGGATATCGATCAGGAAATGAGCACCCTGGCAGAAAATCAGCTGATGTATAACTACATGGCCGACAAGGTAAGCGGACATTACACGAAGATTAGGGATCTGCTGCAGAATTTGAAATAAAGGGAACGTTCTGGAAGAAAGAGTACGGCTGCGAAAGGATGCGGCTGTGCTCTTTTTTTTGTCAGGATGGCGTAAAAGGCCTGCTCCGGTGCATAATTCCTGCATCCCCGGCAAATACCAACCATGGGGTGATGGATATGGAACAGCAGACAGCCTTCAGTAAACGTGAAGAGCCGGAGACACTGTCTACGGAGCTGGCGTTCAATATAGAGCGGATGCAGCTGGAGTTTCTCAATTGTTCAGATGTGATGTACCGGAACTGCAGTATTGGGGGGATGAACCGGGCAACGCTGATTTATGTGAACGGGATGTGCGATGTCCAGGCGGTGGATGAATTTGTGCTGCAGCCGCTGATTGAGCATTTCCGCAGCAGCCAGCGGGTGGATGAGGTCCGGAATGTTGAGCTTAAGGAGATTTTTATCCCCACGCTGAAGATCAGCATTGCCTATGAAACACAGAAGATCATTAAGGCGATCCTGCGCGGGGAAACGGCTATTTTCACAGAGGGGAATGCATTTGTGATGCTGGCCGATCTGGTCAAAATGGAGCAGCGTTCCATTGAAGAGGCTACTTCGGAAAAGGTCGTCCGCGGACCTCGTGATGCGTTCATGGAATCGCTTCGGACCAACACCTCTCTGCTCCGGCGGCGGATCCGCTCCTCCAAGCTGAAGCTGGAATGTATGACGCTCGGCAAGCTGACTGAAACGGAAGTTGTAATCGGCTATATGGAGGGCATCGTAAAGGAAGAGCTGGTCAAGGAAGTGAGGAAGCGTCTGCAAAAAATCGAGCTGGACGGCATTATCCATTCCAGCAATATCGAAGAATATATTGAGGACGATATGTTCTCGCCTTTTCCGCAAATTCAGAATACCGAACGTCCGGATGTGGCTGTATCCAGCCTGCTGGAGGGAAAAGTCGTGATCATCACGGATAATACGCCGTTCGTACTGGTTTTACCAATGACCTACTGGTCCGGACTGCAGGCTGTAGATGATTATACAGACAGGTATATTTACGCTACCTTTGTGCGCTGGATCCGGTATACCTTTGTCCATGTTTCCCTTTTGCTGCCCTCACTGTATGTGGCTTTGACCACATACCATCTGCAGGTTATCCCGACACCGCTTGTGGTCAGCATCGCCTCTGCCCGGGAAGGCGTGCCGCTGCCGGCTGTAATTGAGGCGCTGATCATGGAATTTATATTCGAGGGCCTGCGTGAAGCCGGCATCCGGCTGCCCCAGCAGGTTGGGCCGGCCGTCAGTATTGCGGGAGCTCTGGTTATTGGGCAGGCGGTGGTGGCTGCGGGAATTATCTCCACCCCGATGGTCATCATCGTGTCCCTCACAGGGATTGCTTCCTTTGCCTTTCCGGTCTATAACCTGGGGACAGCCTACCGGATGCTGCGTTTTCCGCTGCTGCTTGCCTCCGGGGTGCTGGGGTTCTACGGTATTGTGCTGTTTCTCATCGTACTGTCTGTTCATATGGTAACGCTGAAGCCCTTTGGTGTGCCTTATATGTCACCCTATGCGCCGATGTCAATCCGCAATCTGAGTGATGTGCTTGTCAGGGCGCCCAAATCCAAAATGCGCTGGCTGCAGCCGTGGCTGGCTCAGAACGGGGCTGCCCGGTTCCCCAAACGGAACAAATAACAGGCAGGAAAGGGACACAGGTGTATGTACAGGAAAATAACAGCGTTATTCCTGATTCTGCCGCTGCTGCTTACCGGCTGCTGGGACCGGCAGGAGCTAAACGACCAGGCCATAGTGCTGGGCTGGGGCATGGATCTGGTGAAGGAGGGGGTGTACCTTGCGACCGCCAATCTGGTGCTGCCGCTTGCCTCCAAATCAGGCGGACAGCAGGGCGGGGAACAGGGCGGCCGTTCCGGCTTCATGACCGAAAGCGCATATGGCAAAAACAACAGGGATGCTGAACAGAATATGCAGCGAAAGCTGTCCCGTGTACTTTTCCCGGGGCACCGGCGCAATATTTTTATCGGGGAGAAGCTGGCGGAGCATGGTGTCTTCTCTATCCTTGATGAGTACGGACGGAGCCCGATGGTCCGGCCGCGGACGAATATTTTTGTCGTCAAGGAGGGGACGGCACAGGATGCAATGAGCCTGGCTTACCAGCTTGAGACCAATCCGGCCATTGCCGTTCAGAAAATTCAGGAGAAAAGCGGTGCACCAATCAGCCGGTCATTGCTCGACTTCTACATTATGGCTAATGGCACCGGCTGCGGGATCATGCCTGCGCTCACGATTCTGCCGCCGGAAGTGAAGACGGACAAGAAAAGTAAAAATGACAGTCCTCCGCAAACGACACTCGGTTTATACGGGGCAGCTATCTTTAACAGCCAGCTGAAGCTGGCGGGTTATCTGAATCATAATGAATACTGGGTCAGACTGTGGATTACAGATCAGCTGACAGGCTGGATTTTTACTACTATTGTCAATGCCATTGATGCCGATAAGCCGGGCGGGGCAGCCGCAGATGCATTATCCGGAGCAACGAGCGGCCAGACTGTAACGGTCAACGTAGATACCTTCAAGAGCAGGATTACCCCAGTTTTTGACGACGGGCAGCCGGGGTTCCGCATCCGGCTGGAGGGCAAGGGCTACATTGAGGAAAACGACTCTCCGTTGAACCTGTCCAAGCCGGGGAATATAGAGAAAGTGGAGGCCCGGATGAATGAATATCTGGAGGAACGGGTTAAAGAGGTTGTCAAAAAGGTGCAGAAGGATTTCAAAAGTGACATTTTCGGGCTGGGAGATAAGCTTCACCAGTTTCATCCCTACCGCTGGAAGAAGCTTGCCGCTGAGTGGGAAACTACCTTTCCGGACGTTGAGCTGGATATTAAGGTTAAGCTTAATCTGACGGGAACGGGAATTACGGGTGAATCCCTGCTGCCTAACAGAGAGGGCGGTGATAAATAGATGAAGATCAGCAACCGCCAGCTGTTCTGGATGATTTTGATGATGGAGATCGGCATTAACCTGCTTATCTCGATGACAGCTACGATCCGCAATGCCAGACAGGATGCCTGGATTTCCTACATTGCGGCCGGAGCGGCGGGGCTGATCATCACCTATGCCGCCGCCCGGCTCAGCTCCCGTTATCCGCAGCAGACCCTGATACAGTACAGTACTGCCATTCTGGGCAAATGGGGCGGGAAGCTGATCGTCATTCCTTTTATCCTCCAGTGGTTCTGGGTGATGAGCCTGATTCTCAGGGATGAATATCTGTTCATCCGCCTCAGTGTTCTCTATAAAACACCGGACTGGGTTGTGATCGGCACGATGATCGGAGTGGTGCTGTACACCGTGTATCATGGAGGGATTGAGGCGATCGGCAGAGTCAGCGAGCTGTGGGGACCGATTCTTATGGTTATTCTGGCGCTGACCTTTGGCTTAACCTTTAATAATCTTAACTGGACCATGCTGCTGCCTGTATATGCAGATACCGGACTTGGGGTTATTGCGGAAGGGGCGCTTGCCCCGGTCTCGCTGCTGGGTGAAGCCGTGCTGCTTATGATGCTGTTTCCCTTTGTGGAGCATCCCGGAAAGGAGACCCGAAAGGCCGTGCTGCTGGGAGTAGGGCTCTCGTCGTTCCTGCTTCTATTTGGCGTCCTTTGGGTCATAATGACCTTTGGCCCGGCGGTTGGGGGCCGGATGCAGTTCCCGTTTTTTGAGATGGTCAAGCTGGTCTACCTGATGGAGTTCATTCAGAATATGGATATTTTTGTGATGGCTGTATGGCTGGTCTGCATCTTCGTCAAGCTGTCGATTTACATGTTCATAACCTGTTACGGAGTGGCCCAGTGGATCGGGAAAACGCGCAGCTGGAAAAAGCTCACTTGGGCGGTAGCTCCCGTAACCTTTATACTCACGATGCTGGTCATCAAGCTGAATCCGCCTTCCGGGCTGCTGCTTAAGGCAGTCTGGGTCCGTTATGTGCTGCCGGTGAATATGATCGGAATTCCGCTGCTGCTGCTGGTTGTTTCTTCTGTCCGGCGTAAGCATCGCCAGAAAATATAGTTTTACAATCACGGCGGCATGGCAGACATGCTGTCGTGTTTTTGTGCTGAAAAGCAGATTTGCGTAAACGTTTTTACAATTTTTTAGCGGGTAATCGGTTCATTTCAAAGGGGCTTAAGAAAATGGGAAAAATGATAAAGATAGCAATAAAAAACTGAAAATCCAATAAACGGATTGTAAGGGTTGGCGGATTTCAAGTCCGTGATTAAGGTCATGTGTTATATAATATTACATTAACGTGTGTAAAATTTCTTTGTTATGGTATATAAAACCAACATAAGTAACATAATTATGTGAGGTATTTGTCTTGAAACCGTTTTTATTTTAAAAATTCAGTAAAAAGGGATTGTAATCCTGAAAATCCTATACTAAAATAAACCTAGAAATTGCGTAAACGTTTTTGCAAAGCTGACTAAACTTCAACGGTCATAACGCTGGTACATTAAGGAAATATGTTGCGTAAACGTTATGACAGAGAGGAAAAATATGGCGGAGAAAGAAATGACAATTAAAGACGTGGCCAGACTCGCCGGAGTTTCTGTGGCTACCGTCTCGCGGGTGATGAACGGCAGGAATCGCGTAAGTGATGCCACCCGCAAAAAAATCCAGAAAATTATTGAAGAGCTGAATTTCGTGCCCAATACGATGGCTGCCTCAATGGTCAGCAAAAAGACGCATATGCTCGCGGTCGTTGTTCCGGAAATTCAGAACCCGTTCTACACGGCGGTCATCGGCGGTACGGTTGAGGCAGCGAAGAAGGAGGGCTTTTCCACGCTGGTTGTGTCTACGTATAACGATGAGGCCGAGGAGGAGGAATTCTTTGAAGGCTTTCTGGGACGCAATGTGGACGGCATCATTCTGATCGGTACACATAAGGATGCCGGCTTTTACCGGAATATCCGTAAGCCGACTATCCTGGTAGACCGTTATATCAATGATTGCGGGCATGACGGGGTGCTGATCGATAATTTCCGCGGGGCGTACGAGGCGGCCAGGCATTTTGCAGACTTTGGCCATAAGCGGATCGCGATTATCGACGGGGCGCATGACTTTAATGACGGGAAGGATCGGTACTGGGGATATCATCAGGCATTGCATGAGCATGGTATCGTGCCTGAAGCCAAGTATCATAAGCAGGGCAGCTGGCTTGAGGAGGACGGATACAGGTTCACGATGGAGCTGCTGCAGTCCGCCGAGCCGCCGACCGCTATTTTTGCTACCAATAACGTTATCTGTACCGGTGCCATCAAGGCCATCCGCGACCTGAATCTCCAAATCGGCGAGGATATTTCCCTGATCGGCTTTGACGAAAATGAGCTCGCACAGTTTGTTCAGCCCAGAGTTACAGTAGTAGGCAGACCGATGAGAGAGATGGGGCTACAGGCAACGGAGATGCTGATCCAGAAGATCAAGGCACCGCCGGGCGAGCAGGCGAAGCTGAAAAGGATAGTGCTGGATGTGGAGCTGATCAAGCGGGGATCTGTTAAAAAGCTAAACTAGCAGCCCGGAGGAGGACATATGGCCAATATACTTGTCGTAGGCAGCATGAATATGGATATTGTGACACGTGTTGCGGATCTCCCCGTTCCAGGTGAGACGATACAGGGACTTGGAACCGGCTTTCATGCCGGAGGGAAGGGCGCCAACCAGGCCTGTGCCGCCTCCCGTTCCGGCGGGGCGGTTACGATGGCTGGCGGACTCGGTGCTGATGCCTTTGGCCGGCAGCTGTACAGTCAGCTTGAGGCGGAGGGAATCGATACGGGAGCCATTGTCTATACGCCGGAAACAACCGGCATAGCAATAATCACTACTGACAGCTCTGGGGAGAACAGCATCATCCTCTCTCCCGGTGCGAACTTCAGCTATCGTGCGGAGGAGCTGAAGGTGCCGGATTTCTCCTGCTATGATGTGATTCTGCTGCAGAATGAAATAGCAGGAACGGTGAATGAAGCGGTGCTTGAAAAGGCTGAGGCGGCAGGAGTTCCTGTGGTAATGAACCCAGCTCCCGTAAAAGGGTTTGACCCCGGCCAGCTTAGCCGGATTAAGCTGCTGATTGTGAACGAGACTGAAGCGGAGGCGCTGAGCGGACTCCCGGTTGAAGGCTTCGGTCAGGCTCGTACAGCCGGATACCGGCTGCTTGAGGAAGGCGTCCTGCAGCTGGTCATTACACTCGGCAGCAAAGGCTCACTCTATATGGATGCAGACGGAACGGTAATAGAGACTCCGTCTTATCCGGTTAATGTTGTGGACACTACAGCTGCCGGTGACACCTTTATCGGGGCATTTGCCGCCGCCTATTACGGGGGCATGGAGCTGAAGGACAGTCTGCAGTATGCGTCTGCGGCAGCGGCGCTTGCCGTATCGGCTGCCGGAGCCCAGAGCTCTATACCGGTGAAGGAGCAGGTGGATGCTTTTCTGGCTCACTGTTTATAGCCGTTTTTTCCGGCGGCGGATGCAATTCTGTATCCATGTGCTTTTATCAATTAACGCTTAGACTTTTTAAAGTATAAATGCATTATCCCGGTTCAGCACTGTCAATGAAGAAGGGGGTCAAGACCATGAGTCAGCCAGTACTGTCCATGCAAGGAATCAGCAAGGAGTTCCCGGGTGTCAAAGCTTTGGCGGATGTTGATTTTGAGCTCTATCCCGGTGAGGTTCACGCACTGATGGGAGAGAATGGAGCCGGTAAATCGACGCTGATGAAAATTTTGTCCGGTGTCTACCCGCCAACCGCAGGAGTGATCAGGCTTAAGGGCAAGGAAGCGGCTTTCGGCAATCCGCTGGATGCCCAGCTCCAGGGTGTATCCATTATCCACCAGGAGTTTAATCTGTTCACCAACCTGTCCGCAGCTGAGAACATTTTTATCGACCGTCCGGAAATGGCTGGCAGGTTCGGCCGGATCAAGTGGTCGAAAATGGTGCAGGAGGCGCAGGCGCTGGTTGACTCCATCGGAGGCGGCGAAATTGATGTGCGCCAGGAGGTCCGGCATTTGGGTGTACATAGCCAGCAGGTGGTCGAGATCGCCAAGGCCTTATCCTTTAAGGCGGATGTGCTGATTATGGATGAGCCGTCGGCCGCGCTGCCGGAGAATGAAGTGAAAAAGATGTTCGAAGTTGTCCGGAAGCTGCGCTCGCAGGGAGTAGCCATTGTGTACGTCTCCCACCGGATGAAGGAAATCTTCGAAATTGCCGATAAGGTCACCGTTCTGCGGGACGGACGCAAAATTGACACCAGGCCGATTGGCGAGGTCACGGAGCAGAGCCTGATCCAGATGATGGTCGGCAAAGAGGTCCAGCAGCTGTACCCTGAGCGGGAGCAGCCGCACGGACAGGAGGTTGTGCTTAAGGTTAACGGGCTGTCGCTGGATGCCGGCCACAAGATTTCGTTCGAGCTGCACAAAGGGGAAATCCTGGGATTGTTCGGCATACCGGGTTCGGGCTCACATACCGTTGCCGAGCGGCTCTTCGGGCTCAAGCGGGGCAGCGGCGGGCTTGAAATCAACGGGAAGCCGGTCAAGATTGCCAGCCCCGGTGATGCCAAGGCACAAAGATTGGCTTACGTCCCGCCTGACCGGCACCGCCAGGGCATCATTAAGCCGATGTCGATCAGGCAGAATATCTCTTTTCCGACACTGCCCGGTTTGTCTAAGGGACTGGTGCTGGACCGTGAGGCTATCCGTGAGGTGAGTGCAGAATACATGGAGAAGCTGAGGATCAAGGCACCGGGAGACGGACAAAGCGTTGATTTTCTCAGCGGAGGCAACCAGCAGAAGGTGGTCATAGCCAAATGGCTTGCGGCCAAGCCCGATATTCTGATACTGGAGGAGCCGACCCGGGGCGTGGATGTCGGCGCCAAAGCGGAGATTTACAGCATCATCCACGGGCTTGCCCGGGATGGGCTCAGCATTCTGCTGATTTCCTCCGAAATGCCGGAGGTGCTGGGCCTGAGCGACCGGGTGCTCGTGCTGTACAAAGGGGACATTGTCCATGAATTTACCCGCGGTGAAGCCGATCAGGAGCAGCTGCTGCAGCGGGCATCCCATCCCCGGACGGAAGGAGCCGCTATATGAAGCGTATTTTAAATGTGCATGAGGCACCGATCCTGATTTTCACGATACTCGTCATCATACTGTTCTCACTCCTTTCACCTGATTTTTTCGCAATCAATAACTTTAAGCTGATTCTGGACCAGAACATCACCATGTTCATTGTGGCAATCGGAATGACAATGGTTATTCTGCTCGGAGGAATGGATCTGTCGGTCGGCTCGGTCCTGGCAGTAACGGCAACCTCGGTCGGCCTGTTTCTCAGCAAGGGGATGTCTCCGGTTATTGCGGCTTTGCTCGGGGTTGTAATCGGTGTTCTCTGCGGGATGGTCAACGGTTATTTCATCGCCGTCCGCCGGATTCCTGACATCATTGTCACCCTGGCTACGATGTATATATTCCGGGGCGTGGCGGTCGGCATCAGCGGCGGCACCTGGATGAATAATTTTCCCGAGGCCTTCCGCTTTTTCGGACAAGGGACGGCGGCAGGCGTTTCATTTCCGCTCCTGGTAGCGGTCCTGCTGATTGCCGTATTCATCTATCTGCTGAAATTCACCCGGGCGGGCCGGAGAATCTATTCGGTCGGGGGCAACAGCTCCGCAGCCAAGCTTGCGGGGATCAGCGTCCCCAAGACCAAGTTTATGGTCTACGTATTAACCGGACTGCTGGTCGGAATCGCCTCCGTTATTTTTGCAGCCAAGGTAGGAAGTGTGCAAGCATCGACTGCCGGTAACAGCCTGTCCTTTGAGGTCATGGCAGCAGTGCTGATCGGCGGCGGCAGCATCTTCGGCGGGGTGGGGACGATTGCCGGCACGATGCTCGGCGTACTGTTCATGGGCATTGTCAAAAACGGGCTGATTATCGCCAAGGTATCCCCGTTCTGGGTGGATGCAACCACAGGGTTTTTGATTATCCTCGCTATCGTGATCAACACGCTGCAGCGGGCCCGCCAAAATAAAGGGAAAGAAGGTGATCTCGTATGACAACCTGGACAAGCCGTCTGCCGTTCAAATCGGGTACGCTGATCGTTCAGCTGGTTCTGCTGCTGTTCATCCTGATTCTCTTCAGCTTCCTGTCACCCTATTTCCTGTCAGTAACCAACTTCATGAATGTGCTGAACCAGATGGTTGAGGTCGGGCTGATCGCCATTCCGATGACCATGATCATTATATCCGGTGCGATGGACCTGTCGGTCGGCTCGATCCTCGCTTTTTCCGCGGTATCGATGGGGGTTGCCTTTGAACGCGGCTATAACATCTGGGTTTGTGTAATCTTCGGGCTGCTGGCCGGCCTGCTGTGCGGTGCAGTCAACGGTTATCTGATTGCCCGGCACCGGATGCAGGCGATTGTAGTCACGATCGGGATGCTGGTGATGCTCCGCGGGCTGGTCTATGTCGTCAATGAAGGCAGACCGATCAGCGGCTTCCCTGATTCCTTTTATTTTCTGGGACAGGCGTACGTTGCCGGTATTCCGTTTAACGCCATCGTCCTCGTTATGATGTTCCTCATAGCCAGCTTCTTCATGAAAAAGACGAGGTTCGGCACCTACATTTACGGGATCGGCAATAACGAGGAGGTTGTCCGGTTCTCCGGAATTTCCGTAGTCCGCGTCCGGTTTATTCTCTTCATGCTCAGCGGATTGTTCTCTGCACTGGCGGGTGTATTCCTGGTGTCACGGCTGGCAAGCGCCGAAGCGACCTCGGGTACCAATATAGAGCTTGATGTCATCACAGCTACCTTAATCGGGGGCACTCATATTTTCGGAGGGAGGGGAAGCCTTACCGGCACGTTTGTCGGTCTGCTGATTATCGTCTTTTTGCGCAATGGTCTGAATTTGCTGGGTGTTTCGGTGCTCTATCAGGCGGTTATTCTGGGGGCGCTGCTGCTGCTTGCGGTAGCCAATAAAAAAATTAGCGGAGAGTGATACCTATGAAAAAAATGACATTGGCTGTATTGACTGGCGTGCTTGCTTTGACCTTGACTGCTTGCGGCGGGAATTCGGGTAATCCTCCGGCTAATAATGCCGGGTCCTCAAGCAATGACGGGGCGGCTGCTTCCGGCACCAGAACCTACTTCATCAATCCGAAATCGATCGGCCCGGCTTATTGGGCGGCTGCAGAAAAAGGCGCTATTCAGGCAGGCGAAGATATGGGTGTTGAGGTAATCTTCAATGCACCGACTGAGGCGGATTCCTCCAAGCAGATCAACATGATTCAGGATATGCTGACCCGTAAAGTGAGCGGAATCGGTGTATCACCTAATGATGCTAAAGCAGTAGGGCCGGTATTCAAAAAAGCAGCCGAGCAGGATGTGCAGATCGTGACCTGGGACAGCGATGCTCCCGAGACGGACCGCCAATATTATGTAGCTCCTGCTACTGATGAGGAAGTGGGCGAGCTGCTGGCCAAGACGATCGGCGAGGAAATCGGCGGCGAGGGACAGGTCGCGTTCATGGTAGCGGGACTCGGTTCCCAGAACCAGATTGCCAAATCGGATGCGGCAAAAGCTTACTTCGAAGCGAACTACCCCGGCATTGAGCTGGTAACAACGGTAGCCAGTGACGATGATCAGCAAAAGGCTTACGCCAATGCCCAGAACCTGATCCAGACTTATCCTGATCTTAGAGGGATCATCGGCTTTGCGGGCGGCGAACCGCCGGCGGCAGCTGAGGTGGTTGAGCAGGCAGTGAAGGCCGGCACGATTGAACAGGGACAGATCGCCATTACCGGTATTGCTGTACCGAGCGTCGTGAAGAGCTACATCGAGAGCGGCACGATCAAGACGGATATCATCTGGGATCCGGGCAAGCTGGCTTACACCACTGTATACATTCTGGATCAGCTGGCTCAGGGCAACGAAATTTCGGACGGTATGGAAATCCCGAACGTGGGAGCTGTTAAGGTAGACGGCCAGAACATATTCATCGGAACGCTTGAAGTGACCAGCGAAAATGTGGGCAGCTTTGACTTCTAGTCAGAGCTGTTATAGGAGGCAGCTTGCATGGAGCACACAATAATCATTGAAGATTTAACGGCAGACAGCTTTGCCCCTTACGGAAAAGTGGTGGATATTCCTGCGGGGGAGCCGTCCAAGAGCGGCGACGGCTGGGACTGCTGGAGCTACATCCAGATGCTGGATGTGTCGGAGCCGATCGGCTTCGGCCTGGTGGTCACGAAGCAGCGTGAATTCACGGTGACAGCGATGGAGCGGCATGTCAGCCGCGAGGAGCTGCTGCTCACCTTTGACAAGGAGATTATCCAGCCGGTTGCCCGGTGTCTGGATATTGACGATCCGGAGGAGCAGCCTGATCCTTCTACGGTGAAGGCTTTTCGCATAAAGCCGGGACAAGCGATTGTTATCGGCCGCGGCGTCTGGCACAGTCCGGCCTATCCGGCGGCAGAGGCTGCAAGGTATCTGTTTGCGATTGAAAAGAAGAAGGATACATTCGGTGATGAGATGATTAATCCGTGGGTGGACTTTACCGGCGGTGACAGTGTTACTTTTGGATAAAAGATAAAGGAGCATACGCGATGGCACAGGAACAGCAGGTAATGAAATGGATCGATGAACATCAGGACGAAATCCTCGGCTTTTTGCAGCAGCTCATTCAGATCCCGAGCGTTAATCCCTGGTTCTTCGACGAGCCGGGCCCGTCCAAGGAGAAGGAGGTGCAGGAATTTCTCTCCCGTAAGCTTAAAGGGCTCGGTGCGGAAATCGAAATGTGGGAGCCGGTTGCGGATGACCTGAAGCAGTATGAGGGAATGGCCGGATATTATCCGGGGCGCGATTTTACCGGCAGACCGAATCTGGCAGCAACGTTCGGTAAAGGAACGGACGGCAAGTCGCTTCTGCTGTTCGGCCACATCGATGTTGTAATGGCAGGCTCGAAATGGACCGTAGACCCGTTCGAGGGCCAGATCATTGACGGCAAAATGTACGGCCGCGGCACCGTCGATATGAAGGGCGGCGTGGCCGCAATGATTATGGCGGTAGAGGCTGTTCTGCGCAGCGGCCTGAAGCTGAAAGGCCCGGTTGTCGTGGGGACCGTTGTCGATGAGGAGGCCGGAGGCATGGGTGCGCTGGATTTCATCCACCACGGCTACCGGGCGGATGCCTGCATCCTGACTGAACCGACCTCCCTGACCATTGCGCCGCTATGCCGCGGCATTCTGTGGGGCAAGATCAAAATCCAGGGCCGCAGCGGGCATATTGAAATGCCGCAGGCTGACTGGAAGGACGGCGGAGCAGTCGATGCGATTAAGAAGGCGCGGTACATTCTGGATGCGTTCGACCGGCTGAATGAAAAGTGGGCTGTAAGCAAGACCCACCCGTATTTATCTATCCCTTGCCAGGTGCATGTAGCACAATTGAATGCCGGAGAGTACCCGACCTCCTTTGCCAATGAAGCGGAGATTGTCTTTAATGCCCAGTACCTCCCGTCGGAGCGTGACGAAAAGCTGGTCGGCGGCCATGTGAAAAAGGAGCTTATTGATTTCCTGCGCGAAACTGCCGGACAGGACCCGTGGCTTAGTGAGCATCTGCCGGAAATCGAGTGGATGGTGGATGCCGACTGTGCTGAAACCGATGTGGCTCATCCATTTGTGCAGACCTGTGTCCAGTCACTGCAGGCCATTGGCGAAGAGGGCAAGATCGAAGGACTCGGCTTCCATACCGATATGGGCTGGCCGGTCAACGTCGGTATTCCGACGGTCAACTTCGGCCCCGGCGACCCGAGCCTGGCTCACCACAGCGACGAATTCACGCCAGCTGCTGAAGTGATCCAGGCGGTCAAAATGATGGCCAAGACGATTATCGACTGGTGCGGTGCTGAAGAGGCTAATGAGAGAAGGCTTAATGATAAGACAACCTAAAGACTGATATTAAACGGGCAACGGCCTTATAACATACACGGAGGTGCCATTACAGCATGAAAATTCTATTTGTCGGCGAATCCTGGGTGGTCCATATGATCCATACCAAAGGATATGACAGCTTTACTTCTACCAAATACGAGGAAGGAGCGACTTATCTGCTGTCCTGCCTGCGGGCAGAGGGAATTGATGTAACCTATATGCCGGCCCATGAGGTGCAGGTGCGGTTCCCGCAGACGCTTGAGGAGCTGAAAGCCTATGATGCCATCGTAATCAGTGATGTCGGCGCGAATACGTTCCTGCTGCAGAACCCGACCTTTTACCAGATGCAGATTATCCCTAATGCGCTGGACAACATTAAGGAGTATGTGGCCGGAGGCGGCGGGCTGCTGATGGTCGGCGGGTACCTGACCTTTATGGGCATAGAGGGCAAAGCGAACTATGTAAACACTGTTCTGGCCGAGGTGCTGCCGGTTGTGATGCAGCCGGGCGATGACCGGGTGGAAATGCCGGCCGGCTTCTCGCCGGTGGCGGCGCAGGAGCATCCGCTGGTAGGCTACGGCGGCTGGCCTCGGCTGCTCGGCTACAACAAGCTGGCTGCGAAGCCGGATGCTGCTGAGCTGCTGAGCTATAACGGCGATGCTATACTGACCGTGGGCACCTACGGCGAGGGCAAAACCGCCGCCTTTGCCAGCGACTGCTCCCCGCACTGGGGCTCGACGGAATTTATGGACTGGCAGCACTATTCGGCGTTCTGGTCTAATTTAGTCAAATCATTAAAATAGCCCAAGCTGTACTAACAGCGATACTGATGAACCGTACCTTTTAAGGGCGGTTCATCTTTTTTTTATGCTGAATTAACTGTATTAATGAAGAATAATAAAGACATTAATACAGATAAATCATTATATTTTATAAAAAAGAAATTTACCTAAAAATAATTATAATTGGATATGATTGACAATTGGAAGGGGAGAAACTAATATAAGAACAACTCACATACTTACACATCGATTTTCTTTATGGATTATAGGGAAAGGAGGTGACAGATATGGCGGCAGTTGCTGTACAACAAACAGCAGGCTTATTTTCCGGCTTGCTCGAACGTATGGAGAATATTGATTTTGTTAAACAATTTGCCGATAACCCGGATGCTGCTTTGAGAGAAGCCGGATTGGGGATCAGCCTTGCTGACTTTACTAAGCAATTAAGCGAGAATCCGCAATTATTTGAAGCGGTTGTCGGTAAGCTTTCCAATAATGTGGAGTTTATCAACAAATCGAACATTGCAATGAGTTCATGTGATCAGCCAAGATAAAATGTCTATTAACTGTTGAGCTGAGTATGGGATCTTCTCCATACTCAGCTTTTAATTAAGGGAGCTGAATGTATGGATGCGGAAATCTACAGTACAGCTGCACTTTCCGATCTTGAGGAGATGTCACGGCTACAAATCCCGTTTATGAAAGAGCTGCCCGCTGAGCTTGAAGCATGGCATAGCGGACTAATCAGATGGGAAGTACTCAAAATGAATGGCCTCATTATGGGATGTCACCGGACAGTGCTGCTTTCAGGATGGGGATTCTTATACGGGGTCTATGTCCGTCCTGAGAATCATAATATCTGGAGCTGTTATCAATTGGTCCAGCACACCGTAGACTCCCTTTCCGAATGTGTAACCGATGGCTTTATTACATGGATTGACGACATGCCCTCCTGGAAATCGGTGATGATGAAGCGGCTGAAATTTAGTTCATCCGTCAGACCGGTCTACCGGCTGTTTTTTAAGGATGCCGGACTGCAGCGGCTGCGGCAGGCAGAGATTAAGGACAGCCTACTTCAGTGGCGGTGCGCTGTGCAAGGAGACAGTACCGCTATTGAGAGTCTAGCAGAAGCACAAAGCTCCTTTATTGATAGTGTCAATCTGAGCGGTGATTTTACCAATCCTGAATCAGGCTGGTTTGTCGGAGAGGATGAGCTGGGAATAGCCGCAGGCATCCGCTGGTGTATTTATGGAGATACATTGTTCGCAATGTTTACACTTTCCTCCAGACCTGAACTGGACATCACGGCGGCTATTGTAGAATTGCTGGCTGTGCTGAACCGCGACGGGCTAACTACATATAGAATAAACCTGGAGCATCAGCGGAAAATCACGCTCCTTCGTCTTTCGGGATTCTCGCCGTATACCAATGAGTGCGGCCATGAAACCCACTATCTTTTCAAATCCGTTAAAGGAAATGTCCTATGCGAAACTATAAGGTAATTCTGGTCAATCTTAATTCACTGCCGAATCTGGGATTCAGTCCGGTTTTCCCGGTAGGTGCCAATTACGTATGCTCACTGTTATCCGAAATGGGCGCAGAAGTTGATTTTATCGATTTTGTGCAGCGGCCGGACTTGCTGGAAACGCTGGATTTTTTGGAAAAAGAGTTCGACTGCATCGCATTCTCCATCAGAAACCTGGATTCCATGGAGCTGGACGGTGAATATCTGGTAGATTATTATCTGAAAATCACAACCTTAATTATAGAGCAGGGCAGGCAACGGAATCCCGATGTGAAAATTCTTCTGGGAGGAAGCGCCTTTACCGCCTACCCTAAAGGATTTGCTGAAGTATTTCCCTTTGATGCCGCTATAGACAGCGATACAGAGGAACGGTTATTCCAGTTTATCACTGGCCATATCGAAGAAATGCAAAATGATCAGCTTGCTGGTATTGGCAGTACCTGTCCTGAACGGTTTGCCTTCGAAATTAAGTATCAACCGGAGCTTGTGAAGGCTTATCTGGCAATTGGGGCGAAGCAGATCGGCATTCCAACCCGGTGCGGAGGCCGATGTCCGATGCAGTGCATTTATTGCTCTTACGGTTTGCTTGACCAGAATACCCATTATACCCGGCCTCTGCACCTTTTGCGTAATGAAATTATCCAGCTCTATCAAATCGGCGTAAGAGAGCTGTTCTTTACTGATTCTCTAATCAATATTTCACCTGGGCATGCCCGGAATCTTTGTCTATTGCTGATTGAGCTTAATCTGCCGGAGCTTGAATGGACTGCATATGCCAGGCCGACCCGCAATGAAGAGTTTTTGAGGCTGGCGGCTCTTTCAGGCTGTAAGACCTTAAGTGTTTCGTTCGATACCTTTTCTCCCGCTATGCTGACAAACTTGAAAAAAGGCTTTTCTGTTCATACCATCAGCAGATTCATAGCATTGTGCGCCGAATACAGAGTAAATCTTGTAGGTCTGCTGTTATTCGGCGGTCCCGGAGAAACAGAGCTGACTATTAAAGAAACCTGCGAGTTTGCCAACCGGTTTCTGGAGCCGGGTCAGCTTTTCTTTTCCTTTGGGATAAGGATCTCACCGGGAAGCGGACTGGAAACGCTGCTTGGGCAAACGGGCAATGACCTGCTTATTCCGCACTTTCTGGGCTTCGATGAACGGATTTTTGACTTTGTGCTGACTCACCTGGACGGCAGATTCATTTCAATGAACCTTCTGCTCAAAATCAGTAAATGGAGAGCAGCCTATAAGGCGATGACTTGTAAACAAACAGCACACCCCCAGCTCTCTATGGTCTGCCCAGAAAGCTGAGCTCCTGAAAAGAGGTGCAATCCGGATGTACACATTTAATGACTACTTGGAGCTATGGGCCGGGAGCAGCGGCGGCAATCCTGCGGTGGCCGATGCCGAGCAGGAGCTGACTTACAGTATGCTGCTGTGTAAGGTGCGCGAGCTGCAGGGCTATTTGCACTCACAGGGCTTGCACGAGGGGGATATTGTGGGGATATCGGCTCCGCGCAGTGTTTCCCTTGTCCTCCTGTATGTGGCTGCCATGGGACTTGGACTGTCTGTCGTTCCGCTTCCGGAGCAGGCAGCGGAAATCCGGCTGCAACAGATTTTATCCCTGATCCCGGTGAACGTTCTCATTCAATACGAAGGATACAGCCAGCCGGGCAGCAGGTCCTATGTAATAAGCAGAATCAGGCCTGCTAATGACGGCTATATAAAAGAAACGGACAATGCGTTTATTCCATATCAATTGAACAACAGCTATGCAGGCTATACGTACTCCCCGTCAGAGGCCAATGCCAGTTACTATAATCTCACCTCAGGCTCTACCGGCGGAGTTAAAGCGGTAAGAACAGGGAGCCGGGAGATTATTATAAATGCGCTGCTTGTCAGCGAGCGTCTCCCTCTTAACACAGAAGACTGTTACTGCTGTCTGTTTGCCCCGGATATGCATCCCCATGAACTATTTACCAGACCTCTGCTGTTCGGAGCCCGGTGTCTGTTGTTAGCCAATCACGAATTACGGAGCTTCGGGCATCATATGCGTGAGCGCCGGCTGACCCATTTGCTGGCTACTCCGCACACCTTGTCAAACCTGCTGAAAATATGCCAGAGCCGGGAAGACTGGCAGAGCATTAAATTCCTGCTGGGGACCGGGGAGAACGTTCCATATGACCTTAGGTTCAAATTCTATAGCAGGACGGGAAAAAAACTGATTTCGGTATGGGGATGTACAGAGACAACGGGGATTGTACTGGTAATGCCTGAAGCTTTATTTCTGGAGGAAGGGGCTATACTGGGGCTTCCTGTGCCCGGATATGAGCTGATGATTGAACCGGAATGCGGTGAATTGCTGATACGCGGGGATAGCGTAATGAAGGGCTATTGGAATTATGAGGAACAGCAGCCTGTTGATAAGGACGGCTACTATCATACGGGAGATACTGTTACCTGTCATCCTGGTGGTGTACTGGGGTTTACCGGCAGGACAGATTCTTTCATTAAAGCGGCGGGGAGAAAAATTTCACTGCATGAGCTGGAACAGCAAGTCCGGAGCCTGCCGGGTATAGCGGAAACAGCTGCAGTCTATTCGGATACAAGCCACACTGTAGGCATTTTTTACTCGGTAAATACGGAATCAGGCAACCTGTACCCTGACATTCTTCTGCTGCTGAATGATGTCCTTACGCCTACTAAATTCCGTGTTATCCAATGTGCCGGATTGCCGAAGCTTACCAGCGGTAAAGTAAACAGAAAAGAACTGCAAGCAAAGCTTGAATAGGGGGCGCCCGGTATGATATCCCAGGAATTTATTTATGAGCTTTTAGAACGTAAATTTTCTGTACAAACGGCAGGGATTCATAAAGACTCGAAGCTGCGGGATTTGGGTCTCGACAGCTTTGATATTTTCTTTTTCGTTGCAGAGCTGGAGAACAGGCTCGGCTGTAGTATTCCTGATCAGGATTTACTGTCTTTTCAGCGGCTTGGTGATGTCATTGACTATATGAATCGTAATCAGGTGAAGGCGGGGGATAACGCTTGAATAAAGATGAAATCATTCAGTTCTTAACGGCAGACGGAGAAGAGCAGCAGATGCTTTATGAAACAGCGAGAGGTGTCAGAGATAAGCAGTTTCCGGAAGGAGTCTGTATTAGAGGTGTCGTTGAGGTATGTAATCTTTGCCTGTGCAATTGCGATTATTGCCCGATGCGGCGGGATAATCTTAAAAACAACTCGCTGTTTACATTGAACGAGGAGGGAATTCTGGGTGCGGTTGAGCAAATGACGGATTGCGGAATCCGTACAGTGTTCCTGCAGGGCGGGGAAAATCCGGCAAATACCCGGGTAGCGGGAGGCGCTATCCGCAAAATCCGCTCCATGTACCGGGATGAAGTGAATATTATTCTGAACCTGGGTGTGAAGACGGCGGCAGAGTATGCGTACTTATACGAGCAGGGTGCGAACGGTTATATTCTCAAATTCGAAACAAGTGACCCCATCAATCATGAGCGGCTCCGGCATGAGGCTTTGGATAAAAGGATTGAGGCGATTCAGCTGCTGCTTGAGACCGGTTATGAGGTGGGCACCGGAATGATTATCGGTTTGCCCGGCCAGACCATCGACAGCATCGCTGACGATATTCTGTTGGCTAAATCACTGAAGGTGCATATGTGCAGTGTGTCGCCTTTTTTGCCTGCAGCGCACACTCCGCTTGAGCGTTACAGCAGCGGTTCGATTGATCTGTCACTGAATGCTATATCTATTATGCGGATTTTACATCCGGAATGGCTGATTCCTTCCGTAAGCGCCCTGGAAAAAATCAGGATAGGAGGGCAAATTGCCGGACTGAATGCCGGAGCCAATGTAATCACGGTTAACTACACGCCCAAACAGGAATCCGGGAAATATCATATCTACGGTGAAAACCGGTTTGTAGTGACCC
Organism: Paenibacillus sp. FSL R7-0273; assembly: GCF_000758625.1. Classification (NCBI taxonomy): domain Bacteria; kingdom Bacillati; phylum Bacillota; class Bacilli; order Caryophanales; family Paenibacillaceae; genus Paenibacillus; species Paenibacillus sp. FSL R7-0273. Next base: position 2,835,229 of record NZ_CP009283.1, read on the forward strand.
TCGGGCATGCTTTGCAGACCATAGCAGGCGCCGGTCTTCAGGCTGCCGCTGATTTACGCAAGCCGGCAGCAGGACCGAATGCTATTTCTAAGGAGACCAATCATGAGAGTATACCAAGCTAAGTCTTCACTGATTCTGGCCGATCAGGCGGTGCGGAATGCAGGAGCGCCTGCCGGGCTTCCGTTGAACCCGTCCTACTATGTACGTGACACTGAGAATAGAAGGACAACGGTATTGGAAGCAGAGTCCTTCAGCTTATTGAGAGAGCTGATCCTGCCTTTGCAATACGATGAGCTGCTAAACCGCTACGGGGAGAACGAAGAGGAGCTTCAGGCAGTTTTAGACTGGCTGACTGCCCAGGATTTCTTATTATTGAATGACGGGCCGGCTTCCGGGCAGGCGAGGCTGCTCACTGGCAGCTCCGAAGAGCGTCTAAAGGGAATACCGCTGATTCCCCGGACCATTATGTTCAACTGTACCCCTAAATGTAATTTGCGCTGCAAGCACTGCATTGTATCTGACAAGCATTATAAGCAGCAGGATATTCTGCGGTTCGAGGATATACAAGCTTTCCTGGACGAAGCAGATGCCTGCGGTGTGGAGAATATAGTGCTGTCAGGCGGAGAGCCTTTGCTGTGGCAATCGATCTATACCGTTATTGAGGATTCTTTGAATAGAAGCTACACGGTAATTCTATATACCAACGGCATGCTCATCAATGAGAAGTGGCTGACCTTGTTCCGGAGCATACAGGAGCAAAAACCCGGCGGCTTAAAGCTGCATGTTTCCCTGGATGGAGGAACTCCGTTAACACATGACGGTGTCCGGGGCGTCACTGGAAGCTTTAACCGGATCATCGGCTCACTGGAGCAGCTTAACGGCCGGGGAATACCTGTTGCTGCCGTTGAAAGTATGGCTACAGCGGAGCTGTATCCTGAACTGGATTCGTTAATCACCATTTGCCGCGAGAATGGCGTCGGGAGTCTGTATCTGCACCCCGTATTCAACTTTGACCGGAATCCGCAAATACAAGAGCTGGAGCTGGAGTGGGACAGCCGGCTCCGTTACTTGCATAGAGTCAGCGAGCTTTCCGGCCTGGAGCTTGGAGTCGAGCTACATTACAGCGACCCCTATTTTCCCGCGGGACTCTTTCAAGAGAAGCCCTCCATAGCCCGGAAGAACGCCGAAGCTTTCTTAAACGGCATTCTCAGCGGAAACCGCATGGAGAGCGGCAATTATGATGTTGTTAAAAGGGATAAGAATGTCTTAACGAATTGTGATGGCGGTGTGAGCCAGATGTTTGTTGATTACAACGGGGATGTGTATCCTTGCATGATTTATGCGAATTCGGCCCGTCCTGTTGATCACTGCGGAAATGTTACCCGGAATTCGCTGCTTGAAGTCTGGAATTCCGAGGGGATGAACCGGGTAAGAAAAGTAATGAACCGCAATGAGCTGACGGTCTGCAGCCAATGTGAACATTTTGACCAATGCGGGCCGACTGTCAAGAAGTGCAGAATCGCTTCTGAGATTGCTTTGGGTGATTTTTTCGGGCCATCCTATTTATGTGTAAGATATGCTGCGCAGCTGGGAATCGCCCCTGAATTGCTTACTTCCTACCGGCAAGAGCTTCTTAATAAGTAGATGGGGCCGCCGATGAATGCTGCAAAAGGAAAGAAGAACGGGCGGCTGTGGAACGGATTCTCTTATCTGTTTATCCGAACGCCGCTAGCGGCCTTGCTGATCATTGCAGGACTATGCGGAGGCTTATACATTTGGGCGGACAGCCTCCTTCTGCAACATTATGTAACGGTCAGCGGCTCGGCATCTGTGTCGGGGGAATATATGCTTGTACGCTTAAAGGGGAATTATGACAGCTCCTATATTGATATCCGCGATACTGCAAGCTGGTACTTAAGTGCGGACGGAGGACGATATACGGGAACGGTCGTAGCGGTACAGGCTGAAGCGGGCGGGAGTACTGTCGAGCTTGAAATCAGCCGCAGCCAATGGACCCGGGCCAATACAGAATCCGGTAAGACACTTTCCGGAGAGCAGGTCTTTGTGGAAATTCCCCAGGGGCAACGAAGCTTGTGGTTCAAAATGATTTATAAGGGAGAACGCCTATGAGGAAAACAATGTATACGCAGATGAAACCGCTGTGGCCAATTATCCGCCGGTACAGGTGGAGTTTCATCAATTTGTTCATTTGCGTTGTAGTTACTTCTGTCATCGGCATGGTTTATCCCTATATCTTCGGAATGCTTATAGATGAAGTGTTCTATCAGAGGAACCTCCAGTTCTTGAAATATATCGTAATTTTGTATGGCGCTGTTTTCGCCGGAGAGCAATGCCTGCATATCTGCTTCAACAGTGCCTGGGCTTATCTGGCTACCCGGTTCTCGTTTGATATCCGTAAGAGGCTTTATGATAAGCTGCTGTCACTGCGGCCGGCATTTTTCACTGCAAGCAAATCCGGTGATCTTATGACTATTATCAACAGGGATACCGAAGAAATTTTGGCCTTCATCCATCTGAACGTTTTTTTTCTTGCAGCTAATATCCTCCGTTTGCTGACAGCAGTAGCTTTTGTGCTGTATGCAAGCTTCTATTTAGGGCTTCTGATGCTGGTGGCCGTTCCGGCGGTTGTTTTTGTTACGGTAATGTTTAACCGCAGATTACGGACCAGACTGACGGAGCAGAGAGAGCAATATGGCACACTGATGAGCTGGTGCTTTGAAATGCTGGCAGGCTTGCAGGATATCAGGCTGCTGGGAGCCGGAAAGTACAGCTCCAGAACATTTGTACATATGCTGATCCAATATATGCGTGTTAAGAACAGCTCAAGCAAGCTGGAATGGATCTCTGAAAGAACGATAGGTTTAATCAGCCTCTGCTCTGACCTCGCCTTGTATGTTACGGCATGCTATCTCATTATCCATCAGCAGCTGACGCTCGGCGTTTTTATTGCAAGTATGGAATACTTCTCCAAGGGTGGTGAGCTGCTGCAAAGAATCAGCGGCGCAAGCCGCAGCATTCAGCGCAATAAAGTGGCGATAGACCGGGTTATCTCTCTGCTGCAGGAGCCTGAAGAGAATAAGGGATCAGACTTACCCGGTCTGAGGGTAACAAAGGGAAATATCGAATTTGACAACATTTCCTTCAGCTATAACCCCGAAACTCCGGTTTTACTGAACCTGAGCCTCGCTCTGGAGGGAGGAACGACGGTGGCTCTTGTAGGCAAAAGCGGAAGCGGGAAGACTACGCTGGCTTCTCTGCTGCTGGGTCTCTATCAACCCGAATCGGGTGAAATCAGGGTTGACGGAACCCTCATCAGCCGATGCAGCCTGCGATCCCTTCGTCAGGCAGTCAGCACCAACGCACAGGAAACCTTTCTCTTTGCAGGCACACTGCGCGAAAATTTACTTTGGGGAAGCGTTTATCAGGCGGACAAGGCACTGTGGACTGCTTGTGAACAGGCATTCATTTCAGAATACATACGGACACTGCCCGAGGGCTTGGACACCTTGATTGAAGGAGACCGCGGACTGAGAATGTCGGAGGGACAAAAGCAGCGCATATCTCTGGCGCGCTCTTTTTTGCGGCCAGCTCCGATCATTATATACGATGAGGCTACCTCGGCACTCGACGGTGAAGCAGAGAAGGCTGTGCGGGCCCAATGGAATAACCTTGGCGGGAGCAGGACGGCTATTGTTATTGCCCACCGGCTGTCCACGATATTAAGCGCTGACAAGGTAGCGGTCCTGGATAACGGGCGGATCGTTGCTTATGATCATCACTTGCGGCTGTTGTCTGACAGTGAAATCTACCGCCGGCTTTTTTATGAGCAATATGCTGAAAACGGATTGGGGATGAATCATGAAGAAACTGCAGCACAGTATCAGGCTTAAGCTGCATTACATCAAGGCTTTCAAGGCTGAACTGCAGCCCCGCCGTTATGAGCTGGGTATGCTTGCCGGTTTTAAGGTGCTGCTGCTTGGTTTAGGGCTGGTTTCACCTTTACTGTTCAAGCTCCTGATTGACAGGGTTATCGTTCAGCAGGATTTAAAGGCGCTTTGGCTGATTTGTTCCGGTTATGCTGCTGTATATATTATGCAGTCTGCCGTCACGGGCGGACAAACCTTTGTAGGCAACAAATTTACGAATCGTGTGACGTTTGCTGTACGTACAGCTTTATGGGACAGATATCTTAACATGCCGCTCAGTACTTATTGCCAGCTGAACACAGGCGATTTAAAGGGCAGAATAGACCAGGATACGGATGCAGTGGACCGTTTGTTCAAGGTGCAGCTGATGGAATACGCCTATAGCTTTGCATACCTGCTGGCGGGTGCTGCCATGATGGCGGTTTTCAGCTGGAAGCTGGCACTGGTCGCTTTGCTTATGGTGCCTGTCTCCTTCTGGATTACAAGCAAACTTGGTATCCGGGCAAGAGAGGTTTCTACAAGCTACCGGCAGATTTACGGGGAGTATGAAGGATGGCTGCAGCAATCCATCCAAAGCTGGCGGGAAATTAAGATCAACCGGATGGAGAAGCGGAGTTCACTCAAATTCACGGGGTATTGGCATGCGATGAGCAAAGTGTTTTTTCAAAAAGAAATGTACTGGTTTCTCAACCGTGTCCTTCAGGAGTTCAAGGACCTTTTTATTACAAGAATGAATCTGTATTTTCTCGGCGGACTGCTGATCTTCCACGGGGAAATGACGATTGGCGGGCTGCTGGTCTTTATGAAGTATTATGAAATGCTGTTTACGCAATTAAGAGCCATCAACGATTTTGATATGCAGTTTAACGGCGATGTGCCCGGTCTTGAAAAAATCAGCTCCATGCTGGCAGAAACGCCAGATACGAAAAATACAACTAGAGTGAAGCCAGCGGCAGATCAGAATCATCTTCCTGTCCTGCAATTTAAAAACGTTTCTTTCTATTATAATGTTGAAGGTTCCGCTGTGCTGAGGGATATATCCTTTGCTGTTCAACCCGGGGCGAGGATAGCCATTGTCGGCAGGAGCGGCTCCGGTAAAAGCACAATAATCAAATTGATGCTCAGAATCTGTCAGCCTTTTCATGGCAGCATCCAACTGGGCGGGCGTGAGCTACAGCAGATTGGTGAAGCCGAATTGCGTAAATCCTTCGGTGTCGTCATGCAAAATCCGGCCATTTTTAATATGTCTATCCTGGAGAATGTCAAGCTGGCCAGGCCGGCTGCCTCAACAGCGGAAATTAAAGAAGCCTGCAGGCTGGCCGAGATGGAAGAGTATATCGGAAAGCTGACCCATGGCTATGATACAGTGATCGGAGAAAAGGGGGTACAGCTGTCCGGTGGACAAAAGCAGCGGCTTGCCTTGGCCAGAGTGCTGCTGTCGGATGCCAAAATCATTATTTTGGACGAAGCGACCTCTATGCTTGATCATATCACTGAGGCAGCCGTTCATCAGACCTTTGCCAAGCTGCCGTCTGACCGTACCGTAATTATCATTGCCCACCGGCTTTCCTCAGTAATGTACGCGGATGAAATTCTGTTGCTGGACAACGGGCAGATCGCGGATCAGGGCAAGCATCAGAAACTATGGATGGAGAATACCCTCTACCGGCTGCTGTTTGAAAATGGAGCGGGATCAAGCGGTCCCGTTGTAGCGGCTAACCGGACTTAGTGACACAGGCAGCTCTGACGGGCTGCTTTTTTTTGTTGTGATGGTTTATTTAAAAAATGAAGGATTTAACTGCATTGCTGTCGAATATACGGTTCGGATATATGCAGCTGAATTTGTTAATAGTAAATCTGTAAATAAATAATATAGAAGCGAGGAACAGACATGCCATATACCGTTGATTTTAAAGAGGTGTCAACAGCCGGACTGGAGTCATCCCCTGTAGCAGAGGCGCTGGCCGGATTGCGGGCGAATGAAGCACGTTATTTTATGAACAAGTACAAGCATGAATTCACAACCGTACCGGCCGGTGAGAGCCAGGAAGACCTTGACTATGTCAACCGGATCTTGAAGACTGAACGTAATATCGAATTTGCCGCCAAGCCGCTGGAAACCTCAAGCTTTCAGGTAGAAAATATCCGGTTCACCTATGTCTTCTACGAGGATGGCCTTGCTATTAATGTAATGTACACCGTGGATGACCCGAAGAAGCGGGCTTTCGGCTTCAAGCTGTCCGAGGGGATGGACGTGCCTAAAGAGCTGGAGGAGAAGTTCAAATTTGCAAGGCAGAAATCAAAGCTGGCCGGAACGATCCGCGGGTCTTTTTTTGTGATCAAAGGAGAGTACTGAGCAGGGCAGCTTCCACGATTTAACACCGGCTTAACATGCTCCATATCTTCACGTGATATAACAGTAACAATACGTTATAAGAGGAGAAGATTAGATGAAGCTGAGCAAAGAGGAGAAATCATGGATTCTGTATGACTGCGGCAATTCGGCGTATTCGATGGCGGTGACGACGGCGCTGCTGCCGATTGTGTTCGGCATGTTCAACAATGTGGACAGCAGTATGGATTTGGGCTACTTCAATTCCATCGCCAGTATACTGGTGGCCGTACTCAGCCCGATCCTGGGTACGATTGCCGACTACAAGGACCGGAAGAAGCGCTTTTTTATGTTTTTTGCAGCGTTAGGAATTCTGGCTACGGCCTCCCTGGCGTTCGTCTCCCCGGATAGCGGACAGTGGCAGCTGCTGGTTGCCTTTTACATTTTGTCTGCGATCGGGTTCGCCGGGGCCAATATTTTCTACGACTCCTTCCTGGTGGATGTTGCCGCGGATGAGCGCATGGACAAGGTGTCAACGAGAGGCTTTGCGTTCGGGTATATTTTTAGCGTAATTCCGTTCGGGATCAGTCTGCTGCTGATTTTTGTCCTGGGGATGGATAAAGCCATCGGCTACCAGATCGGGTTCATCATTACGGCGCTTTGGTGGGGATTGCTGACAGTGCCGATGATCCGGGATGTGAAGCAGAAATATTACATTGAACCGGAGCCACAGCCTGTTGCCAAAAGCTTTAAACGCTTAGCTGTCACCTTCGCCAATATCCGCCAGCACAAAATCGTGTTCGTCTTCTTGCTAGCCTATTTCTTCTACATTGACGGAGTCGATACGATTATAAAAATGGTAGTACCGTATGCAACCTCCGTGCTTGGTGCCGACGCCATGGACACCTTCACGCTGCTGGGGATTCTGCTCATCATTCAGATTATTGCCTTTCCTTGTGCGATTCTTTACGGTAACCTGGCCAAAAAGTACTCTGCGCGCACCATGATCATCGCCGGTATTTTTACATATATCATTTCCTGTATTGCCGCTTTCTTTATCTCCTCGGTGTGGCATATCTTTGTTCTGGGGGCGCTGATCGGCTCTGCCCAGGGAGGAATTCAGGCACTCAGCCGGTCCTATTTCGCCAAAATCATTCCGAAGGAGAACTCCAATGAGTTCTTCGGCTTCTATAATATTTTCGGTAAATTTGCCGCGATTATCGGGCCTGCCCTGATGGCTCTGACGACTACGCTGACGGGCAATGCGGCCTACAGCATTTTGTCCATTATCCCGCTGTTTCTGATCGGCTTCTTTATCTTCATCACATTACCTAAGGGGAACTAATATGGAACCGAACACGGCGCTTACGCCAAAAGCGAAGCATCTGATCGTCATCTCCTACGATGCCTTTTCGGAGGACAACTGGGAGCTGGCGAGCCGTCAGCCTAATCTGGCTAAATTAATGCAGAGCGGTGCTTACAGCAGCCGTCTGCACAGCGTATATCCGACGCTTACCTATGTCGTTCATACGACTACCGCTACCGGGGTTTATCCGGCCAGGCACGGGATTCATCACAACAATCCGCTGCAGCCGTTCGTCCCGGAGGAGGACCAGCACTGGTTCTGGTTCCGCGAGGCGATTAAGGCTCCGACGATCTATGATGCTGTGCGCAAGCAGGGGATGAGCACTGCAGGATTACTCTGGCCGGTGTCCGGCAAGTCCTCCATTCAATATAATATTCCGGAAATCCGGGCGCTGAAGGGTGAGAATCAGGCGCTCAAGGTGCTCCGCAGCGGCAGCCCGCTGTACTCGATCCAGATGGAGTTAAGGCACGGAAAGCTCAGGCAGGGGATTCAGCAGCCCTATCTGGATGACTTCACCACAAAGTGTGCTGCGGATACAATCAGGCGCAAAAAGCCCAACCTGCTGATGCTGCATCTGATCGATCTCGATGATGCCAAGCACCAGTACGGGACAGACAGCGAGGAAGTGAGGCAGGTTATCCTGCGGATGGACAACAGGCTGGGCGAAATTATGCAGGCTGTCGAGGAGTCCGGGATTAAGGACGATACAGTAATTATGGTGCTCGGGGATCACGGACAGTTCAATGTGCGGTACAAGGTGCATTTGAACAAGCTGCTGCAGGATAAAGGCCTGATCTATGAAGAGAGCGGCGAAAGGAAATGGCGGGCATACTTCCAGTGCGGCGGCGGTTCGGCTTACCTGCATATCCGGCCGGGAGATGCTGAGGCGGAGCAGCTGGCTCTTGAAGCTGTAAAAGAGTACATGGAGGATGCTGCGTCAGGCGTTGAAGAGGTGTATTCGAGAGATAAGCTGGACTCCCTGCATGCCAGTCCGGTCACCAGCTTCATGCTGGAAGCCAGGAAGGGCTACAGCTTTGACGAAAGTATAGACCAGCCGCTGCTGGTGGATCTGGAGGCACACGGTATCCGTTATGCCACCCATGGCTACTCTCCCGATAAAGACGGCTACCGCTGCAACATCGTTGTCTCCGGCAGGCAGATCAGGCATGACTATGCCTTCGGGCCGCTTGAAATGGTTGACATCGCACCGACAATGGGCCGGATTCTGGGTGTTGAGTTTTCTCACGGCGACGGAAGAGTGCTGGAGGAGATATTTACTTAAGCCACATAAGGAACAGGATACGAAGGTTTGAATGGTTGCAGCCTGACGGGATTTAGCCGGCGGGCTGTTTTTGTGCGGAGTGCAGCAGGCGTCTTTATATACGCTTTTACAGGAAATGTTCATTCTATACTATTTACTAAGTCTTATAATCCTAACGGCCTGCTGATTCTCTGCGTTACAATGGCAATGTGGCTAAGTGAGCTTAGGAAGAGAATGACCAGGCAAGAATATAATCCATGCTTAGCCGAATTTGATCGATTGGCTTGTGTGCAGGCCTGCGTTACATTAGGGGTAGCTTTGACGGGACCTACAGAGAGGAAGATTACAAGTGTATACATTTAAAGACTACAAGCAGCCTGAAATCCTCCGCAATCATTTAAAGCTTGGAGGCGCCAATCCGGCTGGAGAGACAATTGATGTAACGAGTTTATATATTACGCGGGACGGCAAGCCGATCATTCCGGTAACAGGCGAATTCCATTATTCCAGATATGCCAGAGAAGACTGGTATGATGAGCTGTGCAAAATGAAAGCAGGCGGTGTAACGCTTGTATCTACGTATGTGTTCTGGATTTACCATGAGGAGATTGAGGGCGTATTCGACTTCTCCGGCGACAATGATGTGCGTGCTTTTATACTGGAGTGCCAGAAGGCCGGCCTGGAGGTTGTCCTGCGGATCGGTCCCTGGGCGCATGGCGAATGCAGAAACGGCGGGTATCCGGATTGGCTGCTTGCGAAGCCGTTCAAGCTGCGCGAGAATAATCCGCAATACCTGGAGAAGGTAACGATCCTGTATGAGAAAATCGCCGAGCAGGTGCAGGGACTCTTTTACAAGGATGGGGGGAATATCATTGCCGTCCAGTTAGAGAATGAGCTGACGAATGATGCCGAGCATCTGGCTAAACTGAAGGAGCTGTCCATAGCGTGCGGAATGATTGCCCCTATTTATACAGTAACGGGCTGGAATGCGGTCTCCGGTGCCAAGATTCCTGTAGACGAAGTGGTTCCTGTATTCGGAGGCTACTGTGAAGCTCCATGGGAGGAGCATATGGACCCGCTTCCGCCGTCACCCCATTATTTCTTTACCGGGATGCGTAACGATACGGGTATAGGGGCAGATCTCCTTCCCCGGGGAAACGAAGAGAATGGTGAATGGCAGCTGCCGTATGAACGGTATCCTTTTGCGACCTGTGAGCTCGGCGGAGGGCTGCAGGTAACCCATCACCGCAGACCGATCATCCGCGAGATGGATATCTACGCCATTTCACTTGTAAAGCTTGGTGACGGCAATAACCTGATCGGTTACTACATGTATCATGGCGGGACGAACCAGATCGGCACACTGTCCACCTTCAATGAGTCAAAGGCAACGGGCTATCCGAACGATTATCCGATACTTTCCTATGATTTTCAGACTGCTCTCTCCGAGTATGGTGAGGTGCGCGGGCAGTACAGGCTGCTGAATCTGCTGCATCTGTTTGTGCAGGACTTTGACCAGACCCTGGCACCTATGACCAGAGTAGAGGCCGAGCATACAGTAAAACGGGAAGATACAGCCTCCTTGCGGTATGTAATGCGTACAGACGGTACAAGCGGATTTGTATTTATCAACCATTACCAGCGGCTGTCGCAGCTTGAAGATATCCGCGGGGCGGTAATTAATACAGGAACCGTCACTTTCCCGCCGATTGATGTTTGCGGAGATGTCAGCTTCTTTATGCCGTTCAAGCTGGAGCTGTCAGGCAATATTCTGGAGTATGCAACGGCCCAGCCGCTGTGCAGACAAGGTGATACCTATTTCTTCGCACAGATTCCGGGAATTGCTGCTGAATATCAGTTTGAGAACGGGCAGGGCTTCACGCCTGAAGCAGGATTAGAGTCCGGATTCCAGTTGAACAGCATTACCGTAATCACGCTCACTTGGGAACAGGCGAAATATTTGCGGAAGCTGGATAATGAGATTTATGTAGGTGACAAGTGTGATCTGTACAAAGCCGATGGCGAAATCAGATCTGCAGCAGCAGGAGACTTCGGGTACTGGCTCTGGAACGGGGCGGGCTTTGAACTGAGTACTGTCCAGAAGCCTTACACAGAGCCTGTCTTCTTGCTTGAAGCGGTTCCACAGCCTCCTTTTGAAGCCAAGTATGCAGAGGAGCTCCATATCGGCGGCGGGCGCAGGATCACCTGGCAGAAAATAACGGTTACAGGCTCCCAAGGCTTCGTTAATCTTGATTATTACGGTGATGCAGCACAGATCTATGCCGATGGGGAATTAGTCGCGGACAGCTACTATTATGGAGAAGTATGGAGAGTGCCGGCCAAGCTGCTGGAGGGAAAAGAGTGTTATCTTGCAGTCTCTGAAATGCGGGATGATTTCTATAGAGAGTTTTAGGTTTAGCTTATGTGATAACAAGCTGCTTCTGTCTGTTGACAGGGGCAGCTTGTTTTATGTGCTCAGCATTACATCCGGTACATCTTATCCAGCTGCTGCTTGCGGTATTGCGACGGGTTGACGCCGAAGCAGCCGGTGAACCGCCGCGAGAAGTAATCGGGAGAATGAAAGAAGCTGGAGGATTAGCAACATGCCTCCATCTAAAAGCAACGCCAAGCCATGGGCTTGGCCCGCAGCCTGTGATTAAATACATACAGGCGCAGCAGATTAAAGGAGCTTTATTCTGCTTAACTGCTTAAATGAAGGGATGATGAACAGATGCAGGGTCAACAGCTGGGACTAACCCCGCCTATGGGATGGAATTCGTGGAACACGTTTACTTGGGATATTAATGAACGGCTGATCCGTGAGGCGGCAGATATATTAGCCTCGGAAGGCTATAAGGAAGCCGGATATGAGTACATTGTAATCGACGACTGCTGGAGTCTGAAGGAGAGGGCTGAAGACGGCAGCCTTGTGGCTGATCCGGATAAATTTCCAGGCGGAATGAAGGCCCTTGCCGATTATATCCATTCCAAGGGGCTGAAATTTGGAATGTATTCCTGTGTGGGAACACATACCTGTGCCGGCTATCCCGGCAGCTTCGAGCATGAGTTCCAGGATGCAGCGCTGCTGGCGGAATGGGGAGTGGATCTATTAAAATACGATTATTGCTTTAAGCCCAGACATGTGTCGGGAGAGCTCCTGTACAAACGGATGAGTCTGGCGCTTAAAAATTGCGGCAGAGATATTCTGTTCTCGGCCTGCAACTGGGGCGAGGACAATGTGTATCACTGGATTCGTGAATCAGGCGCGCACATGTACCGCTCTACGGTTGACATACAGGACAGCTGGGATTCTATCAAAAGCCTGACGCTGTCCCAGCTGGATAAGGCCAGCAGTACAGGTGCCTTTTGCCACAATGATCTGGATATGCTGGTTGTCGGCATGTACGGTACCTCTAACAGCGGCTTTATCGGCGCAGCCATCGGCGGCTGCAATGATATTGAATATAAAACGCATTTTTCACTATGGAGCCTTATGGGCTCTCCGCTGATGATGGGCAATGATATCCGGAAGGCCAGCCGGGCGGCGAAGGATATTCTGATGAACAAGTCTCTGATCGCTATTAATCAGGATATTGAAGGCCGGGGAGCCTACCGGATCAAGCCTGAGCCCCAGTGGTTCCATACAGATGAGGTCTTTATGCTGGTAAAAGTTTTGACTGACGGCGATCTGGCGATAGGCTTCTTTAATCTGAGTGACGGACAAAAGGAAATCTCCCTGCAGTTTTGGGATCTGGGGCTTCCCTATGCTTCCGGCAAAGCATTGTCTTTGTATGATTGCTGGGAGCATAAGGAGCTCGGCGTATTCAAGGAAAGATATGCTCCGGTTGTGGCAGCCCATGATTGTGTAGTTGTACGGGCCAAACTGGTTTAGAGAGAGCCTTGATGAAGAGAACCTGCCTGCGCTGTGATGTCCCGTTACAGTCTGACGATGTAGCCATCTATCTAAAGCTTGTCTCCAGAGCCTCTAAAGATTTTTTGTGCATCGATTGTCTGGGTGCTAAGCTGAACTGCGGCAGGGAGCCTATCGAAAAGCTGATCAACTATTTCAGGGAATCCGGGAATTGTGTTCTTTTCCGTTAATAACGGCAGTGTGCCTGCTTTTGTATTCGGTCGGGTTATATGAAGTTACTTTCTTAAAAACCTTTGAGAAATACAACGGGTCCTCATAGCCAACCGAATAGGCTACCGTTTTGACAGACAGCAGGGTGGTTTTTAATAAATCGCAGGCACGCTGTACCCGAAACGCAGTAAGATAGCCGGAAATGGACATACCGGTCGTATCCTTAAACAGCCGGAACAAATAGCTGCGGTTAATATTAACGAAATCCACCACATGATGAACGGACAAATCCGGATTCCAATAATAGCTTTCAATATACTCCTGTGCTGAAATAACATAGTCTGTTTTATGAACTGCCCGTTCACCCGGAAAATATTCCATATAATAGGTTAGCAATACATGCAGCTTAGCGTTGGAACGTTCTCTTTCAAACGGCTTGTTTCCGTTAGATCCGCTCACATTATACAGAGGCTCCAGATCCTCCGGGGACACGGGGAGTGTTGGAGCATGGGGAGCCAGCCTGGTCATGGACAGCAGATGCAAGGCGGCGGCCCCTTTAAATTCTACCCAGACATACTCCCAGGGCTCCTCCTGATCCGGGTAGTAATATACCTCCATATGCGGGAAAATAATAAAGCTTTCGCCTTTGTGTAAAGTGTAGGTTACGTCGTTTATCTCATAATACCCTTTGCCGTTTACGATATAGTGGAGCGCGTACACATCGCGGATACCCGGCCCCCATGTATGTAAGTTAGGCGCTTTGTAGCCGGTGCCTGTGCATACCGGATTATCGACGTGTGAGAAATAAACAGACTTTTTCTGCTGTGTAATAATCTGCTGCGGATCGTTCATTCCATAGTTCACCTCACTCTAAAATTATGGCATGAAAAAGAGAGAAATGCAGTAAAAATCAGCAAGCTTGAACAAAGTCGCGAAATTTGCGACTTTTTTATTTTATTTACGTATATGTATCTTAATATAGGCTTAAATACGCAAAAAGGAGCGATGCATCTTGAATTTCACAAATGGGGATGGCGGAAATCCGGTACCGGGGCCCAAGCTGCCTGAGATGAAGCCGGGAACGTACAAGAAGATTGGACTGGGGGTAGCTGCAGCAGCCTTGCTGCTGTATCTGGGCTCTACATCATTTTATACCGTACAGGAGCAGGAACGAGCAGCTATACTGACCTTTGGCAAATACACGAATGAATCCTCGGCAGGGCTTCATTTCAAATGGCCTTACCCGATACAGGAAGTCATTACGGTGCCTGCGGAGCTGACCCAGAGAATACATATCGGGTACCGGCAGGAGGCAGATGGTGCAGTAGCCGTTGAAGATGAAGCAATGATGATTACAGGCGATGAGAATATCGTATCTGCAGACGCGGTGGTTCAGTGGAAGATCAGCAATATCCGTGATTATCTGTATAATATTGATGACCCGGAGCATTTCCTGCGTAACTCGGCCAGCTCCTCAATTCGCGCCGTAATCGGTTCCGAGAAGCTGGATTATGCGATTACTGACGGGAAGACCGTAATTCAGGATAAAGTCCGGGAGCTGCTCATTGACCTGCAGAAGAAATACAACACCGGCATTCAGATTATTGATATCAAATTCCAGGATATTGAGCCGCCGAGCGGCCAGGTTGAGGAAGCCTTCCGCGAGGTAACCAATGCCCGGGAAGAGAAGAATACGAAGATTAACAATGCGAAGAAATATGAGAACGATATCATTCCAAAAGCACGCGGTGAAGCGCAGGCGCTGCTCGAGAGAGCCGAAGGGGAGAAGAAATCACGTATCCTTAATGCGCAGGGTGATGTAGCCCAGTTCAATGCGATTTATGCGGAATACACCAACAACCAGAGCGTAACTGAAAGCCGGCTGATTCTGGAGACGCTGGAAACGATTTTACCTAACGCCAAAATCTTTGTAACCAATTCCAATAGTGACACTGTAAATTATTTGCCGCTGAATGAGCTGATGCGCAGTACCCCTGCCAGCCCGTCTGCTTCAGCCGCACCGCAAGGAGGAGCTGCAGAATGAAGAAAAACCAGATTATCGGACTGATATCCACAGTAATTCTATTGATCCTGCTTGCAGGTTCCATGTATGTAGTGAAAGAGGGGGAATACAAGGTTGTCCTCCGGTTCGGAGAAGCGATGCGTACGGTCGAGGAGCCCGGCTTGAAGCTGAAAATTCCTTTTATCGAGAATGTATCGGCTCTTCCTAAATATCAGATGACTTACGAAAGCTCGCCAACCAGTATTTTGACCAAGGACCAGAAGCCGATTGTGGTTGATAATTATACTGTTTGGAGAATTACCAACGCCTCGCAGTTCCTCAGAACGGTACAATCCGTTGGCGGCGGCATCCAGCGTATCGACGAAGCGGTATACAACTCAGTCCGCCGCAAGCTGTCTGAGGTCAATTATGAGAATATTATCAGTGAGGATACCGGACGGGGCAATATTAACGATGAGATCACCAAGGACGTTATTTCCGCTTTGACCCGTGATAACTACGGAATTGAAGTTATTGACGTTCGGATCAAGCGTACCGATCTGCCGGAAGAGAACAAGCAAAGCGTGTACAACCGGATGATTTCAGACCGCCAGTCCATTGCTGCGCGCTACCTGTCTGAAGGTGACGAGGAGTCCAAGAAAATCACCTCCAAAGCAGACCGTACCTCTACTGAGCTGTTAGCCCAGGCCGAAGCTGACTCCAAGAAAATTATTGCTGAAGGCGAAGGCGAGGCCGCAAGAATTTATAACCAGGCCTACGGCAAGTCTCCGGAGTTCTACAATTTCTACCGTACCCTGCAGAGCTATGTGACCACGCTGCAGAACGAGCCGGTGATTATGATCCCGATTGATTCGCCTTATGCCAAAATCCTGCTGGGGCAATAGCACTGAAAAAGGAAAAAGCAGCGGTTCTCCGTTAACGGAGGGCAGCTGCTTTGTTTGGTTTAATGGCTTATTACATATCAAGCTCCGTGAAGGCGTAAGGCAGTAAATCTATCAGCTTCAATTCAAGGATTTCCTGCTTGTTATTGGTTAAGTATACAGGCATTTCAGGTGAACAGAATTCTGCCATTACCTGTCTGCAGATGCTGCAGGGCGGCAGATAATCCTCGGTATCCCCGGCGATGGAAATAGCCTTGAAATCCCCTTTGGTGTACCCGTTAGTAACCGCTGTGAAAAAGGCGGTCCGTTCCGCACAATTCGTTGCCCCGAAGGAGACATTCTCCACATTGACTCCGTTAATGACGGTTCCGTCCTTCAGCAGGATTGCGGCTCCTACCGAAAACTTGGAGTAGGGGCTGTAAGCAGCCTGTTTAATCTTGCGTGCGCTTTCCATCAATTGCTCTTTATTCATACAAACCACCCTTTTAATAAGAATGAACCGCTACAGGTCCCCTTATCGCCAGCGAGCAGCTGGCAGGACTTCTAATATTATAGACTCCAGATATTATTGTCAATGCAGATTTAATCAGGAAAAGTGCAAACGCTGCAAAAAAGTCTGATTGCCGGAAATCCCCGGATGGATTAAGCTGGACGGAAAAAGAATGGGGGAGACCTTATGAAGTTTGGCTATTCGTTTTCACCTGCGGCTGACTGCCGCTATGACCCGGAACAAGGCTATGGCTTTGCTATATCAGCAGAAGGCTCTAAAAATGAGGATTTGAAGGATTCATGGCCCGGTGATTATTTCACAGAGAAGGTACCGACACTCCTGATGGATGTACCTAACGGCAATTATAAGGTTACTCTGCAGCTCGGATCGCCGGACTTTAGTGCAGTCACAACCGTAAGAGAAGGACTGGGACGGATCATGGTGCTGGAAGCGGAGACTGCAGCCGGAGAGCATATCACCCGTACCTTTGCGGTACATGTTGATAACGGCCAGCTGAAGCTTGCTTTCGGGGGAAAAGCTCCGGCAGTACAGTATGTTAGTGTCGAGCGGAACACAGCCATTCCCACCCTATATCTTGCCGGTGATTCCACAGTAACGGACCAGCCTTCCGGCCAGTTCCCCTACACAGGCTGGGGCCAGATGATCGGACTGTATCTGCATGGGGATATTGCGGTCGCCAATCATGCCCGCTCCGGCAAAAGCGCAAAGACCTTTATCCAGGAAAGCCGGCTGCTGAGGATCGCCAAAAAACTGCGCAAGGATGATTTCCTGCTGATCCAGTTTGCACACAACGATGAGAAGGAAAAGGAAGAGGGAGAAGGGCCTTTCACCACCTATCAGCACTATCTGAAGGAGCATATTGAGCTTGCCCGTACGGCCGGGGCGAACCCTGTGCTGGTAGCCCCCATGCACCGGCGGTTTTTTGAACCGGATGGCACTATCACGAATACCCACGGGGAATACATAGAAGCGATGCGGCAGCTGGCCGTACGTGAAGCCGTGCCGTTTGTGGATCTGGCAGCGCTCAGTAAAACGTACTTCGAGGAGCTTGGCGAAGAGCGGACCAAGGAAATCTTCCTCTGGGCAGAGCCTGGCCAATATCCTAATCTTCCGGAGGGGGCGCAGGATAACACCCACTTCTCGGAGACTGGCGCAATTGAAATTGCCAGGCTGGTGGCGCAGGGGATTCTTCAGAGCGGGGTGCAAGGGCTGAACCGGTACGTTGTGTTCCCGTGAGGATATAAGCTCTTGCAGCCGGGGTTCCGTTGTCTGCTATCCGCTATCCGCATTCAATGACAACACCAGCCTGCCGGTACTGCTCTGCGGCTGCCTGTGACAGTCCCTTGTCTGTCAGGATTACATCCACCTGCTCCAGCGAGGCGAAGGTACGCAGGGCAACCTGGCCGAATTTATGATGGTCGGCTGTGGCGAATACCTTGCGGGCGGTTTGGGTCAGCGCCTGCTTGTAGTCAAGGGAATCTCCGGTATATACGGAAAGTCCGTGTGTAATATGTATGGCTGTAGCAGACAGAAACGCTTTCTCTATATTCAGGCTCTGTACATAAGCAGCGGCTTCCGGACCGGCCAATATGTTGCGGACACGGTAGCCGCCCGGCACAACGAGGCGGATCTGATCCTTGCGCACCAGCTCGCTGATGATGTATACGTCATTGGTGATGACCGTCAGCGGCATGTTGTCCAGCCGCCGGGCAATCTCCAGTGTTGTGCTGCCTCCGTCCAGGGCGATAATATCGTCTTGGACGATATGAGTCAGTGCCAGCAGGGCGATCTCTATTTTCTCTGCGGCATGCTTATCGAGCGGCTGTCTGGAGCCCAGAATGCCGAACTGGTCACTCTGCGCGAGCACCGCTCCCCCATGGATGCGCTGAATCAGCCCCTGCTCCTCCAGTCTGCTCAGATCCTCGCGGATGGTTTTTCCGGTTACCTGTAGTTTATCGCTAAGCTCATTAACCGTTACATTCTTCCGGTTCAGGATCACTTTCATAATCATTTCATGACGCCGCATCGGATTCATACGTCAGCCTCAACTTTCCGTGTGTGGTTACTATAATCTATCGTTCTATATTCACTATTCTATATAAGCCCGCTCTATTAATAAAGAGCAGTGTGCTGCCAGGCGATTAAGTGGATAATTGTCATCTATTTCCGGGGCGTGCCCCGTCAGAAGGGCTTTAGATGGAAAAAGGTCACTTAATTCTACTGATTTTGCCCCTAAGCCAGAGTTTTCGTATAAATAGGTGGCATTTTTCCGCCTAATACTAAAAAAAGATGAGAAATAGCTGAATTAGGTGGCGAAAATCCAACTAAATGCCATGGAGCTGGACTGGCTATAAGCGGAGAAATCCTCTGCAACGTTTAACTTTGTTTATTAATCTTCAAAAAAGTTCATTTATAACATATAATGTTCATTATAGTTTATTTAAGTTCCTTCCAACCCTATTATGTCTGGAGTGCTGAACAGTGATTAGAAAAGCTAGTGTTATGCGTGTTTACCCCGAGCATTATGAAGAGTACAAGCGCCGCCATGATGAGCTATGGCCGGAGATGGCTGAAGAGCTGAGAAACCACGGCTCCAACAACTATTCCATTTTCCTCGACGAAGAGACAGGCAATCTGTTTGCTTACGTGGAGATTGAGGATGAAGCGAAGTGGGACCAGATGTCAGAGACCGAGATTTGCCGGAAATGGTGGGTCTACATGGAGCCGCTGATGGAGACCAATCCGGACAACAGCCCGGTATCCAAGAGCCTTAAGGAAGTTTTTTACCTGAAATAGCCCCCTGAACTGGAATGTTTTATGACGCGGGGACAGGCCTCGGGCATACAGATGACTAGCGCAGCGCAAAGTCATCCACATTGCTTCGAGGCTTTCCTTGAAGGCGGAAAGTTCAGGTCGCCGTACCCGCGGGTGACTGGCATGATAATAAGTTTGCTGTATTGACCCGGTAGCCGTTAGGCTGCCGGGTTTTTTTCGTGTAAATTGACGCCTTGTTAAAATCAATGCGGAGTCAGCTGTGCGGCGGGGCGAAGATGAATTGTATGAAATGAAAGGCAAAAATGCCTTTGATTCCGGCGTATGGTGTGGAAATGGCGGAATGAGAGGCAGAAATGCCTTTGATTCCGGCACATGGTGCGGAAATGGCGGAATGAGAGGCAGAAATGCCCTTGATTCCGGCGTATGGTGCGGAAATGGCGGAATGAGAGGCAGAAATGCCCTTGATTCCGGCGTAGGTGCTCGTTACTCCCAGCCTAGTGGAAACAATCCTTTAAGCCTGCCACAATGCAACCCGCATGAACGTCATGCCGTTCTAATGAGCCCGGAAAAAGGGGAAGCTATAACAGAAAAAACGCCAATACGATTTAAAATTTAGTACAGGATAACTTTGCTGCAAATTTGAACGGTCTCGATAAATTTCAACCTTCCTCACTTTTTCTCTACTGCCGCCGGGGGACTGCTCTGATAATATGAGGTCAGAAAGAACGAACCACCACCACTAAGCCAGACAAACCAAACATAACGATCTTTGAGGGGGATTCATCATGAACAAAGGTTTACTCTCAGGCAGAAATGCACTTTTGGCCGGGGCACTTGCAGCAACGGCTGTACTCAGCGCATGCGGCAGCAATAACAGCAGCAATACAGCATCCGAAGGAAATAATACGCCGGCAGCAGGCGGGGAGCAGGTAACACTGCGCGTCTTCTCTAACCTTCCGGACCGTAAATCGGGACAGGGCCTGGCAGAGCAGATGGTCATTGACAATTACACGAAAGAGAATCCGAATGTCAAAATCGAGCTGGAAACGCTGGCCGAGGAGCCGTTCAAAAACAAGCTGAAAGCCTACATGGCCTCCAACGAGCCGATTGACGTCACGATGGTACACGGCGGCGCCGAGCTGAACACGCTGGTACAAGCCGGTTATGTAAAAGAGCTCGATCCTGCAGCCTACGAAGGTGAAGCCTTCAGCTTCCTGCCGGGCGTATATACCTCCTTCACGTTCAACGATAAGCTGTATGGCCTTCCGCGCAACAGTGACTATGAAGTAATCTACTACAACAAACGGCTGTTTGAAGAAAATAACATCAAAGTACCAACTACCTATGCTGAGCTGATCGAAGCAGGCAAGCAGTTCCGGGAAAAGGGCATTGAGCCGATGTCAATCAACGGTAAGGATCTGTGGAGCTTCGGCGCATTCTTCCAGGATCTTGTGATCCGGGTTGGCGGAGACCAGAACCTGATGCTGGATGCCGTAGCCAGGAAGAAGGATTTCACCACAGACGAAACCTTTAAAAAAGCGGCGGAGCTGCTGGGCGAGGCCCGAGACAGCGGACTGTTCCAGGCTTCGTACATGACCTCTGACTACGGCGCATCCCAGAACCTGTTCACCCAGGAGCGGGCAGCCATGTGGTACATGGGCTCATGGGAAGCAGGGATGGCGACTAACGAAAATCTTCCGCAGACCTTCCGCGATAATGTAGCGGTGCTTAAGTTCCCGGTAGTGGACGGCGGCAAAGGCAAGAACACGGACCTGCTGGCCTGGAACGGCGGCGGCTACTCTCTGGTGAACAGCTCCAAGCATCCGGAGGAAGCCAAGAAATTCTTCGATTATCTGATGAGCGCGGGTCAATGGGCCAAAACCGTATGGGATATCGGTGCTGCTGTTCCTGCCCAGACCTATCAGCTGAACGGGAATGAAAGCAGCCTTCAGAAGGAACTGACAGAAGTGCTTACCGGTGCGACTACTACTGCTGGCTCGCTGGGTCTCGATTACGGAACACCGAAATTCAAGGACGATTCCCAGAATGCTTTCGGCAAATTCTTTGCCGGCGGCTCCACGGCGGAGCAGCTGCTTGGCGATCTGCAGTCTGCGGCGGCTTCCCAGTAAGACGAACCCTTTAACAACTATAAAGATAACGGTACGGACAAGGGCAGGGAACTTAAGTGAACTCCCTGCCCTTTGTCCGTCCGGAGGATGGAGGAAACGCCCATGCATAAAGTGCTTAACAACAAGCTGGCCATCTTTCTGTTTGTTTTTCCCGGCATTTTACTTTTCGCACTAACCTTTCTGGCCCCGATTGTACTGAGCGGTTACTACTCATTCCGCGATACGCTTGCACCCGGAACGAATTCGACGTTTATCGGACTTGGCAATTATACCGAGCTGCTGTTTCATGACAGCCGCTTCTGGCTTTCCTTACGCAATGCGGTTCTGCTGGGCCTGGGTTTTATTATTATCCAGCATCCGATTGCCATTTTCTTCGCCATTATGCTGGACCGGATCGGCGGTAAAGCCGAGAAGTGGTTCCGGACCATTTTCTTCATTCCCAGTGTCATCTCCGTCGTGGTTATTTCAAAAATGTGGCTATCCCTGCTTGATCCGACCTTCGGCGTGCTTAATAAACTGCTTGATTCTGTAGGACTTGGCGCTCTAAAGCATGCCTGGCTGGGCGACAGCAGCACTGCACTCGTCTCCATGCTGGTCATTCTGATCTGGGCCGGCTTCGGCTGGGGCCTTCTGTTCTACTATGCGGGAGTCAAGGGTATCCCGGAAGACCTGTATGAAGCGGCATCTCTGGATGGTGCCTCCGGCTTCAAACTGCATCTGCGCATCACCGTCCCGCTGCTTATGCCGGTCATTACAGTTCAGATAACACTGGCAATGATCACTGCCTTGAAGCAGATGGAGATGGTATTCCTGACCACCAACGGCGGTCCCGGCGACTCTACCCAGTTCCTCGCTGTGTATCTGTATAACAAAGCTTTTTCGGCCAGCCAGTACGGCTATGCCAATGCCATATCCATCCTGTTCATTGCCGTGTGTCTGCTGTTCACTTACCTGAGCAACAAGCTGACCCGCAGCGATGCTACCGAATACTAAGGGGGAAGCACCATGAAGAAAAATACTAAAATCATGCTCTGGCTGTTCTTCCTGATCATCGCCGCGGTGCAGCTGTTCCCGTTCATCTGGCTGGTGAACTTTTCTTTTACAAGCAGCAGCGAGTTCTATTCCTCCAGCATTCTGAAATGGCCGGATGCCCCGCAGTGGCAGAACTACATTAACGCGTGGGTGGACGGCAAGTTTGCCCGGTATTTCTTCAACAGCTTTTTTGTAACGGCGGTTACGATTGTACTGACGGTTGTTCTATCACTTACGCTGGGCTATGCGTTTACACGGATGCAGTGGAAGCTGCGCTCCCTGTTCTTTACTGTAATCCTGCTCGGCATTATGATTCCGATTCATGCGACACTGCTGCCTAACTTTGCTATTTTTAAATCGCTGGGCTTAACGGATTCCTATCTCGGACTGATTCTTCCTTATACTGCAGTCTCTGTACCGCTCGGGACCTTTATGCTGACAGGCTTTCTGCGCTCCATTCCTAAAGCGATGGAAGAATCGGCAGTAATCGACGGCGCGAACATTTACCGGATTGTATTCGGCATAATTGCCCCGCTGACCGCTCCGGCCCTGGTGACTATTGTCGTAACAACTTTCCTGAACTGCTGGAATGAATTTATTATGGCCTCCACATTCCTGAGCAAGGATTCGCTCAAAACGCTGCCGTTCTCGGTCATGAACTTTACCGGCCAGTATTCCTCGGATTACGGTTCACAGTTTGCGGTTATGGTGCTGACCTCGGTGCCTGCGATCATTATTTACGCCATCTTTAACGAGCAGATTACCAAAGGGGTTACTGCAGGCGCGGTGAAGGGCTAAGGATACGTTACTTTAGGTCAAAAGGAGAATGAAGCAATGGATAAGCTGCTATATGGGGTTGCCTATTACGATGAATACATGCCTTACGAGAGGCTTGCTGAAGATATCCGCATGATGAAAGAGGCAGGAATCAATACTGTGCGGATTGCCGAATCTACCTGGAGCACGCATGAGCCGCAAAACGGGGTGTTCGACTTCACATCCGTAGACCGCGTACTTGATGCTATGCATGAGGCCGGTATCCATGTCATTGTCGGAACGCCGACCTACGCCATTCCTGCCTGGATGGTCAAGGAGCACCCGGATGTGCTGGCAGTCACTGCGGCGGGACGCGGGAAATACGGTGCCCGGCAGATTATGGACATCACGCATCCGGTCTACCTGTTCTATGCCGAGCGGATCATCCGCAAGCTGCTGGAGCGGGTGCATAAGCATCCGGCAGTCATCGGCTACCAGACCGATAATGAAACCAAGCATTACGAGACAGCGGGCGACAATGTCCAGCTGAAATTTGTGAAATATATGCGGAATACCTACGGAACCCTGGAAACAATCAACCATCAATTCGGTCTCGATTACTGGAGCAACCGGATCGACAGCTGGGAGGACTTTCCGTCCGTAGCCGGTACGATTAACGGTAGCCTGGGGGCTGAGTTTGCCCGTTTCCAGCGCGGGCTGGTGAATGATTTTCTGGCCTGGCAGGTGTCGATAGTTAATGAGTACAAGCAGCCGGGTCAATTCGTAACCCAGAATTTCGACTATGAGTGGAGAGGGCATTCCTTCGGCGTTCAGCCTTCGGTGGACCATTTTGCAGCGGCTGAGCCGTTCGATATTGCCGGTGTGGATATTTATCATCCTTCCCAGTCTGAGCTGACCGGGGCCGAGATCGCTTTTGGCGGAGATATTTCACGCTCCGTGAAGCGCAGCAATTATCTGGTATTGGAGACACAGGCCCAGGCCTTTCCGCAGTGGACACCTTATCCGGGGCAGCTCCGGCTGCTGGCTTTCAGTCATATCGGCTCTGGTGCGAACATGGTGGCTTACTGGCATTGGCACTCGATCCACAATTCCTTTGAAACGTATTGGAAGGGGCTGCTCAGCCATGATTTTCTGCCTAACCCGGTTTATAAGGAAGCCTGCACGGTTGGAGCAGATTTCGCACGTCTAAGCCCGCAGCTGACCGGACTCGTGAAGAAGAACAAAATCGCCTTTATGATCAGCAACGAGGCGCTGTCGGCGATGGAATGGTTCAAGCTGCCGGACGGCAAGAATTATAATGATGTGGTGCGCTGGCTGTATGATGCGTTCTACCGGATGAATGCGGAATGTGACTTTATCCAGGCTTCCAGCCCGTATCTCCATGAATATGCTCTGATTGTCGTGCCGGCTCTGTACGCGGTATCGGATGAAGCACTGTTGGCGCTTAATGAGTATGTGAAGGGCGGCGGCCACGTCCTGTATTCCTTCAAAAGCGGCTTTACCGACGAGCAGGTCAAGGTGCGCACGGTGCAGCAGCCGGGCATCATCAGCGAAGCCTGCGGAATGGGCTATAGCATGTTTGCCACGCCGGGTGCAGAGACCGGACTTACCGGGAGATTGTTCCCGCAAGGCGGAGCCGGTACGGTCAGCAGCTGGATGGAGCTGCTGGTTCCGGGAACCGCTGAAGTGCTCGCCTCCTATGACCATCCGGAATGGGGCAATTATGCGGCGGCCACGCGGAATACCTTCGGCGAAGGTACAGCAACCTATGTCGGCTGTATGATGGACTCTGCCGATCTGGCCGTTATCGTGCGCGATACACTACAGACAGCCGGATTGTGGGCAGAGCAGCAAGAATATGTTTTCCCGCTGATCGTGAAATCCGCAGTTAACCGTGATGGGGCTCCGGTCAGATTCTATTACAACTACTCCGGCAAACAGGTGACGGGAGTACGTCCGGTCAAAGGTGGAATTGAATTGCTCTCAGGTAACGTAGTTGCTGCAAAAAGTGAGCTTGAGTTTGCGCCTTGGGGTGTGCAGATTATTTTGGAGCAGGTATAGCGGATAGAGGGGAGGAGGGAGTACATTGACTAGCGTTAAAATTCAAAATCCGGTACTGAAGGGCTTTAATCCCGATCCGTCGATTCTCCGTGTCGGTGACGATTATTATATGGCGACATCCACCTTTGAATGGTTCCCCGGTGTGCAGATTCATCATTCCAGAGATTTGGTGAACTGGCAGACGCTCTGCTATGCGCTGGACCGGCCGGATCAGCTGGATATGAAGGGGATCGAGGCCTCCGGCGGTGTCTGGGCACCGTGCCTGACCTATGATGAGCAGGAGCAGATCTTTTACCTGATTTACACGATTATGAGAAGCACAAACGGCAACGCGTTTGACCTGGACAATTATGTGGTCACGGCCAAAAGCATTCTTGGCCCCTGGTCGGAGCGCATCTATCTCAACAGTTCCGGCTTCGACCCTTCACTGTTCCATGATGATGACGGGCGTAAATGGCTGGTTAACCTGGAGTGGGAGACGCGCAAAGGGTACGAGCATCCCGGCTCAATAGTTATTCAGCAGTATGATCCGGTGCGGCAGGAGCTGATTGGCACAGCGCGCAGCATTTTCCGCGGGGCAACGGATATGGGCTGCATGGAGGCTCCGCATATCTATAAGCGGGACGGCTATTACTATATGATGACCGCTGAGGGCGGGACCGGCTTCGGGCACGGTGTTACTATGGCGAGATCGCGCGAATTGTTCGGACCTTACGAGTCCGACCCGTGTAATCCGATTATTACATCCGCCAGGCTGGTTAATCTGGACCGGCGGAATGTGGATGATTACCTTAAGCCGTACCAATATAACCCGGATTCTCTGCTGCAAAAAAGCGGGCACGGCTCGCTGGTGGAAACGCAGAACGGGGAGTGGTACATCGCGCATCTATGTGCCCGGCCGGTGCTGCCGCAAATCCGCAGTATGCTGGGCAGAGAAACGGCCCTTCAGGCATGTGAATGGACGGAAGACGGCTGGCTGCGCATGATTGGCGGCGGACAAACGGCCCTGACCGAGGCTCCCGCTCCTGAGCTCACGCCTCATCCGTTCGCACCGGAACCGGCCAGAGAGGACTTTGACAGCGGGAAGTGGAACCTTCACCTGAGCTCCCTGCGCGTTCCGATTGACGAGGATTGGGCCTCCCTGTCGGCCCGGCCGGGCTACCTGCGGCTGCGCGGGCGGCAATCGCTATTCTCGTTGCATGAGCAAAGCCTGGTGGCACGCCGCCTGCAGTCCGTTAATGCAACGGTAGAGACCTGTGTGGAGTTTACGCCGGAGAACTATCATCAGTCAGCCGGACTTACGCTCTTCTATGACCAGAATATGTTCTACTATCTGCGGATTTATTATAGTGAGAGCCTTGGAGGGAAGTGTCTGGGTATCCTGTACGCCGACAACGGCACCAAGGTTGAGCTTACGGAGTCCCGGCTGCCGGTCGCGAATTGGGAAAGAGTCTATCTCCGCGCCGAGCTAAGTGAGGGAATGCTGACCTTCTCCGCCTCGCCGGACGGGGAGCAGTGGCAGCAGGTGGGCCCGGAGCTGGACGGCACCAAGTGCTCAGATGAATACTCCACCTCCGGACATTTCACCGGCGCCTTCGCCGGGATCAACTGCCAGGATTCCTACCGCAGACAGATCACAGCCGATTTCGATTACTTTGAGTATCGGGAGCATAATTAACACCACAGCAGAAGACCAGCCGAATCACCAGGCTGGTCTTTTTGTATGGCAAGCCAGGCGGCAAACAAGCTATGTTCACCGCACCATCCACACTTACCTGCACTTTGTACAATTAAAACGCCTGTTTTTGCTCCAAACAGCGTTATAACTGCATTCCATGCAACTAAAATGCTGCAAAAGGGCCGATTTAGGCTGATTCATGCAACTTTAGTTGCACAGAATGCAGTTATCCGGCGCTGCTGCTCATTTCAGCTGCTTTTAGTTGCACAAAATACATCTATTCTTATCCGGCGGCCTGAATCAAATCCTAACACCCAGCCAACACTCCCCGGCTGGCTGCAGTGCAATCCACCCTCACATGCGTCTAAAGTTAGGATGCCCGGGATGAGCCGGGCAACTTACTATATCCTAAAGAGAAAGAGGAGCCAAGTATGAACAAGCCTGTGAGCACCATTGTAAAAACAGTTCTGTTTTTTGCCGGCTGGGCGGCGGCAGTTTCTTTTACACCCGATGGACCCTTTAGCAATCCTGCAATCCGTCGCCTGTGGTGGGAGTTCGCGCCTTTGGCGGCAGCCGTATTATTTACTGTACTTTTTGTGAAATTCATTGAGCGGGGGAGGTTAAGGGTGCCATTAGCACAACATTTCTTCAGAAACATATTACTGGGGATAGCGGCAGGTGCTTTATGGCTGGGGAGCGTAGTGGCCGTCCTCTTGCTGACAGATACGATGGCGATACATAGCCGGAATGAGGTAAATTACATATGGATCTGGATATTGGCGTCACTGTTAAATGTGGCGATGCAGGAGCTGCTGGTGAGAGGTTATTTGTATCAGCTATGGAAACGCAGCAGCAACAGGCTGGCGGCGGCCGCGATAACCACACTATTATTTGTTTTAATGCATGGCGGAGCCTTTGAAGCGGGGATTATCCCGGTGCTGAATGTTGTAACGATGAGCTTATTCATGACATTGCTGCTGGAATACACAGGCACCTTACTAGCACCGGTTCTGGCCCATTTTGTCTGGAACACAGCAGGGGCGGTTATTTTAGGCGGAGTCTCATTAGCAGGCGATTATCCGAAGCTCTATAACAGCAGCTATCACGGCGCATCCTTACTGTCAGGCGGCGGCTATGCCATAGAGGGCAGCGTTGTCGTCCTTATCATCAACATAGCACTAATAAGCGGTGTGCTAGTGCTGAAGAGGACTGCTGCCCGTTTGAATACATAGCTTAAGGGAATAGCGGCGGAGCCTCAGATTAAGAGGATTATAAGTTTAATCCCGTCTCATCCAGATTATTGCGGTACTGGTTGGGCGTGAAGCCGGTGTACTTTTTGAACACCTGGAAAAAGTATTTCTCATCGTTGTAGCCGACCTTCATCGCGATGTCGCCGATTTTGCGGCTGCGGTCCTTGAGCAGGAGGCAGGCCTGGTCGATGCGGATTTTGTGCAGATAGTCGAGGAAATTAGTCTTGATCTGCTGCTTAAACAGCAGGCTCAAATAGCCCGGGGTAATAAACACCTCATTCGCTACCGTCTCGCGGCTGATGTCCTTATAGTAATTTTCTTCAATGTAAGCAAGGATGGATTCGAACAGCTTGTTTTTGTTCTTTTTGGCATTCAGCAGCTCATTAACTTTGACGGCGGCGGTAAGCAGCTCACTCTTGATACCTTCCGGATCTTCCTTGGAAATACTCTGGATGTTGTCCTGCAGAGTCATGCCGAAATCGTCCATTCCGCCGGCATTTTTCTCGATATACAGCTTATACAGGGCAAAATAAAGCGCAAGCGAGCAGCTGACAATCTGTTCCTTGGAAGATGGAAGGGATGACATGAACGTGGCGAGACTCTCCCGGATGCTGTCCGCGTCGCCGTTCATTACACTCAGCAGCACTGTTTTTTCCTGTAAAATAGGATAGGACCAGCTTCCGTGCTCAGCCGCCCGGCTATCCTGGGCATTTACAAGCTTGCCCGGACCGAGGGCATAGTGGTCATCCAGTGCGCTTATGGCTGAGCTGTAGGACAGGTTGAGGCTAGGCAGCTGGGTGCCGGTAACGCCGATGCCGACGGAAACGCCGAGCTTGAGATAATTTTTGGCATTGGACTGGAATTCCCCGGCCAGTGCCAGCAGCTCAGAGCTGCCCAGCTCAACAGGCATGTTAAGGATAGCGATGATATCATCCTGATGCTCGAAGCTCAGGCCGATATTCGGCTGGCGCACGGTTTCCTCGCTGATATTTTTGAGCCCGTATTTCAGCAGCTCCAGTTCAAACGCCGTATAGCTCTTCTGCAGGGTATGGAGATTATCCAGCTGCATGACAAAGACGGCGAAATAGTCATAGGGAAAATAAATTCCGTTAAGCTCCAGGCTGTCCCGGATTTTGTCATAGGAGACCTCCTCGGACAGGACCAGCTGGCTGAGCGTACGTTCCTTCAGCAGCGGCAGGCTCTCGCGGAAGCCTTCGGTTAACCGCTTCAGATGCGCAGTCTGCCGCTTCTCCTCCAGAATCCCGTTAACCACATTGACAATGGTATCGGTAATCTCCTGGCGTCTGCTCGGCTTCAGCAGGTAGTCGGATGCGCCGAGTGCGATCGCTTTTTTGACATAATGAAAATCATTATAGCCGCTCATAATCACCGACTTCACATGCGGGAAGTCACGCTTAACCCGCTCAATCAGGGCCAGACCGTCCATCTCCGGCATCCGGATGTCGGCCAGCAGAATATCCACATGGTGCTTGTGCATCAGCTCAAGGGCTTCCACACCGTCTCCCGCCTCGGCTACAATCTCCACATCATGGCTGGCCCAGTCGATCAGTGTTCTGATCCCGGTTCTGGCCCGCTCTTCATCGTCGACGATCATTAAGTTAATCATGGTTCTCCTCCAAGGGTTCTGATGTGACAGGAATGATCAGCTCTACACGGGTGCCTGACCCGGGTTCACTGGAATACCGGATGTTGAACTGATCCTTATAATACAGGCGGAAACGCTGGATCACATTGGCTACCGCATATCCGCCGGTGTTCGCGCCGGTGTGAATGTCGTCTTCCTCCTGAACCTCGGTAATCTTCGCAATCGTTGCTTCATCCATGCCGATGCCGTTGTCTTCAATGACAAAACGCAGGTACCCGCCGTCCATCGCCCCGGTTATACTGACTGCACCGCCCTCACGCTTGCGCTCAATACCATGGACCAGAGCGTTCTCAATGAACGGCTGCAGGCTCAGCTTCAGAATGACAAGGTTATCGAGGGCATCCGGAATATCGATCGAATAGCTGAGCTTGTCGCGGAAGCGCATCTGCTGCAGGGACAGGTAGAGCTGGATCAGCTCTTTTTCTTTGGCTACGCTGGTGAAGCTTTTGCCGCGGTTCAGACTGAGCCGGAACAGCCGGGACAGATTGATGACCATCTCGCTGATTTTGTCCTGGCCGGCGCTTTCCGCCTCCCAAAAAATCGTATCCAGCATGTTATAGAGAAAATGCGGATTGATCTGCGACTGCAGCGCCTTGAGCTCTGCTTCCTGTTCCTTGAGCTTCAGGACATACACTTCATCCACCAGAGTCTTGATATTGCCGACCATCGTATTGTAGCCGCGGCTTAACAGGCCAATTTCATCCCGGTAGCGCACCTCCACCTTTTCGTCAAAATGCCCGTTCTGGAAACGCCGCATGGAATACAGCAGCTTCTTGATCGGAGCGGTCAGAAAATTGGACAGCACCAGCATCAGCGGTATGCTCAGCAGCAGGCTCACGAGAATAGCAATGACGACGAACAGCTTGATGGAATTGAGCTCCTTGGTCAGCGTGTCCAGCGGAACCGCATAGAGGATCTGCCAGCCTGCGTTGCTCTGAGTGTAGGTCAGCAGCAGCTCTTCCCCGTTCAGGCTGATAATGCGTGAGCCGTCTAGCGCACCGTTCCCGGCTTTTGGCAGCTGCAGCGGCTCCTTTTCATTGTAAAAAGACTTCCCGGCAGTGAGAAACGGTACGCCGTTCTGATCAAGAATCATGATTCCATGGGACTCGTCATACAGATCCTTCAGATACCGCTTGCGGATCGTTTCGGTGTTAATACCGACGAAGATCAGCCCGATGTTCCGGCCGTTCAGCGTGCTGCGGACAATCCGGCTCATGGCGATTTTTTCATTGCGGTTCACATCGATAAAGACATTATTGGCGGCGTTAAGCGGATACCAGTAGGAGGCGCCGTTAAACTCCAGGGTCTGCTTATAGACATCGCTGGACACAATCCCGCTGTAGCTGCCAGGACCGCTGCTGTCATCGGTGGCAACCTGATAGAGCGGCTGCTCCTCCTGCCCGTAAAGGGACAGGTAATCGAAATTGCCGGTAACCAGCATCTGATTCATAATGGCGGACATCGTCCCCGAATAGATTTGTGATTCCAGATCCACGTTGCCGTCCGGCTCATTCTGCAGCGCATCCTGCACAACAGGGGAGAGGCTGAAGACGGTCACCCAGTCTTTGATGCTTTTCTGCATCTCTATGATATTATTATCGATCAGCCGGATCACCGACAGATTGGTCGTGCTGACCTTGTTAACAATCTGTTTTTTGGAGGTATGGAACGAGTACAGCCCGAGAGCCGACGTAATCAGGGTAATCATCACAACAAACACAATGACAATTTTCGTTTTCAGACTGGTATTAAAAAAAGGTTCAACCATGCGCTTGCCATGCCCCCTCTATCTTCATTCCAGTATATCGTTCACCCATAGGGAGGACAATCATCCCCGGCTAACATTCGACAATCTTCAACTTTATGCACTTTTTCTCTACTGACAGGGGTTACCTGAGCAGGGGGCAGGGCGGAGGATAATATGTATTTCCATTGTATTGAGAATGATTATCAACTATAATGGAGCCTATATCTTTGCCAAGCTGGCATTCAGCCTGAATAGCCAGTCTGCCGCCTGCCCGGCTATTATTTAGCTAATCTTTAGGTTCAGCTTAGGCAGCATTAAGATTGCTGGGGTACAGTTGTAACAAAACCAGCAATCGGCGTGCTCCGGCTGCCGGGTTGTTAACGGGCCAGGGGGTGGCAGATGAAGCAGCTGAACAAATTTCTGACGATAGGTAAGGCAATACTGCTGGTTCTGCTTATTGTATATGTGGGGTCATTGGTCGATTTTATTTTTGAGCCGTTCAAGTCACTGACGGGCGTTATTCTTATTCCGGTGCTGCTGGCGGTGTTCTTCTACTATTTATTGCGGCCGCTGCTGCCGCTGATGGAGCGCTGGAAGATCAAGCGCTGGACACTGAAGCGCACGCAGGCTATTCTGCTGATCTATCTGGTGCTTGGCGTGCTGTTAATCGGATTTTTTGGCGGGGTTTGGCCTCCGCTGAAATCACAGCTGCTGACACTGGTGCAGAATGCCCCGCAGCTGTTCGATATCGTAAGCGATAAAATGACAGAGCTGGAGCAGTCAGGCTTCTTCGCCAAGCTGTTTCCCGAGGATTTCAGTCTGCTGTCCCAGTTAAATGATTATTTAAGCCAGGGCTTTACGCTGCTGACCAGCTATGTTACCGGGTTGTTCTCAGCGATGTCCAATCTGGCCATCATTTTGTTCACATTTCCGATCCTGCTGTTCTATATGCTTAAGGAGGGGGACAAGTTCGGCAAGGCCTTTGTCCGTATGGTACCCAGGCGTTTCCGGGAGCGGGCACATACGATTACAGGTGAAGTTGATGGCGCACTCAGCAACTATATTGTGAGCAGAGTCATCGTCAATTTGGCATTGGGCATACTGATGTATCTTGGATTCCTGATGATCGGGCTGCCTTACGCACTCGTATTGACGCTGATTGCCTTCATTATGAACTTTATTCCTTTTTTCGGAGCGATCATTTCCTCTGTTCCAATTGTGATCATTGGTCTGACAGTCTCACCTATGGTAGGCTTGTGGTCACTCATCATTATTTTGCTTGCCCAGCAGATTCAGGATAATATAATATCACCGCTGGTTTTTGGCAAAAGCCTCGACATTCATCCGATTACAACGACGGTGCTTGTGCTGGGAGTGGGGAATTTCTTCGGAATTATCGGTATGCTGATTATCATTCCTGTGTACATGGTAATCAAGATTATATCCAAGCATACATACCAGCTGTTTCTCAAGGAGAAGTGGGAGGGACTGTAGGCATTATGAGAGCTGAAGGAGGAAGCAGAATGAATCAACCGGACAAGGACTCGAATTGTGTAGGAAAGCTGACGGTGTCACAGCAGGTTATATCCAAAATAGCCGGAATGGCTGTCCAGGAGACTGAGGCGGTGCAGGCGCTTGTGGAAGGCAGCACCAAACGGAAGAAGCGGGAGGAATTTTACAAGGCGATCAAGGTGAAAATCAGCGGCAGTGAGCTGTCGGTCCAGCTCTTCCCGATTATTACCCTGGGCACACCGCTTCATCAGCTGGCCCAGCTTCTGCAGCAGAGCATCAAGAGCCGGATTGAAAAGCTGACCGGTCTGCAGGTGACGGATGTAAATGTGACAGTGGTCGGTGTTGTTGCAGCGCAATAATGGCACTGTACATGAAGCAGCGCAAAGAAGCGGCAGCTCAAGGGGATGAGAATTCTCCTTGACTGCCGCTTTGCTGTGCTTGGGGTTAGAGGGGAATAGTGATGGTGAACACCGTCACTTCCTGCCTGGATCCGGACAGCTCAAGTGTTCCGCCCATCCGTTCCGTATTCTTCCGCGCGATTGCCAGTCCCAGGCCTGTCCCGCCGGAGGCTGTTCTTGCCTCATCCCCCCGGACAAAGGGATCAAAGATGGTGGCCTGCAGCTCCTTAGGGATGCCTACACCGTTATCGGCAATTTCAATGACTACGGCCTCCGGCCTTGTAGCCAGCCCGACCCGTAGTGTCGTACCCGGCGGATTGTAGGATAGCGCATTGGCAATCAGATTCTGGACTACACGTGACAGCAGCTCAGGATCGAACTGGGCGTAGACGTCGTGGTCAGGCACCTCAAGCCGCAGGGTGAACTGCTTCTGTTCAATTTCCCCGTAGGCGCCGGCAATAATCTCCCGCAGGAAATCACCGAGCTCATGACGGCCCATTTTCAGCAGAAAATCCGGAGAATCCGTCTTGAGCAGCTCCATCATATTCTGGATCAGCCGGGTGACCTGGAAGGACTTGTTGTAAATGTAGAGTAAATATTTCCGCTGCCGCTCGGCGTCTTCTACCCGGCCTTCATATAGGGCCTGAGCGTACCCCTGAATACTGGTGATCGGGGTTTTGAGATCATGGGACAAATCCATAATCATCCGTTGCTTACTGTCCTCAGCCCGCTGCTTGGCAATGGTCGTGCGTTCAATCATATCCGCCATGTAATTGAAGGTCTCGGCCATCTGCTCAAATTCCTTCTCGGCATGGACCGTAAGACGGGTGCTGTAATTTCCCTGAATCATTTCCTTGAGTCCCTGGATAATAGTCTTCAGCGGCTTCAGGATACGGCGGGCAACGGAATAGCTGTACGTAACAACAAGCAGCAGAAGCAGCATTGCGCCAAGCATGATATAGAAGGTCACAGACTGATTGACATGAGACATGAACGGATAGCTGTTAATCGTGATATCGATGCGGTCCCGGGGAAGCTTCAGCAGCAGCCAGCCCGTGAACCCGTCCTGCTGATAATCTGCCAGGGACACGTAGTAAGCCTGATCCGGATCATTCTCAAGCAATGTATACAGCTGCTCCTCAGTATAGCTGTGCGGATCATCCTGTTTACTGCCGATGACCTCGCGGACCGTCTTGCTGCTGTCCAGCACCTCCAGCCAGCCTTCGCTGCGCAGCAGTTTGGCCGTTTCCGGCCCGCTTTGCGGATTGTCCAGATACCGGCTGGCCTGCGTCTTCAGGTCCGGGTCAGCCAGCTGGTAATCCTGCAGCTTCTGCGCAACATCCAGCTGCATAAAGGCATAGGTGCCGAATATAATTACGGTCACTGTAAACAGCACAATCAGCAGAAACCGCAGAAAGTCAATGGCCAGCGATGCCTGCAGCGGCCGCTGCTGTCTAGTTTTCCACAGGCGCATTGATTTTGTACCCCAGTCCGCGGATCGTCTTCAAATATTCCGGCTTTTTGGAATCACGTTCAATTTTCTCACGGATGTTGCTGATATGCACCATGATGCTGTTATCCTCGTACATGTAGAAATCCTCCCACACAGCTTCATAAATCCGCTTGCGGGTAAAGACCCGGCCCGGCTCCTCCATCATCAGCTTAAGGATTTTATACTCGGTAGAGGTCAGCATAACCGGCTCCCCGGATACATACAGCACGCATTCCTTCAGATCCAGAGTCAATGCCCCCAGCACAAGCTGCTTCACCTCAGGCTCCGGCGCAAGGACTGGCACATCAAAATGATGGACCCGGCGCAGCAGGGCATTCACTCTCGCCACAACTTCCAGCGGATTGAAGGGCTTGGCTATGTAGTCGTCGGCACCAAGCTCCAGTCCCAGTATTTTGTCATGATCCTGGCTCTTGGCGGATAAGAACAGGACGGGAAAGTGATAGGCTCCGCGGATGCTTTTCAGCAGCTGCAGCCCGTCCATCCCCGGCATCATAATATCGAGAATCGCCAGATCGACAGACTGCTCCCGGATCAGAAGCTGGGCCTCTAATCCGGATGAAGCGCTTAGAATATGGTAGTCTTTTTCAAGGTAAAGCTGCAGCAATTCAACAATTTCAGGCTCGTCGTCAGCAATCAGTATCGTATATATAATCCATCACCCCTGGCCAGTATAGCGGTCTAATCTTTATCTATTCTAAACCAAATCTAAGGTTTGGATAAAGTTTTGGCCGGCGGCTATCCCCCGAGCACTTCTTTTCTCAGTCCCAGCAGCCACTCTGCCGATTGCTTCATGAAAGCCAGCTGATCCTGAGCGCCGAAATGCTCAATGACGAAGGTGTCATCATAGCCGCTTTGCAGCAGATCCGTAACAAGCTCTTTCATCGGAATGCAGCCGCTCCCGGCAGGGGCCGCATACATTGGACGGCCGTCCGCCGTCAGCTTAGGCTCCTCCTTAGGGTGAACCTCAAACGTACGGTCCTTACAGTGGACATAGCCGATATGGGGTCTGCAGCGTTTGTAGGCTTCGAGGGCAGCTTCTCCGCTGTACAAAAAATTCCCGGTATCAAAGAAGCAGGACAGCTCCGGTATTTCCTCTACAAAAGACAGCAGCTGCGCTGTTGTGGCAAACGGTGCCCTGGAATCATCGAAATCTTCCATCCCTACCCTTATACCCAAAGGCTTGGCTGCTGCGCACATGGCGGCTACGGCCTCTTTCATTAACTGTACACATTGCTGATGCTCCAATGAAGCCGGGTCCTGCTCATGCTCCTCCAGAAAGCCCGGAATAACCAGCACACGCGAGGCTCCTGCCCGTCCGGCCATAGATAGAAAGGAGGTGATCTGCTCCTCTCTTACTGCACTGCTGGTGATGTGCCCAAAGTCAAAAAAGCCGTACATGCAGCTTACCGTCAGCCCAGTCTTCGTAAGCAGCGTCAGGATAGCGTCTTCCTCAGCCTTAAACTGGTCTGCGTCCATCTCCAGCGCGTCAATGCCAAAGCTCTTAACTAGTGTGCAGATTTCCTCCAGGCTCCGGCCGCTCTGTCCGGCTGCTTCACGGATATGCTCATAGAATACAGATAATTTCATCGCTGCTTCTCCTTGTATGTATGGATTATTTGGTGCGGATTAATCGCTTTCATGATTTGTGTCAGCTGGCGCTTCGCTAATCTTCTTAAATCTATGCTCCTGCCCGGGCATTGTCAACAAGCCGGGTGGACAGCCTTGCCCGGATTCCTGTCATATTGTCGCCGGAAAGGATATAGAATGCAAAGGGGCGGAAATAAAGCGGTTTCGTTAATGCGGAACCTGCTGTTGCAACGATTTCAAAGGCACGTTACGCGCGGCGTGTATTGAAATAAGCAGCTATCCGAAAACTTTAGGAGGAATACGATGCGTAGAAGGAAATGGGCAGCGCTGATTATGACTTTGGCACTTCTGATTACGTTATTTCCGGCAGGAAAAGCGGCGGATGCCGCAACCAGCTGGAATCTGGTGTGGAGCGATGAGTTCAACGGAACCTCACTGAATACGGCAGACTGGACTGCTGAGAATGGAACCGGCGGCAGCGGCTGGGGGAACAACGAGCTGCAGTATTATACAAACCGTTCGCAGAACCTGCAGGTAACAGGCGGCAATCTGGTCATTACGGCCCAGAAGGAATCGTATAACGGCAGCAGCTACACCTCGGCCCGGATCAAGACACAGGGGAAAAAGAGCTTCACCTACGGTAAAATCGAAGCCCGGATGAAGCTGCCTTCGGGTCAGGGCATCTGGCCGGCTTTTTGGATGCTCGGCTCTAATATGGATACCGTCGGCTGGCCAAAAAGCGGCGAGATCGACATTATGGAGCGGGTGAATAACAACGCTTATGTTAACGGCACCGTTCATTGGGATGCCAACGGCCACGCCGAGTACGGCAAGGTATCAGGCAATCTCGATTTCTCCCAGTATCATGTGTACAGCGTTGAGTGGGATGCCAAATACATCAGATGGTACGTGGACGGCAGCCTGTTCAATGAGTTTTATATTGAGAATAACACCGGTAACACAGAAGAATTCCAGAAGCCATTCTTTCTGCTGCTGAACCTTGCGGTGGGCGGTAACTGGCCGGGCAGCCCGAATGCTTCGACCGCCTTCCCGGCACAGATGCTGGTCGATTATGTGCGGGTCTATCAGGCGGCCTCATCGGCAAGCATTGTCAGCGGGGGCGTATACACCTTTGCCTCCAAGGCAAGCGGAAAGGTAATGGATGTGGTGGACGTATCCACAGCAGCCGGCGCCAAAATCCACCAATGGACCAATTACACTGCCGCTAACCAGCAGTTCCGGGTAGACAGCACGGGTGACGGGTACTATAAGCTTACCGCAGTACACAGCGGCAAAGTGCTCGATGTTCCAAATTCCTCCACAGCTACGGGCGTTCAGCTGCAGCAGTGGAACGATAACGGGACGGATGCGCAGAGATGGCGGATCGTTGATGCCGGCGGCGGCTACTATAAGCTTATATCCAAGGTGAGCAGCCTGGCTGTGGATGTATCCGGCTCCTCGACAGCTGATGGTGCGGCGGTGCAGCAGTGGACCGACAACGGAACCGATGCGCAGAAATGGGCACTGACTAAGGTGAATTGATACTCACGCCAGCCGAAAGGTTTCGCGGGACCACAGCTGCAATTGGCTTGATTACGAAAAAACACACCGGAGGGTGTGTTTTTTGCTGCTGGTCGGATGCTGCTTGGGATAGGTGCTGTTTGGGATACATGCTGTTTTGGGATACATGCTGTTTTGGGATACATGCTGTTTGGGGATACGTGCTGTTGCGGTATGAGTGCTGGGGTATGAGTACTGCTGGCTGTATTAGAAGTGCTGCAGTTTCTGCTGTTACGCGGATGTTTTTGCCTTTTCCTTACGCGGCCAGAGGAAATAGGAGCCTGCAATTAGCAGATCGATACC
Source organism: Paenibacillus sp. FSL R7-0273 (assembly GCF_000758625.1). NCBI lineage: Bacteria > Bacillati > Bacillota > Bacilli > Caryophanales > Paenibacillaceae > Paenibacillus > Paenibacillus sp. FSL R7-0273. The sequence goes on from NZ_CP009283.1 coordinate 2,873,619, forward strand.
GACGACAATTGTCCAAATGCTGAGAACACCCTGCAATGCTTCGGTGCGGGCAGGCTCATCGATCCAGACTATCAGTCCGTAGAGAATTCCGGCTCCCAGCAGAAAGGACAGCAGATGCAACAGCCAGCTCTTGAAATAATGCAGGGCGTGGTCCATTCCGGTACGCTTGAGCGGCGGCGTTCCCTGTCTGGTGATATAATACCGGAAGCGTTCATCTGCCCAGCGGATCATGCTTTTGCCGAAAACAACGGATACCGAGATATATACAGCTGCGATGGCATGGGCTGTAGTGGCGGTAGCGCCCTTGGACAGGTCAACGCCTGCAATGACCAGCAGGATAAGGTCCAGCACTGGAGTCAGTGCGAGGAAGAACAGCCCCAGCTTGGGGTGTTTGAATATATAGCGTACAGTAAGACCTGTAATGATTACGACCCAAAACAGGATTTCAACAGTGACAATAGCCCAGGCTACAGTGTTCATCATGCACTCCTCATCAGAAAAAGTATTGGTTAAGAGGGATTATAGCAGCCGGATTTAAATAATACAACTGTATTATTTAAATTGCAGCCTGCTTCGGCGGTATGCTACAATACGGACATGCCAAAAATAGTCGATCACGAAGAACGGAAAGCACATATTGCCGAAGCCACCTGGCGCGTCATTCTGAATCAGGGGATGAAGGGTGCTACAGTGCGCAAAATTGCCCAGGAGGCCGGAGTATCGCTGGGCGCTTTGCGTCATTATTTTGCAACACAGCAGGAGCTGCTTGGCTTTGCCATGAAGCTGGTCAGTGACCGGGCTAACGCCAGAATCAAAGACATTGCCGGACTGGGCTTACCGCCGAAGGAGCTGGTAACCAGAGTGCTGATGGAGCTGCTGCCTTTAAATGATAATAATATGGCCGAGATGGAGGTATGGTTCGCGTTTGTGTTCCACCTGAAGTATGCAGAGGAGGATTATAGCGGGTTAAATGACGGAATCTATCCGGGCATTGTCAATCTGCTGGGCCATCTGGAGGAGAGCGGGCTGCTGAGGGAGGAGCTGGATATGAGCATCGAAGCGGAGCGGCTGTACGCGCTGCTTGACGGGGTAGCTCTGCATGCGCTGCTGGAGCCCCGGCGTCTCGACAGGGAGCGGATCCTCCGGGTGCTCCACAGCCACATGGATTCAATCTGCAGGGAATAGGGGGAGGGCCAGTAAGTAGCCGATGCCGCGCGCCGAGAGGACGGTAGCCAAAGGGAGAAATCCCTTTGGTCGGGCTGGAAACGGTCCAGGGAGCGGAATCAAAGGGAAAAATCCCTTTGGTGGGGCTGGCAACGGTCGAGGGAGTGGAATCAAAGGGAAAAATCCCTTTGGTGGGGCTGGAAACGGTCGGAGGTGGCGGAATCAAAGGGGAAAATCCCTTTGAATGTGCTGGCAACGGGACGGACGGATAGGGATGCACACATCAGTTACTTAACACAAACGCCCACTCCATAACTACGTGTATAGCACGCACCTATCTGGCTCCCTACCCACCACTCTCCTTACCCACCAAGTTCCTTACCCACCAAGTTCCTTACCCACCAAGTTCCTTACCCACCAAGTTCCTTATCCACCAAGTCCACCAAGTCCACCAAGTCCCTCAATATCCCCCTTTTATCCGCACTCCCGGTGCCGTCAGCAATATCCAAACCCCAGGATCGTAAAGCACTTGTCCTGGTCGCCGTCAGCCATGGTGATTTCTACCGTATGCTCGCTGCTCGTCTGCTGATGGTACAAAAGGACTGCGTTGCAGTGGGTCCAGTTGTTCACATGCGGATCAGCGGTCAGCACGGGCCTGCCGTCCACACGGACATCAGCGCTGCCGAAGCTGGCACTGCCGGAATCCTTGAATACCAGGATGAGGATTCTGCTGGTAATCGTTAATCTAAAAGGCTCGCCCCCAGCCTCCGCCAGACGCATCCAGTTATACGGGAACTCCGGGGTCCCTGACGGATTGTCGTCCAGCTCTACCATCTGCAGATCCGTATCGGTTTCCGTGAAGCTGCCCGGCTCAATCCGCACATGACTTAATGAGCCCGAACGGTCCAGCAGCCGGATATTCCTGAAATCATTCCCAATCACCGGAGGCTGTTGCAAATCAATATCTGCAGGATCTGCCGGAGCTGCGGCGGCCTGCTGAAACAGATGAATCAGGCAATCCGCCATCACCCGGTGCCCGTCGTTAGCAGGATGATAGATGTCGTAGAAAAACTGTCTTTTAGAGATGACATTCCCCTCAGCCTTGGTCAGCTTAAACTGGCCGGTCACGGCATCTTTTACACTAACCATAGGGAGATTATAGCGTAGCCCGACAGGGGAGAGCCGCTCCTGAAGATTCCAGTCATTGATAAATACGCTGAACAGCAGCACGACCGCAGGCTGGTTGTCAGCGGACAGGATATTCAGGCACAGGCTCTCGTAGCAGTTGCCCTTGGTTTCATCCCCCTCGTCGTTGACGGCAAACTCCACAATTACAATATCCGGCTCGGCAGCACCCTCCCTGAGCACATCTCTTTCATAACGTATAATCCCCAATTCTGACGGCGTACCGCCAACCCCTGCTTTTATAAAATGAACCTTCCCGCCGCCGTCCCTGCCATACAGCGCTTTAAAGCCCAGATAAGACTGATAGGCATAACATTCCGTATGAATCGGCTTCGCTCCCGCACCCTGGGTAATGGAGCCCCCGATATAGGCAATGGTGACGTCTTCACCCCGGGAAGCCTTGTCTATGGCAGCCTTCAGCCGCACATTGTTACCCGGATGGAGCAGGGAATGTGAGATCATATCGCGGTACGGCTCTGAACCAAAGGCAACCGGCGTTTCCGGTGACAGCTCAGGGGCACAATACCCGTCATTCAGATAAAAAATAATGCTCGCCACCGCAAGCCCGCCCGCCTGATCAAACTCAAAGGCAAATTTACCGGGAACATCATCGTCCGCCGACCATTCAATCTGCTCCAGCTGCAGAATAAGCTCGGTCCCGTCTGCCGGACAGGGAAGCCGCAGCGCTGTGCCGGAGGTATATTTGTCCGTTTTCCCCCAGTTTTGCAGCAGAAATGTAATGTCTCCCTGGTTATGCTCCGCTTTTACCGACACTCCGATGCTATGGACTAATGTACGAAAGCCCTCACAAGTCCGCAGCAGCTCCAGCATATGCGTATCCTCAACTCCGCCGATATATCTGGCCTTGTCGATCAGGTAGCTGCCCTCCAGGTAGACCTCCTGGGACGGCTTGCCTGAAGGCCGGGCGGTTGCTTCAATATGGGTTTCGAACAGCATAAAAAATCCGTTTCTGCGCTCAGCAGGATCTTTAGGGGCTCTGGGCCCGCTGCCGGCGGTGCAGCTGTCTGTTGAGCTTATTGGATCTGACATATATCGATCATCCTCACGGCTGTAATTTTGAAGGCGCTTACGGATTTGCATTGGAATATGCAGCGGAAGTGCCATACAATGCCTACACTTTACCAGAAATCCGTTATGCCTAAAATGCAGTTCCGCGTATTTAAAGTCCTTTTACCTAAAATCATATCGGTTTATTACAAGAAGTATCTGGTTTACACATGGCTGTTGAAACCGCTTAACTTATATAATGTGCCTGAGCAGCGTAAACAGACGATACGGAAGGACGGGAATACAATGATATTGGCAGAACAGGGAGCGGCAGCAAAGCTTTATCTGGATCCGGCGGCCGTCGATTATAAAGGCTTGCGGCGGGTCGCAGATTCTTTTGCCGCGGATATAGAGCTGGTTACAGGTACAAGACCGGAAATAGTCACTGAATCAGGGCAGCTGGGGAGTACTGCTATCATTATAGGAACCGCCGGAAGCAGCAGGCTGATCGATGAATGGGCTGCCGCAGGCAAACTGGATGTGTCGGCTATTCACGGCAAACGGGAATGCTACAAAATTCAGCGGATTGAACATCCCTGTGACGGTATTGAACAGGCGCTGGTCATTGCGGGCAGCGATAAAAGAGGAACAATCTACGGCGTATACGCGGTATCTGAGCTGATGGGAGTGAGTCCGTGGGTTTATTTTGCCGATGTAGTACCAGAGCGAAGAGCCCTGCTTGACCTGCCTGACGCAAAGCTGGAGGTAATCTCCAAAGAGCCGTCCGTAAAGTACCGGGGGATTTTTCTGAATGATGACTGGCCTTCACTCGGCTCCTGGGTAACCGGTGCATTCGGGGATTTCAACGAAGCATTCTATGAAAAGGTCTTTGAGCTGATTCTCAGGCTGAAGGGTAATTATCTCTGGCCGGCGATGTGGAGCGCAGAATTCAGCGTTAACGGCAGACATCATCCGCTTGCCAATGCCGAGCTTGCCAGGGAATACGGTATCATTATGGGCACCTCGCATCACGAGCCCCTGTTCCGTGCAGGCAGTGAATGGCAGAGGGTGTACAGGGATTACGGGACAAGCAATCTGTGGGATTTTGCCAGGAACCGGGAGGCGATCACCGCCTTCTGGGAGGACGGAATTAAGCGCAACAGAGAGTATCCGAACCTGATTACACTGGGCATGCGCGGAGAAAGCGATTCAGAGCTGGAAGGCAGCGACCATTACAATATTGGACTGCTTAAGGACATTATTCTCACGCAAAAAGAACTGCTTAAGCGTTATGGGCTTGAGCAGGCACCGCAGGTTCTGGCCGTCTACAAAGAGGTGGAGAAATATTGGTACGGCACAGCTGAAGCGGCGGGACTGAAGGACTGGGATGTGCTTGATGATGTGACGATTTTGCTGTCAGACGATAATTTCGGCAATCTCCGCAAAATCCCGTTCGGCCTGGAGCAGCAGCGCAGCGCGGGCTGGGGGATGTATTATCATCTGGACTACCATGGAGGCCCGCATTCGTATGAATGGGTCAATACGACGCCGCTGGAGAAGGTCTGGGAGCAGATGAGTATGGCTTATGATTACGGCATCCGGGATGTGTGGATTGTTAATGTCGGGGACTTGAAGCCGATGGAGCTGCCCATTTCATATTTTTTGGATTTAGCTTATGATTTCGGGGCCTGGGGAACCGCTGCGCCTAACAAAACTGCAGAATACACAGAACAGTGGGTGCGGCAGCAATTCGGCCATGCAGCCGACGAAGCCGCCGTAAGCGGAATTGCCGGTGTGCTGGCGGATTATACGAGAATGAACGGGCGGCGCAAGCCTGAAATTATAAGGCCGGAGACCTTCAGTCCCGTGCATTACAATGAGGCGCAGCAGGTGCTGAAGCAGGCAGGCAAGCTTGTTGAGAACGCTGAGCATTACAGAAGCCGGATTCCGGAAGAGCTCCAGGCTGCTTACTTCCAGCTCGTTTATTTTCCGGCTGCTGCTTCGGCCAATGTTCTGCAGATGCAAGTATACGCAGGGCTAAGCAAGCTGTATGCAGCACGCGGCAGCGTACTCGCCAATACGTATGCCGGGCTTACAGCAGCGGCGGTTGAACGGGATAAACAGCTGGAGCACGCGTATAACAATGAGCTTTCCGGCGGAAAATGGCGGGGGATGATGAGCTCGGCACATGTAGGCTATGTGAACTGGGACGCGGCAGGGTGGAGTTATCCGCAGGCGGCTTCCGTTATTCCGGTAAAAGGCCAGCTTATGATCGTCGATGTGCAGGGCACGGAGCAAGGGTATACTTCAGGAACGGCGGCGCTGCCGGCTTTTACAAATCTGCATAAAGAGAGCTATTCAGTTACGGTCAGCAGCGGCGGGGACACGGGCTTTGCCTATGAAGCTACCGGCAGTACGGACTGGATCAGGCTGGAGAGTAGCAGCGGCTGGACTGAGACAGGAGAGACTATCACAGTATCGGTTGACTGGGATAAGGTGCAGGGAGCGTGCAGCGGCAATATCGTTATCAGCGGAGCCGGCGGAACGGTGATTGTCTGTGCAGAGGTAGACTGGAGCAGCCCGGGTGAGCTGCCGCCGGCGACTTTTATTGAAGCACATAACGTTGTAGCTATAGAGGCTGAGCATACTGTTAACCGCTGTGCGGCGGACGGGGTAGAGTGGACAACAATCAGCAATTACGGCAGGACCCTATCCTCGGTCAAAATGTACCCGGACACTGTATCCTTCAGTGAACCGGCACAAGCGCCCTATCTGGAGTACAGGCTGCTGGTCAAGCGGGACGGCGAATATATCCTGACTGCTTATATTGCGCCTACCAATCACCTTTCGCCAGTCAGCGGCTTGAGGTATGCAGCAGGCTTTGACGGATTAGCGCCTGTTGTTGCCGACGCTCTACCTCCCGGCTATGAAGGAGGTAACCATGGGAATGAGCCCTGGTGCCGGGCAGTAATGAATAATATTCATACTACCGTCACCACCCACACCTTATCTAAAGGTGTCCATATACTGCGTTTCTATGGACTGGATGCCGGGCTGGTGCTGCAGAAGCTGGTGCTGTCCGCAGAGCCGCTGCCTTATTCCTATTTTGGGCCGGAGGAAAGCTATCTCACTTCAGCAGCGCTGACGGAGGATAGCCCTTGATCTGCTTGAATACGTTGCTGAAATAGGCTGCGTCCCGGTAGCCGCAATGGGCGGCGACTTCGGATACATTGAAGCCGCCGGCTGACAGCAGCATCTCGGCGTTATTAACCCGAACCCGGTTAATGTATTCTTTGAGAGCTACTCCGGTGTTCTGCTTGAACAGCTTGCCCATGTATTCGGGATTCAGCCCGGCAGGTAGAGCAAGCTCGCCGATCGTGATTTCATCTGCATAATGATCCATGATATAGGCTGTTGCTTTATGTATTCTGGGATCAACAAACGGTGCCTGCTGATGATGGGCGATAATGAGCAGACGGTAGATGATCTGCTGGAAGACGGCTCTGGCCTTCATCCGGTAGAGCGGCTGCTTGCTCATCCATAGATGTGAGAATTCGCGGATGTCCTCCATAATTTCTTTAGTCCGCCAATGGCGGGTCACTGTCTGAAAGGGAAGCTCCACTTCATTGCTCCCGCCCAGCCAGAAGAAATTGAAGGCGAAGGAATGCATCGGGGCCTCCCTGAAGGTGTGAGCCTCGCGGATGCTGCCTGCCGGGGCATACAGCATATCTCCGGCTTCTACCGTATATTTGATCCCGTTAATGTAATAGCTGGCTCTGCCGTCAACAATAAAGGTCAGATCATGGAAATCGATGACGCTCCGGCCGATTCCCCAGCCTTCAAAGCATTTACGGTCAACAAACAGAAATACATCCGGCACCAGCTGCTCATATTGATTGATATCCATGCTTGACTGAGCCTCCCCCGGTTCAATCATAGCTGCTCATGAGCCCCGGGACAAGCGTTTCCGCACCGTATTGACGCTAAGCATGATTACCGGAAGGACGAAGGCATAAGTGAAATTCCAGTCTACCCAGTAGGCTGGAATTTCACTTACATAGAAGATAATATTTTTGGCGATCAGCTGGGATAGACCGTAGAGCAGAAAGGCTGTGGGGAAGATAAGCGGCCGGTAGCTTTTCAGCTTAAAGAACTGGGCAGTACCCAGTACAAAGGCATAAAAAAACAGTACGGTTTTGAAATAGGTGCTGATAATCCAGGCGGTAGCCATAAGGGCTTCAATCCGCTGCAGGAAGTTGGCGATGTTGATTTTCCGGGCCAGAAGATAGGCGGCGTAGAAGTCATGCTCCGAGAAATATACGCCCAGCACGGTGAGTGAGAGAATCAGGATAATGTTCAGGACCACCGCGCCCAGACAGATGGAGAGGAAGATATCACGGTTAATTTTGTCCGATTTGCGGACATAAGGATAGATCATCAAGAATACACACATCTCCCCGAACGGGTAAAAGACACCGTACATTACCGAATGAATCATATCGGGAACCGGTGTATTAAGCATAGGTAACAGGCGATCAACCCGCACCTGAGGAAGCAGCAGGACGATGAGGCAGACCAGGAAGAGGGCAAACAGGGGGAAAAAAATCTGTGATGCCCTCCCCAGCGTCTCCAATCCCAGTCGCAGGCCGTATACCAGTATAAATATTCCCATAGCCCTGATCACGCCGCCGGGGGTCCCCTCGTAGATCTGTGTGCAGAGGAAATCCTCAATTTCACGGATATAGGTAGAACCGGCCAGCAGATAAAAAAACAGATAATAAAGTCCCACGGCTCCGCCAAGCCATTTGCCCAGAATCTGCCGGCTGAGCTCGATAATGGTTTTAGTAGGGTCGATATTACCTAAGGTCACTAACAGAAAGATAGTCCCGATCCCCAGCGGTACACTGATCAGCCCGGTAATCCAGGCATCCTGATGGGCAGAAGAAGCCATTACTGCAGGGTAGACCAGTGCCATATCCCCGATAAAAGCAAACAGACCAAGTATAACCATCTGTGCTGAGCTAAGCCTGTCTTTTTCAAGCGTCATATTGTCTCCCCTGCCTCCGCTGCGGGCGGATATCCTTGTCGGTATTGGCATAGTATGGCTTATTTAGCCCATTTTATGTTAGTACAGGAGATTCTCAGCCAAGGAATAATTATCAAAATCTGAATCAAACTATGGGACAGAAGGGTGGAAAGGGAGGCAGCACGATGAGAGAGACACATGAGGAGGCCTTATCGGGCCGCCTGGATGATACTTACGAACAGCTCAAGAAGCTGCTTGGCTCCAGCACGGATCTGGTAAGTAAAGAGCTGCTGCTTGGAGATACCACGCGCATATCCATATTTTATATAGACGGGCTGGTGGATACCGGGCTGCTGCACAATTCCATTCTGTACTCCCTGCAGGGAAGCAGGGCGCCGGATATGCTGGCGGGGCTTGGCCCGGATGCTGCTGTTGAGCTGCTGAGACATCGTATTCTGATGGCAGGCGATCTGACGGTAATTAATAAAACAGGCCAATTTGTCCATGATCTGATGTCCGGCAGCGTCATGCTTGTAGTAGACGGCACCGCTAATGCGCTAAGGATCGGTCTGCCGGGCTGGGAGGACAGGGCGGTAAGTGAGCCGAGCTCGCAATCCGTGGTACGCGGTCCAATGGAAGGCTTCACCGAGAACCTGCGGACGAATACGGCACTGCTCCGCCGCAAAATTAAGGACAGTCATCTCTGGCTGGAGACCATTCAGATCGGCAGGGTGACCCAGACCAGCGTATCTCTTATGTACTTAAGCAATGTTGCCAATGACGAGCTTGTACAGGAGGTAAAGCGCCGTCTGAACCGGATTGATACCGACAGCATACTGGAGAGCGGTTATATCGAGGAGTTTATCCAGGATACCGCTAAGACGCCTTTTCCGACCATATATAACAGTGACCGGCCGGATACGATTGCCGCAGGCATCCTTGAGGGTAAAGTGGCTATTCTGATTGACGGAACACCGTTTGTGCTGCTTGCTCCGACGATATTCGTCGCTTTTTTTCAATCGGCTGAGGACTATTACCAGCGGGCTGATATTTCCACTCTGCTGCGGTTTATCCGGTTTCTGGCTTTCTTTCTTACACTGCTGGCTCCGGCCTTTTACGTGGCGATAACGACCTATCATCAGGAGATGATTCCGACCAATCTGGTAATCAGCCTTGCCGCCCAGCGGGAGACGGTTCCCTTTCCGGCTTTTATAGAAGCGCTGCTGATGGAGCTGACTTATGAAATCCTGCGTGAGGCCGGAGTAAGAATCCCCAAAAATATCGGTCAGGCGATTTCGATTGTCGGAACGCTGGTAATCGGCCAGGCGGCAGTTGCTGCGGGCTTTATCTCTGCAGCAATGGTCATTATCGTATCTATAACTGCGATTTCAAGCTTCGTTATACCCGAGGCCGGAATGTCAATCGCTGCCCGGATCATCCGGTTTGCCCTGATCGGTCTGGCCGGATTTATCGGCTTATATGGTATTCTGTGCGGAGTATTCGTTATTGTGCTGCATTTAGCGAGCCTGCGCTCCTTTGGTATTCCATATATGAGCCCACTCGGCCCGTACAGGGCAGAGGATATGAAGGATACCATCTTCCGCTTTCCATGGCCTTACCTCAGGACCCGGCCGAAAGAGAATCTTACCAAAAATTATTACCGCCAAGGGACAGCACGCCGCAGGGAGAATAAATGATGATGAGACGTCTTCGCAGAGCAATATGCTCCTTGCTGCCGGTAATGCTGCTGCCGATGCTGCTTAGCGGCTGTTGGGAGAGGAAGGAGCTGAACGAGCTGGCGTTTGTTCTTGCTCTGGGAATAGATAAGGCGGAGACCGGCTTCAAGGTGACCATGCAGGTCGTGATCCCCTCAGCGGTATCCTCCCAGAATGGCGGCGGGTTGGGCAGCGGCGTGCCCGTAGCTTCCTATACCTTTCCTGCACCTACCATTTATGAATCGCTGCGTCTATTCAATATGACCGTCTCACGTTCTGCCTATATGGGACACATTCGGGTACTGGTCATTGGTGAACCGCTTGCCCGCGAGGGACTTGGCCCGATGCTGGATGTGCTGAAGCGCAGCCGCGAGCCGCGGATGGATTTCTACGTCATGGTGGCAAAGGAAGGGACGGCGGAGGAAGCGTTAAATGTGCTCACGGCTCTGGATAAGCTTCCGGCAAATAAACTGTTCAATGCATTGGACAAGGCCTACAAGGTATCAGCCAGGACGGTCGCAGTGTCACTGGACAGGTTCATTGAAGATCTGCTCTATGAGGGCAAAGCACCGGTATTGACCGGTGTAGTGGTTAAAGGTGAACCCGATGCTGGCGGTAAAAAAAACAATACGGAGCGCACCAATCCAAAAACCAAGCTGCGTTATGAGAGTGTTGCGGTATTCAGCAAGGATAAGATGCTCGGCTGGCTGGATGACGATGAGGTAGCCGGGTATAACTATATTACGGATAATGTGATAAAGAATACGGGTCATGTTGAAGGGGATGACGATGGTTTAATCGTGATTGAAGCGTTGAAGTCCAGAACAAAAAGAAGGGTCAGGTTTATTGAAGGAGAACCGCATATTTATCTCGATATTGAAGCCGTCTGTAATGTCGAGGAAGTGACGGGCAAAGACCGTCTGGATGCGGAGCAGGATATTCTGGATCTGGAAAGAAAGGCAGAGGAGCGGATTATCAGAAGGATGAAGCAGTCTGTTAAACAGATTAATGACCGCTATAACGTTGATATTTTTGGCTTCGGACAATCCATTTATGAGAAAAACCCCAAAGCCTGGGCGAGGCTGCTGAAGCAGAGCGGCGGTGATTACCTGAAAAGCCTGCCTATTCATTACAAGGCTAAAGTTATCATTAACCGGGTAGGAGCCATAGATAATTCCTTTCTAGATCAGATTAAGGAGTGAACCTGATATGCTGCTTGTCGTGTTATGCCTGGCTATTGCCGTCATTTGCATGGCCTACGACCGGAAGCTGCTTAAAGGCCGCGGCATTCGCCGTGACCGGATTGTTTATATGCTGTTCTGGGCTGCCGGCATTTCTTCAGCGGTCTGCGCACTGCTGCGTGTGAATATTCCAAGCCCGCTTCTGCTCATCATCATGATTTACAAGCCGTTCAATACCATCGTCGGGTCATGGTTTCAGTGAGCGGGCAGTCAAATGAACCGCATGGTTAAGCAGGGCAGCTGTTCCCGGAGTGGGGAGAGCTGCCCTGCTGCGTGTATAATGAACAGGCTGTTCTGCGTATTCTTCAGGCAAAAGGAGCATCAGCATGCCGGATACATTGCGTCGGGCAGCTGTCTATAGCATCCTGAAGCTCCTCCTGCAGATCCTCGGCAATTGCCGTAATGCCGCGGTTGTTGTCACCTGCAAATATGACTGCCGCAATGCCGTCATCATCCAGATCAAAAATATCGGGAGCTGCAGAATTACAGGCTCCGCAGGCGATGCATTCCTCCTGGTTAACACTGGCGAATGTGAACATTTTCTCAAGCCTCCTCATGGCTTGTTAAGACAAGCCAAATGTTTTGCCTAGTGGGATATATATGTGATAAAGCGCTTTATATTCCCGGAGGGAAGAGATAATTTAAAAGCCGGGGATGCTTCCTCCCTTTGACAGGTATGTGAGGATGCATCCCCGCCTGTTCTACTTATCAGTTAAGCTTCAATATCGATGATCTGCTTAATGAACTTTTTAAGATTCTGGTTAGTTTCATTCAGCTGCCCGATGGTATCCATGAAATCATTGACCAGATTGGCCTGCTCCAGCGAGGAGGAGGCAATTTCAGTAAGCTCCTTTTCCATAAGCCCGATGGATTGTTGAACAGCCTTCAAGGACAGTTCGATCCTGGAGGTTGCTTCTTTCGTATGTACAGACATTTTGCGGATTTCCGTAGCAACCACGCCGAAACCCGCGCCCGCCTGCCCGACTCTGGCAGCTTCGATGGCTGCATTCAAGCCCAGCAGATTGCTCTGCTCCGATATTTCCCGGATAAAGCTGGCGACCTCGGTTACCTGCCTGGAATTCTCTACGGTGTGCCTTGTATTGGTCAGGATTTCCTCGGTCGTGGAGCTAAGCTCCTCGGAATGGGCTGCCACATGCTGGACGCTGTCTACCAGTCTGCTGGTGATTTCTTCGGTCTCAGCCATCAGCTTGCGCAGCTGGTTCTGATTCCCCATGCTGTAAGTTAGGCTTAGCACTGCTTCAACTTCATTCTGTGCGTCCTTAACCGGTATGAAGACGGCATCGAACGGAACACCGAACAGCTCCTCCGGGAAATGGGCATACGATTTGCCTTCAGTGGTCTTTAAATCCTTGAAATCCCGGTTTTCATCGTTGAGTGGATCACCAGGCCGGAAATCCAGCTGAAGCGCCTCACTCTTTTGAAAAAACAGAAATTTTTCGCGGTCATACAAGGAGATAGAAACGTCCTCCCGGATAGCTTGTGTGATGTAGGGCATAGCAGCAATGAGGATCTCGGATGTTTTCATGAACAGGTTCTCCTTCTTCCAAAAGTATAGTTAATATCTTTATATTAAATCTATATCGGCTTGTTCACTGTTATATAATATAGTCATGAAGCTTCATATAATTGTGGCTGACTGGAGAAATGGAGCCGATGTCTGGTAAAATAGGATCAGGACGCTAAAGAACACCTTATTCCAGAACAAACCGGTAAGAGGTAAGTGAAGTTGGCATCATACATACCAAAGGAGAAATGAATGTGAATGAGAAGCTGAAGCAGGCCTATGACAAGTTAGGCTTATCTGAAAACGTATCCAGGGAAGAGATTAATAAACGCTTCGACCTGCTGATTAAACGGCGGAAATCCAAAGCATCGGATGAGGAACGCTCTGCACCGGAGGAGGATTTCCAGGCGTTTAAGTTCATTCTCGATACTCTGGACAAGCAGGAGATTGAGGAGGCGGAGCAGGAGCGTCTGGCTAAATACGGTAAGTTCTCCGGAGCGGCCAGCAAGTGGGAACGGTTCTTCCGCCTGTACCGGACGCATGTCATTGTATCGGTAATCGCGGTCATTGTGCTTGCTGTTGCGGGCAATGCCATCTATAACAACTGGCAGCACCGCAAATATCTGGCCTCCCTGCCGCCGCTCGATGCGAAGATTATGTTCCTGGGCAATTTCGGCGTGCAGGACCCTGACGGCCAGACGGCTGATCTGGATGCCGCTATTATTGCGCAGTATCCGGAGTGGAAGCGGGTGGAGAGCAATATGATCTACCTGCCAAGAACCGGCCAGGACGCAGACTCCTTCGATATGAACTATATGCAAAAAGCGGTAGTGGAGCTGGCGGCGAACCATCCCGATATTATTATTCTGGATGAGGCTACGCTGGAGTGGATCGGCGGGCAGGACGGGTTTCAGGATCTGAGCGCCATTGTTGAGAGCGGCAGCCTGGATAAAGATGACCCGCGCCTGAAGTGGGGCACCAATCCGGAGAGCGGGCAAGAAGAGCTCTATGGCGTGGATATTACGGATTCTGCCTTTGTGGCCGCCTTGCCGGTTAACAAGGCTGAGGACGAGAATATGATTATCGGGGTGCTTGGTGTGGATGAAGCCAAGGACAAGGCTATTCCGTTTATTGAGCATATTGCAGGAGGATCGGCTGCACAGTAAGCTAAGCTTTGCCGTGAGGTATAGAATACCGCATACGGGAGATTCTACATTATCGTAGCAACCTAATCTCTAACCAAAATTAAGAGGTGATATGATGATGTTCTCCTTTATGCTGGCGGCGGCATCTCTGCTGTTCAGCCATACCCCGTATCCGCTTGCCCCCACGGTTCCGGCAGTCTATGAAGATATAACGGTGCTTGCTGATTCTTCAGCAGAGGACGGAGCCCGGAAAGCGGTTATGTCCATTGCGGAAACGACGGTTTCAGCACTCAAAAATCAGGATTTCAAGGTGCTGCAGCAGCTGGCCCATCCCCAAAAAGGTGTCCGGTTCTCGCCGTACGCTAACATCGATGTAAAGCGGGATATCCTGTTATCAGGAACTGAGATCGGTAACGGCTTCAATAACGCCGGGATTTATGAATGGGGAGCTTATGACGGCACAGGTGATCCGATCAGGCTGACTTTTAAAAAGTACTATGAACGGTTCATCTTTAACCGCGATTATAGTAAACCGGATAAGGTCAGCTACAATCAGATTGTCCAGACGGGGAATGTGTCCAGCAACATTGAAGCAGCCTATCCCGGCAGCAGCTTTGTGGAGTACAGCTTCAGCAAGGGTGCGGACGGCAATGACCTGGGCTGGAGCAGCCTGCGGCTCGTATATGAGAAATACAAGGGCTGCTGGTATCTGAGCGGAATAGTCCATGATGAGTGGACTACGTAAGCAGGCTGCCGGATGATAATCCTGCAGACTTACTGCTGCCCGAAACACAAACAAACCGTGTCCCTGACGAGGGGCACGGTTTGTTTGTTTCGGGGCTCGTCCTATTTCTCCAGACGGTAGCCGCCGTGGAATACAGGGCCGACATACTGGTTGAAGGCATAGCCGTTGCGGATTGCGGCAGAGACGAAGTCCTTTGCCTTGGCTACAGCTTCATGGACCGACAGGCCGTTGGCCAGACCGCCAGTGATGGCCGCAGCAAAGGTGCAGCCTGCACCGTGGTTGTAAGCCGGCTCAATCTTCGCGGTTTCGAGCACGGTGAAGTCCGTTCCGTCAAAGAAGACATCGATCGCCAGGTCGCCGCCGAGTGCCTTGCCGCCTTTTACAACGACATTTTTGGTGCCCAGCTTGTGGATCAGGCGTGCCGCTTCTTTCATATCTTCGAGGGTTGTAAGCTTGCCCAGTCCGGACAGCACCCCTGCTTCGAACAGGTTAGGCGTAGCTACTGTTGCCAGCGGCAGCAGCAGATCGCGGATAGCGTTGGCGCTTTCGGGATTCAATACCTCATCTTCGCCTTTGCAGACCATAACAGGGTCAATGACTACATTGGTCTGAAGGTTGTCCTTAATCGCTTTTTCAGCGACATGCACGATTTCAACACTGCCCAGCATACCAGTCTTCATAGCGTCAACAGGACCGCCTGCGAACACCGTTTTGAGCTGCTCGGCCACAATAGCGGCGTCTACCGGGTAAACGTTATGGTGCCATCCGTTGTCCGGGTCCATTGTAACAATAGTGGTCAGAGCGCTGAAGCCGTAAGTGCCGTATTCCTCAAAGGTTTTGAGGTCAGCCTGGATGCCTGCGCCACCGCTGGAGTCACTACCGGCTATAGTTAGGGTTTTCACGATTTTTGACAAGGCGAACGTCTCCTTCTTGTATATAAAGTTCTGAAGCAATGATTCTGGAGGAATCAATTTACACACTACGACATTATAACAAAAAACACCGCTATCGTCGCCAAAAAAGCGCAACGCTGTTTTTTAGCGCTGCGCAGCCGTATATTCACTTTTATTCCTGGTGATTAAAACCGGCCAGAGCGGTTTTGATCGCCTTGTCATATTTGAAGCCGCCGTCTCCGCCCGGGCCCATCCAGTACACTACCAGGAAGTTCCCGCCTCTGAATACATGGGGGTAAATCCGGGCTCCCCCATCATTGGTGGGCCGGTTAATTTCCTGCTTCAGCGCTTCCAGTCCTTCTGCACAAGCTTCCGCGCTCTCATAAGTATAAATGGACAGCCGGTCGGGAATCGTCAGCGGCCCCTCATAGTCGATAAGCTGCTCGGCCGGCCATACACCGGCTAACTCTTTGTTGAACATATGCTCTTCACCGGATCCTACGGAGGTCAGCCGGAGGCCCTGCTGTCCAAGCGCTGCTAGCAGGTCGCTGGCTGTGTATGGAGCGGTGTCAGATGTGTCTGAATCTGCAGCTGCTGCAGAAAGGCTTAATGCCCCGTGATTTGCTGCAAAAAAGCCCAGTATGCTCGCAAGCGCCGCTTCCTGCCCGGGAATGCCGGAATCATGCTTCAGCTCCATTCTGCGGATCAGATAGCCCCAGTCCCCTTCCTCGTAATAAGCCGCCCCGTCTACACGGAGGCCTTCCTTGTCAGCCGGCAGGACATAGCGGACGTTGCGCTCTTCTGCTTCTCCGGTACCCGCCGCCTGACGGCTCGTGAAGTCCAGCGGCATGTATACGGGAAAGCCCAGCTCCTCCGCCCAGTCTGCTTTTTCCGGAAAATACAGTCCGATATCTGCAATGGCACAGCCCTGGCAGCTCCAGTTGGTATCCGTATAGGCCAGTGTCTGTGCCGGATCATCCGGGTTCTGGAAGGTTATCCCGTAGGAGCCGTTGGCGCCTATAACGGCAGAGGCGTTCCAGCCGGCAGGCGATAGCAGGAGATAGCTGTCTTTACCGTCCGCTCCGTAGACCAGTGTCGCCTGCAGCTGCTCTGCTGCTTCTGCTGACAGAGCATAAGCCATGTCCGGCAGGGCAGGGACCGGGTTTTTCACTGCCGGTAATCCTTTATCAATACTTGGGATGGCCAGCACCTTAACAAGCGGGAGCTGCACCTCTTCACCGGGAGCAGCTGCTAAGGGAAAGGATAACGTATCCGCCGCTGTGCCGGCTGTGCCGTCATCCCGGGCGTTTTCCCCGTTTGAAATGGCTTCGTCCGGCACAGCATTCAGACTGCTAAAGCTTCCGGTGCTATAGCCGATTACCAGCATTAGTGCCAGCACAGGGAGTATTACGGAAGCATAAATCCAGCCGCGGAGCTTGCGGGGCCGCGGCTCAAGCAGCCGGTCATTCACATTCTGCTGCAGCTCTTCAGTAAAATGCCTGTCTGCAAACGGCTTCGCCTTCAGCTGCTTCTCCCAGTCCCGTGGTAGTCTACCCATTTCCGTTCAACTCCTTTTCCCAGTATTCGTTGGCCTTCTGCCTTGCCCGGCGCAGCCTTGATTTGGCCGCTGACAGGCTGATGTTAAGGGTATGGGCCAGCTCCTCCATCGACATGTCATAATGTGCCTGCAGCATCAGAATTTCGCGGTATTTGCGGGGCAGCCGGAGAACCAGCTGCCAGATCTCACTGCTGAGCGATTCTCCGATGTAGGCATCCTCTGCGGATTTTTCCGCTTGTGTACTGAACGGAGCAGCCTGCAGGGTTACAAGCCGCATAAAGCTGCTGCTGCGGTAGGTATACCAGCGGTTGCGGGCAATCCGCAGCAGCCAGGTTTTGACCGAAGCCTCCCCCCGGAAAGCATGCATATATTTAAAGGCCCGGATAAAGGTCTCCTGGGCAATATCGTCGGCAGCGCTTCTGCTGCGTGACAGGAAAAAAGCGTAATTCCACACATCCTCGCCATAGGTATCCATCAGTGTCTTCAATGCGCCGGCGCTCATCGTGGCGACTTCATTCCGCTCCATTGGCATCATTTGCCCCCCAGTCTCTATAACATTGACCCATCTGCAGCAGGAAAAGTTGCTTTTTTGCAGGATAACTTTTTTTACAGCCCGGTAAGACCGGAAAATTGGCGGAATGAAGCAGCGGCATGGGTAGGAACAGGGTTGCTCAACCCCATGGCTGCATATCCATATAGGAGCACAAATACGGTTGAGCAATCAGCCGGTCAGGAGGAGCTTATGATAGAAATCAGCTTATGTATGATTGTCCGCAATGAAGAGAACAGCCTGCCCCGCTGCCTGTCTACGGTCTCCGCCATTGCTGACGAGATCATCATTGTGGATACAGGCTCCACCGACGGAACCAAAGCAGCTGCCTCAGCCTTCGGGGCGGTTATTTACGATTTTGCGTGGATTGATGACTTCTCGGCAGCCCGCAACTTTGCATTTAGTAAAGCAACCAGGGAATATATCCTCTGGCTCGACGCTGACGATTACCTGAAGGAGGAGGATCAGCAGCGGTTATTGCGGCTGAAGAGCAATATGCCGGAGGGGATAGACAGTGTGAGCATGCAATATAATCTGGGCTTTGATGCAGCCGGGAATGTAACGGCCTCGCTGCGCCGCAACCGTCTGGTCCGCCGCAGCTGCAATTTCCGCTGGATCGGGCCGGTGCATGAATATCTGGAGGTGTACGGGCCATCGCTCAGCAGTGACGTCTGTATTACACATGAAAAAGACAAAGCATATACGGACCGCAACCTGCGGATCTATCTGAAACGGGCAGGAGAGGGGGAGCAGTTCACTCCGCGTGACCAGTACTATTTTGCCAATGAGCTGCGTGACCATGGGATGCAAGAGGAGGCCTCCGGCTATTATGAGCAGTTTCTGGACGGAGGCAGAGGCTGGATAGAGGATAATATTCAGGCTTGTCTGAAGCTGGCAGAGTGCCGGGAACGGATGGGGGACCAGGAGGCCGCCTTCGCTGCGCTGTGCAGGACGCTGCAGTATGACCAGCCCCGTGCGGAATTCTGCTGCAGGCTCGGAGCCTGGCATCTGGATAAAGGACGTTTGCAGCCCGCCGTATACTGGTATGAGCTGGCAGTCATGCTGCCCCGGAATAAAGAATCGATGGCTATAACAAATGAAGCGTATTCCACCTGGCTGCCGCATCTGCAGCTCGCCCTGTGCTATGACCGGCTGGGACAGCATGAAAAGGCCAGCCAGCATAATGAAACAGCACTCCTGTTTCATCCGTCACATCCCAGCATGCTGTATAACCGCAATTATTTCAGCAATCTGCTCGGGGACCGGTATATCCGGCTGCAATCCCCGGATCGGGAAGCGGATAATTCCGAATTGCTATAAGACCTGCGCACAGATTATGGAGGTTACCAGCCGATTGCAAAAACGGACAGCACCACCGCGATTTGCCGCGGATGGCTGCTGTCCGTTTATTATATGTGCGGTACCTGGAATCAGAGTGCGGAATGCCCCTGCATAAAATGCTGAATGGCCTGTTCCATAATCCGGACACTGTTCCCCCAGGTCCAGCTGTTGGAATCCGCCTCACCCTGCGAAGCCAGCCTGATCCTGAGCGCATGATCCTGTACCAGCCGGATAACATCAGCGGCCAGCCTGTTTTCATACCGGAAGGAGAGCAGGCAGTTCGTTTCGTGTCTGGCGTACTCCATATTTCCCCCGGAATAGACGGTAGCCAGCGCTGCACCGCAGCGCATCGCTTCCAGCCCCGGCAGGGAGCCGCTGTCAAAAATGCTTGAGCTGACAAAAATATCGGCACAGTTGTAATGATAATTAAGCTCTTCATCGTTCAGAGGGGTATAGAAGCGGTATTTGCCGCTGGCTTTCAGGGCCTGAAGAGAGTCCGAGGTGTAAAATTCATCCGGCGGGCTGATGAAGTTGATATTTACGTGCGGCAGATTCTGCTTGACGGTATCGAGCTGCGAAACAAGATAATCCTGTTCACGGTGCCAGGAGAAGCCGTTCTCGACCTTACGGAGAATGGCGGTGATGTTCATCGGCTCCTGCAGCCTGTGGCGGATATGCCGGTTGCGGAAAAGGGGGCTGATGCCGACCGGAACAATGCTGCCCTTGATCCCGTGATTAAGCGCAATAATATCCCGCTGCCATTCCGACAGCACAATCAGCCTCGGCGTGGTATTATAGCTGGGAAAAGAGACATGGTTTTCCGGCAGAAACAGCGGCTCATAGCATAACGACAGACGGACATGAAGCCCTTTGCCGCTTCGGCTGGCCGCCTCTGCCACCGGGACCGTGGTGTAGAAATTGGATACGATGATATCACTGAAGGGAAAGTCGGATTCCCGGAGCACCGTATGATCGGTACGGTGCAGGGCCGAATGGATTTCGTATGAAACATCTCCATGCACAGGCATGACAATAACAACCTGGTGGCCCAGCGCGGTCAGACCATTGGTGAGTTCCACCAGCATCCGTTGCGCACCGCCATGGCATAAGGTAAGAATGGGGAATGTGAACCTCATCAGTGATCTCTTCCCTTCCTGTGTAGCGCTGCATTGGCATTAATGCTATGTCATAGCATTTTATTCAGCTGACAGGGAAAGGTACGTTATTTGGTCTGGTGTCTAATTGGCACAGTGTATTCAAAAAAAACTGAACGGTGCAGCCAGGGCATTATGCCTGCTACACCGTTCAGATTGTGTACGCTGCCAGATGGCTGCAGGATGAAGATGAGTATCTGCTGGCCTGGAAGCATTACACCTAATGCTGTTCAACACTAGCTGCGCAGGCTGTGCAGCAGGGCAACAGTGTCATTAAACACCGGCAATGTGATCTCTTCCAGAGACACATCAAGCATCGGCTTGCGGGCCTGAAGCTTTTTGAAGAATTCAGCCGTATGGAACAGTCCGCCGCCCGGAACACCATGACGGTAGCCTTCGCCCTCGGCATAAATATCCTTCAGATGGGCGAGAATGATCCGGTCCCCGAACAGGTCAAGCGAGCTGTCAACGATCTCATCCTGGCGGGCCACATCCTGTCCGATCAGGTTGCAGGGGTCAAATACGACACCGATGTTGCTGGACGGCACTTCATCCAGAATCCGGCGCATATGCTGAGGGGAAGCCAGTGTGTGGCTGCTGACACCCTCGATACCGACGAACACGCCCCATTTCTCCGCTTCCTCAGCCAGCTCTTCAAGCGTGGCTCTGAAGGTCTGCCAGCCAATCTCTTCATAACGCTCAGGATCAGCTGACTGATAGGTGGTTAAGCCTCCGCTTTCAGTTGCGACCATCGGGGCACCGAACTGCTTGGCAAAGCGCAGATGCTCCTTGAAGCGGTTGATTTCAGCCCTGCGTACTGCGGGGTCCGGGTTGATCGGATCAATGTAGCAGCCGAGCACGCCGATGCGGATGCCGGCCTTGTCGAATTTTTCACCGATATAATTAGCCAGCGCGGGGCTGAACCTGCCCGGAGAAAGATCAATATCCTGAATGGCCTTGGCCAGGGCAAGCTGCACAAAATCAATGTCGTGAGCCTGCAGAGTGGAAACCAGTGTGTCGAGGGGCAGGCAACCTGCCGTGTGGGCTAACGTTCCGAATCGAATGGGTAACATCTCCTTTTAATATAATAATTGCGCATACCTATTAATAATAGTTACGCTTTCATAGACTTGCAACTTCTAACTGGCGGCAGATACCGCAGATTAGGGTAAATGACAATAGGAGGGATCTGATATGGAACTGGAAAATGATAAGCTGCCGGCAGTTCTGAAGGCGGAGGAATTTAAGTACAGCAAGGAGAATGAGCAGACCGTTAAAAAGGATTTCTGGCGTAAAATGAAAAAGTTTGCCGGTAAAATTCCTTTTACAAAGGATGCCGTCGCCATGTATTACTGTGCCATGGATGCCAAAACACCGCTTTGGGCCAAGGGCATAGCTTTTGGTGCACTTGCTTATTTTATCGCTCCTATCGATGCTATCCCCGATGCGTTTATCGGGCTTGGCCTGACCGATGATGCCGCAATCATTGCCGCCGGTGTACGGGCAATTGCCGGACAGGTGACCGAGGAGCACCGGGAGAAATCAGAGCAGTTTTTTGATGATGATCCCGGAGCAGAAGGGGCACGGCGTTAAGCCTGCCCCCCTGCATCAGCTTCCGCCCGGCCGCGGCTTTCCGTTTCCCCGGAGAGCTGCTTGGTCTGGTAGGCCTCGCCCCAATCCCTCATTAGACGGATAATTGGTATCAGTGTCCGGCCAAATTCGGTCAGCGAGTATTCAACCTTTGGCGGAACCTGATGATAAACCTCGCGGTGAACAACGCCGTCTTCCTCCAGTTCACGCAGCTGCAGCGTCAGCATACGCTGGGTGATGCCCGGGCAGATTCTTCTGAATTCATTAAAGCGCTTTGTTCCGTCCATCAGATGGTACAGCAGCACGCCTTTCCATTTTCCGCCGATAACATCAAGGGTAAATTCAACGGGGCAGGCCTTTGCGCCATCCGGGCATTCGCCAAAGCCCCCTTTTCTGTCACGCATGTCATTCACCTCACAGTATCAATTTGTATACTACATAACAAAAATGTGCGTACTTCAAACTCCGCTATATATATCTTAATATTAAGCATGTGAACAGGATGACGTCAAAACAAACTTTTATCAGGACCGGAAAGGGTGTAGCCGATATGGAAACGATGGAAAATAAACTGGCCTTAAAAGAGGATATTCTGGCAGCCTATGCCTTCAGACACGCCACTAAGGAATTTGACAGCAGCCGTAAAATCAGCAGCGGGGATTTCACGTTCATTCTGGAGACCGGACGGCTGTCCCCAAGCTCCTTCGGCTTTGAGCCCTGGAAGTTTGTTGTCGTCCAGAATCCGGAGCTGCGCGAGAAGCTGCGGGCAAATGCATGGGGGGCGCAGAAGCAGCTGCCCACAGCCAGCCATTTTGTGCTGATTCTGTCAAGACAGCCGGCTGATTTTGCTGCCGGTTCTGCGTTTCTCAGCGGAATGATGCATGAGGTGCAGCAGCTGCCGCCGGAGGTGGCTGCAGGCAAAGCCAAGGCGTTTGATGCTTTTCTCAACGATGACTTCGGCTTAAGCGGCAATGACCGGGCCAAATTCGAGTGGGGAGCACGACAGACCTATCTGGCGCTCGGCAATATGATGACTGCTGCAGCCATGATCGGCATTGATTCCTGCCCGGTTGAAGGCTTCAACAAGGAGCTGATTGAGCAGACGCTGGAAGCGGAGGGTATTCTGGACCGTGAACACTTCGGCCTTGCCTGCATGGCCGCCTTCGGCTACCGCAAAGCTGAACCGCGAGCCAAAACAAGACAGACCTCTGAACAGGTTATTCAGTGGGTGTAAGGTATAGATGAACAAAAAACCTCTTTGCAGAAAGTCTGTGCTGTGTGCACCGGCTTTGTAAAGAGGTTTTTCTATTTTGTGAAAATATTGAGAAGGTGCGAAAAACGATTGAAAATTTGCTGAAAGGCCGCTAGTCTTAGAAGGGAAGTGTAAATCCGGTGAATTACTTATTTTAGACTGAAGGGATTCCTGCAACATGAAAATGATCCGTATCATAGCAGAGGTCGGAATACTGTACGTGTTCTATCTGGCAGGGGATGTTCTGCAGAAGCTGCTCCATCTGCCTGTTCCCGGCAGCATCGTCGGTCTGCTGTTGCTCTTTGTACTCTTATTGTTAAAAATTGTCCCCGTTAAGCTGATTGAAAACGGCTCGTCGTTTATCCTGGCCTATCTGCCCATGTTCTTCATTCCGGCAACTGCGGGAATTATGAACCACCTGGATATATTCAGCGGCCGCGGCCTGCTGCTCATCGCGATTCTGGTTGTCAGCAGTGTGATTACTATGGTTGTGACCGCCCATACCAGCGAGTGGATCGCCGGCTTCAGTGCAAGCCGTAACCGTACAACAAGCATTCCTGCCGAAACCCTGGGCGAAAAGAGGAAGGGCGCATGAGAATACTGCTTGCTGCAGGATTTATCCTGTTCAATGTTGGAATATACCTGTTCATGGCCATGCTCTATAAACGGTACCGCCTGCCTGTCCTGTTACCCGCACTGACAGCTACCTTTACGGTGGTGGTGCTGCTGCTCGGATTCGGTATTTCGTATGATACATACATGATCGGCGGCGAATGGATTAACCGCCTGCTCGGACCTGCGGTTGTCTCGCTGGCCTACCCGCTGTATAAGCAGCGGCATGTGCTGCGGGAGAATCTGCCTGCTGTGCTGGGAGGAACCGTGACCGGTCTGCTGGTCGGCATGCTGAGCGGCCTGCTGCTGGCAGCCGGTCTTGGCTTCTCCAAAATTTATGTGCTCTCGATTCTGCCCAAGTCCATTACAACGGCTGTAGCGATTCAGATTTCCGGCAGTCTCGGCGGAGATTCTTCACTGACCTCTGTATTCGTAATGATTGCCGGATTCACCGGTGCTATTGGCGGCCCCTACATCATCAGGCTGTTCAGAATCCGCAGTGAGTCCGGCATCGGCATCGGGCTGGGCACCGCATCCCATGCGCTCGGCACAGCCAAGGCGCTGGAATACGGGGAGCAGTCCGTCTCCATGAGCTCAGTTGCCATGACGGTCTGTGCTATTGTCGGCTCGGTTGTCTCGCCGCTCGTCGTCTGGATCATGTACCACTAGACATTAATGCCGTTATTCAGCTTTGACCTTCAGGCGGATCACGTTCCAGGAAGCCTTAGGCAGCAGGGCGCTTATGCGTCCGCCGTCAGCTGCAGCATTTCCGCGGTCATGCGGCAGCACATTGCCCGGATTCTGGCGGGTGTTGGCAGCATACAGATCCTCATGCTCCAGCACCGTGTGCTGGATAACAGAGGCTTCGCCGAAGCTGCGCAGGTCAACGGAGAATTCCATGCCTTCGGTCAAATGGCGGTTTACGGCAAATACAGTAACCTCGCCCAGCTCCTCGTTGTATACACTGACTGCCTCAAGGTAAGGGACATCGGTGAAGTCCTTGGAATCATATTTCGGGCTGGTAATCAGCGGGTGCAGCACGGTGCCCCGGCCGAACTGTGAAGCATGCATATAAGGGTAGAAAGTCGTCTGCAGCCAGAGCGGACCGCCGTCTTCGGTCATGATTGGTGCGATAACATTGATCAGCTGGGCGATACAGGCCATTTTGACCCGGTCAGCATGCTTGAGCAGACTGATCAGGCAGCAGCCCACAACAAGCGCATCTTCCAGATTGTATACATCCTCGAATTCCGGCGGGGCAACCTGCCAGTACGTTTCAGCCCGGCTGGACCCCTGCGATTTCCATACGTTCCATTCATCAAGCGAGAGGTAGATTTTCTTCTTGCTTTTCTTTTTGGCCTTGATATAGTCACACACAGCGGCTACACTGTCGATGAACTGGTCCAGATCCAGTGAGCTGGCCAGGAAATTCGGCGTATCGCCTTCATTGTTATTGTAGTAGGTATGCAGAGACAGGAAGTCCACATTGTCATAGCTCAGGTCAAGCACGGTAGCTTCCCATTCGGCAAAGGTAGCCATGCTTCGGCCCGAGCTGCCGCAGGCAACAAGCTCAAGCGAAGGATCGACCCAGCGCATTGCCTTGGCCGTTTCGTTGGCAAGTCTGCCGTATTCAACAGCTGTCTTGGCGCCAATCTGCCATGGGCCGTCCATTTCATTGCCCAGACACCAGGTTTTGAATTTATGAGGCTCTTTAACCCCGTGGGAAATACGCATATCACTGTAATAGGAGCCGGACGGATGATTGCAGTACTCGACCAGATTACGGGCAGCGTCAATTCCGCGTGTGCCCAGGTTAACTGCCATCATAACCTCGGAGCCGACCAGCTTCGCCCATTTGGCGAATTCATTGGTGCCGACCTGATTTGTTTCCGTCACCCACCAGGCTAATTCAAGAGAGCGCTTACGTTCTTCCTTCGGCCCGACACCGTCTTCCCAGTTGTAGCCGGAGACAAAGTTGCCGCCCGGATAGCGGATAATCGGCACATTCAGCGAGCGGATGGCCTGCAGGGCATCTCCTCGGAAGCCGTCCTCATCGGCTGTCGCGTGTCCGGGCTCGTAGATTCCGCCGTATACAGCCCGGCCCAGGTGTTCAATGAAAGAACCGTATACCCGCGGATCGACCTCGCCCAGCCGGAAATCCTTGTCAACGATCATCGTAGATTTTATTGTCATCAGTGCAGCTCCTTTGATTTGGATTAATGAATTTGTTAATTAATTAATCTTTATATGATTACATAATACGAATTATACGTTAAAATAGGCAATATAAATCTTCAGGATTAATATAATTACTAATCCTAACAGGGTGGAGGATAAGGATGTACTTAACTACAGATTCGGAGTCACTTAAAGTCTATGAAGCGCTGGCCAGTGAGGTCAGGCTCAGAATCATTGATCTGCTGGGCACTGAAGAGATGCATATTAAAGAGCTGGCGGCAAAGCTGTATCTCAGCAGTGCCATAGTCAGCTCCCATGTCTCTAAGCTGCAGAAGGCGGGGATCGTCAGCTCACAGATGAAACGAATTGACGGCGGCACCTATAAATACTGCTCCCTGTCGGCTAACTTTCTGCAGATTAAATTGTCCGGAGCGAAGGGCATCGCCCGCAAGGTGGTAGAGGTGTCTGTTCCGGTTGGGCATTATACGGATCTGCAGGCTTCACCAACCTGCGGGATTGCCACCACAGAGAAGCTGATCGGATATTATGATGATCCGCGTTATTTTCTGGACCCGGAGCGGGTGGATGCGGGTATTCTCTGGTTCGCTAAGGGTTATGCCGAGTACAAGGTGCCCAACTATCTGTTTATGGATCAGAAGGTGCAGGAGATCGAAATTTCTATGGAGCTTGGCTCAGAGGCGCCGCATGTGAATGAGAAATGGCCTTCGGAGATCCTGTTTGCGCTGAACGGACATGATCTGGGCAAATGGACAAGTCCCGGTGATTTCGGGGTAATGCGCGGGAGGCTAACCCCCTCCTGGTGGAATCCGGATGTGAACCAGTACGGTCTGCTTAAGGTGCTGCGCGTTAACCGCAGGGGGACTTACATCGACGGGCAGCAGATTTCAGCAGTAACGCTGGATGATGTGTGCTGGCAGAAGGACCAGTGGACCTTCAGGCTGACGGCGGAAGATTCGACCCGAAGGCGGGGCGGATTAACGCTGTACGGCCGCGGCTTCGGCAATTATGAACAGGATATTGTGTTCAGGGTGTATTACGAATAACGCAGGTCTGACGTCTTCCTTGATTGAGAATTGATGTTTGCGAAACAGTCCAACGGGTAACTATAACTAAGTGTCCAAAAAACTGTTAAGCTCAAGGAGGAATTCACATGACAGATCACATTCAGAACGAAGCGGACATTCGCAATAAAGAGAACAAGGACGGCGACTCTCTTGCAGAACGTAAAAAGATGGAGAACGGCGTAGACATCGAGCCTGAGGCTGATGACTGGGTAGCCAAGCCGGCAGAGTCCGCTCATCCGGACCCGCTTCCGAAAAACTGATCTACACTGATACAGACAGGCTGTCCTAAACGGGCAGCCTGTTTTTTAGTGGCACCGGCTGTATTGAGTAATTAGAGACAGCTGTTGTATACTCAGGTCAAGTACTGTCGCTTGTCATCATATTCCAGTCCGCAGGCTGATTTCCCGGAACTCATTCAGATGAACTTGAAGGAGGCAAGAGGATGCGTAGTCGTAACGATAACGGCCGCTACAGGCAAAAACGCGGTGAGGCGTTGGCAGGCAATCTTGAGAAGAAATACGGCTCGGATGTTGGTGTGCGCAGTGAGCTCACACTGGAGGCGCTAAAGAAGCAGTACGATAATCCGTTGGCAGCACAGCTGATGAAGGAACAGCAGCAGAAGGAGTGAAGCTTAAGGTGTCCAGCATGCCAGTATTCATGCCCATATGATGTCTCAGGAGCCGTAGTCAACGGTCTGGGACATCTTTTTTTATTATCCGCATAATTACAGCGGTGTATTGACATACTAGCTCCCGATGGATCTGTATCAATAAATATACAATTCGGGAGGCCGGGCCGGTGAATCTTTTTCCGCTGCTTCCGCCGGGCGGTTATACTGCAATTGCCGCGGCGGGAGAATATATCTTTTATTTTGCAGCATACTCCTTCTTGGGCTGGATGCTCGAAGGGTCATACAACCTTTACAGCCAGGGGAGCTTCCGTAAGGAGGGCTTTCTAAAGGGGCCGGTCAAGCCGATGTATGGCTTTGCACCGCTGCTGCTGCTGGCAGCCCAAAGGCTGGAGCTTCCGCTGCCGCTGTTTCTGACGCTGGTGCTGATTATCCCTTCGCTGGTTGAGTATATCAGCGGCTGGCTGCTGATGAGCTTCTTCCATAGACAGTGGTGGGATTATTCGGACATGCCCCGCCAGCTGCACGGCCACATCTGCCTCAAGTTCTCGCTGTACTGGTGGGTGCTGGCAGCCGGGTGTATCTATATGCTGCATCCGCTGATCAGGCTGATCTATTCCTACATCGAGATTCTGTGGATACCGCTGCTTCCGCTGGTTGTACTGCTGTTCACTTCGGATTTGCTCTGGACCTGGCGGATACGCCGGCGCAGTCTAAACGGACTGGAGCCAGGTGAAGGCTGACCTTTCTGTTATAGCGCTGCCCGTATATTAAGGACCCTTCTTTGTTCATCCGGCAAAGAAGGGTCCTTTTTGGCATTTTCGGAAATACGGATTTCCGGGGTTTTCTGGAATTAATGGAGGGAACCGGGCGATCCTGTGTCAAATATAGTTAGTTTCGTAATGCCTTCTTTGATAAACTCATATAGTAGTACTGTAGAGTAAGGAGGGAGTAATAATGCCGATTTCAGAATTTTACCGCGGACTGCGCAGCAATGTAGGGACAAGTCTTCTGCTGGTGCCGTCTGTGGCTGCGGTGATCCGTAACGATGCAGGCGGAATTCTCTTCATCCGCAAAGGCGGAGAGCAGCTATGGGGTCTGCCGGCCGGAGCGGTTGAGCCAGGGGAGACACCGTCCAGAGCGCTGCGCCGCGAAGTGTTTGAAGAAACGGGATTAATGGTAACACCACTACGGATCAGCGGCGTATTCGGCGGCCAAAAGTATGCGTATGAGTACAGCAATGGTGACCGTGTTGAGTACTCCGTTACTGTATTTGAGTGTTCAATCGTCAAGGGGACGCCAAGGAGTATGGATGGAGAGTGCGAGGAGCTCAGGTTTTTCAAGGAAGGGGAGCTGCCGCAGCTTGCCATTCCCTATCCGGCTGAGCTGTTCCGGAGTCCCGCTGCTGAAGCCGGGCCGGCAATATTTGAGTAGCTTCATCTTAATTAAAAGTTAGGAGATATCAGTGTGCCAAAGATTGCTGTAAACCTCTGCCGCATCAGGATTATATACTGCTGTGCCATTATCATTACTCTTGTCTCAGGACTCTGTTCCAGAGCTTATGCGGAGTATCTGCCTGAGTTCGCAGCAGCTCATCTGGGAGACGCATTATGGGCGGCGATGGTGTATTTCGGATTCCGCCTGCTGCTCAGCCGGCGGTCACTGGCAGTCGCGCTTGCGCTAAGCCTGCTGTTCAGCTTCGGCATTGAGCTCAGCCAGCTATACCAGGCAGCATGGATTAATGAAGTGCGGGCCACGCTGCCGGGCAGGCTGATTCTGGGCAGAGGGTTCCTCTGGATCGACCTGGTGCGTTATACAGCAGGAATCTGCGCCGCCTATGTGCTGGACCGGAGCTGCATGAACAGAGCTTCAACGTGATAAATAAGCTTGATGGAGATGAGAATGCCTAATGACCATGACCAACAGCTTAATCGTCGTATGCCTGCTGACTTTGATTATTAATACGGCAGAAACGTTATCCTATTCGGTCCGTTTTGCCGGTGTGAAGCTGAACAAGATTGCCATTGCCTTATCCCTGACCGGCATTATCGTGCTGATCTCAAGAACCGCCAATATGATTCAGGCCCCGCTGACGGCCAAATTTGTAGATTACTCCAACAATGAAGATCCAAGCTTTCCGCTGGGCAATTATCTGCGGATCATTATGCTCGCTTCTACCCTGGGTACTCTGATTGCAATTGCACTGTTTCCGACCTTTGTCGGCCTGTTCAGCAGGGTGATTTCCAAGCTGGAGGTAGAGGGCTCCATTCCCAAGCTGCTCAGCAGCGTGACTGTGGAGCAGCTCAAGAACACCCGCAAGTATTTCAAGCGGCCCGGCCTGCAGCTGCCAAGCTTCCGGTATCTGGGCATCCCTAAGCGGTTCATCATTATGAATATATTCGTCACCGGATTCTATACGGTTGGGGTGCTGTCCTCCCTGTATGCCGGCCATTTGTCTCCCCAGCTGCTGGCCACCGCCTCCAACGCCTCCGGGCTGATCAACGGTCTGGCTACGATTCTGCTGACCATCTTTATTGATCCGCAGCTGGGGATTATTACCCATAAGGCAACGGAGAGTGTAGAGTACCGTGACCAGCTAGGTAAAATCTATGTTCTGTTAATGTTCTCCAGGGTGCTCGGAACCTTGCTGGGCCAGCTCGTCTTCGAGCCGGCTGCCTATTTCATCAGCTGGATGGTTCAGCTAATCTGATAAGCCCGTTATGGAAGCTTAGCTTCAGCCAGCCGGAGGGCTGCAGTGATCTTCTGCTCAAGTACATAAACCTGCTGCAGACCGGTACGGATTTCCGTCATCCTGGCACAGGAAAGCTTCATTGCGGACGCAGCAGTAACAGCGTCTCCGGCCTTGACGGCAGTCTTATAACGTTTGTCCGCTTCTGAGCGGAGCGCCTGTGCTTCGCTGATCTGCTTGTTGCCGGCAGTAATTTGCTTTCTGATGCCGGCTACAGGGGAGATCGCATCCTTGGAAGGCTTGTTCTTGGCTGCCGCAGCCGTCCTGGCTTCAGTCAGCGCAGTGTTCTTCACTTTAATCTCAGCATTCGCCGCTGCAGCAGAAGCCTTTAATTTATTGCGCTTCAGCTCGAAGGCAGTAGCGCTCTTAAGATTGCCCGCTTTGCGTGCTGCCGCAGCCTGCTTCCCCAGCGACGAGTACTGCTCCAGCAGCGCAGCATGCTTCTTCCTGGTGGCTTCAGCCTCTGATTTAAGACGGCCCAGCAGAGTCTTGTCCGTTGCCTGAAGCCTTGCATTAACGGCAGCGAGACCGGCTGTGTTCTGCTTGCGGAGCTCCTGATTGCGCTTGCTCTCAGCCTTAACTGATGCCTGCAGGCTGGTGTAGCTGCTGTACTGTTCGTTAATCTGGTCCAGCGCCTCATCCCAGTCTGAGGCTGCCGCAGCCCGCGGGGTGTTCCCGGACAAAGCTGCAAAAATGAGAAGCAGGACAGTAAAGCTGCGGATTCTGCTTATTACAGCAGGATTAATCATTTGCGTCATCTCCATTTCTCTGCATGTTATCAGCGGACGCAAAAAAGCACCCCCAAGAAAGGCATAAATGCCTGTCCTGCGAGGTGCTTCGCCCGCTCAACATGTATAATTTATACACACTATAGCTCGAATCTATTGGGAAGTCAAGGAATAATGGAACGCCAGTTCGCCAACGCATAAATGTGGAATGGAAGTGTCCAATCACAGCACAGGAGGCATATATGAATCAAATTCAGGAAGAAGCCCGTGATCAAATCGCGCTGATTACGGGAACATCCAGCGGTTTCGGGCTGCTGACGGCAGTCAGGCTGGCCGCCTTGGGATATCAGGTGGTAGCGTGTATGCGTGATCTGCAGCGTAAGGACGAGCTGCTCCGCCAGGCGGAAGCTGCCGGAGTAACAAAGAGAATTCATCTGATGACGATGGATGTTACGCGCTCAGACTCCATTGAAGCGGCCGTATCAGCCGTTACCGAGCGTTTCGGAGCCATAGATGTGCTGGTGAATAATGCAGGCTTTGCTGTCGGCGGCTTCACGGAAGAAATAAGCATGGAGGAGTGGCGGCGCCAGATGGATACGAATTTTTTCGGTCTGGTCGAGGTTACCAAGGCAGTGCTGCCTGTTATGCGGGAACAGCGGGAGGGGTGTATTATCAATGTCAGCAGCGTGAGCGGGCTGTTCGGCTTTCCCGGCTATGCGCCGTATGCCGCATCCAAATTTGCAGTGGAGGGCTTTAGCGAAAGTCTGCGCCAGGAGCTGCTGCCCTTTGGGATTAAGGTCATTCTGGTCGAGCCGGGCTCCTTCCGCACACCGATCTGGGGCAAAGGAATGGACAGCATCCGCACCAGTGCTGCTTCTCCTTACAACAAGCAGCTGGAGCAGGTGCTGCGCTACTCCCGGCGGACTGCAGAAACTGCGCCGGATCCGTCACAGGTAGCCGAGCTGATTGGAAGGCTTGTACAGAAGCGCTCTCCCAAGCTGCGCTATCCGGTGGGTAAAGGCATTCACAGCCTCATTATCGGCAAAATCCTGCTTCCCTGGAAAACGCTCGAGCGCTTTATCGCCAAATCCCTGGCGGGGATGAAGTAAGCACCGTACATCTCCCCCTATAGAGAGAAGGGTATAACTTGAATAGAAATGTTCTGTACATTGAAGATAACGAGACAATAGGCGGCTGGGTCAAGGAAGAATTGGAGCAGCGCGGATTTTCAGTCCGGTGGCTGCTTTCCGGCGAAGGCGCTGAACAAGAAGTAAAGGAGCATGAGCTTGTTATTTTGGATATTATGCTGCCCGGCCTGGACGGGTTTACTGTGGGCAGACGGTTGAAAAGAGCTGCACCTGCTGTTCCTATCTTACTTTTAACTGCGCGTACATCGATAGATGATAAGGTCGAGGGACTGCAATTTGCGGATGACTATTTAACGAAACCGTTCCATACAGAAGAACTGGTTGCAAGAATGGAAGTATTAATACGCCGCAGCGGCGGAACACCCTCCGGACGGATTTTATTAGACGGACATATTGAGGTTGATCCGCAGCTCCAGCTGATTTTCGACAAACGCACCGGTGAGGAACTGATTTTGACAGGGAAGCAGCATCAGATTTTAATGTATTTTTTACGCCATCCTAACCAGGTCTTGCCGAAAGAACAGATTTATGAAGCCGTTTGGGAAGAAGCTTATATCACAGGCGATAAAACGTTAATGGTCCATATCCGCAGGCTGCGCCAAAAGCTGGAGCGTAATCCGGATTCACCGGAAATTATTGAAACGCTGAAGGGAATCGGCTACCGGGTGAAGCTATGAAACAGGGCAGGCCGTTATTCCGCCGTTATCTGAAGATCCATTTTATGTTTATCTTTTTTCCTCCGATGGTGCTTATTATTCTATCTGCCTTTGTCGAGGTTTCTGTCAATGAAGTAACGCTGAATACGCTGAATCAATTTTACGCAGCACTGTTTGTGTTTGGTTTTATTATTGTTGCCTTTGTTCTGATATCCTGGCTGTTTTTCCTGAAGCTCCGCAAACGTCTCACCAGCTTGCAGGAGGCCATGGCCTTCTCAGCTGAACATAGCTCGTTCCCGCAGCCCGTACCTGTTCAAAGTGACCGTATGGACGAAATAGATCAGTTAGGCCGCTCTTTTAACTGGATGATTCAGCAGCTGGAGGACAGCCGCGCAAGGGAGCATGAGGAGGAGGGGTTACGCCACCGGCTTATTGCTAATTTATCGCATGATTTACGGACCCCCCTTACCATCTTGAGAGGACATATCACAAGGCTGAATCGAGAAGCCATAAGCTCAGAAGGGCAAAGCTCCTTAGCAGAGATGGACCGTACGATCACAAGAGCCGGCGAGCTGATGGATGATTTGTTTTCCTATACCCAGCTTACCTCAGGGAAGCTTCCCTTTGTGCCTGCTCCGGCAGATATCGGGCGTCTGGTAAGGGCGGCGGTTGCCGCGTGGTATCCGGTTTTTGAAGAACAGGACATTCAGATCAATGCAGATATACCTGCGGATACAACTTTTTATTGGGAAGCAGATCCTAAATGGCTGACACGGGTTCTGGATAATTTATTTCAGAATATTGTCCGGCATGCGGCAGACGGGAAATATGTAAGTGTCATGATTGATATAGAAAAAGAGGTTATTACTGTCGCGGACAAAGGGCCGGGTATGGATAACTCATCAGCCTATGAGCACGGAGCGGGAATTGGTTTATCGGCTGTGGGCTATATGCTGGAAAAAATGAGGCTGAAGGCTGAATTCACATCGGATGAATATGGCACAAGTGTAACGATTGGCAAAGCTTTACCTAAAAGTAACCAGGAATTAAACGGGCGGATACCCGGGATGTAACCTTGCTTCTTTATAATGGGAACCATAACGGAAAGGAAGTGTTATGGTTGATTACAGTAAATAGCCTGGTAAAACACCGCGGGAAGCAGGAAATCTTATCGGGCATCAGTTTTAAAGCCAGGCCGGGCAGAGTAACCGGTTTTTTAGGTCCGAACGGGGCAGGTAAAAGCTCTACACTGCGTATTCTGCTAGGACTTGACCGTGCCACTTCGGGGACTGCGCTAATTAACGGCAAGCCGTTTACAGAATTACATAATCCTCTGGCAACAGTGGGTGCCGCACTGGATGGAGCCGGAGCTCACCGGATGCGGACAGGCCGTGCACATTTAGGCTGGATTGCCCGCGCCGCAGGATTGCCACGCGCACGGGTTGAGGAGGTTCTGGAGATAACAGGCCTGACTAATGCAGCCGGCAAAAGAGTAGGGAGCTATTCCCTTGGTATGGGAAAAAGACTTGGAATGGCAGCTGCTCTGCTCGGCGATCCTGAAATACTGGTTTTAGATGAGCCTGTAAACGGGCTGGACCCGGAAGGCATCCGCTGGATCCGGACATTTCTGCGTAAGCGTGCGGAGTCTGGCAACACGGTGCTGCTATCCAGTCATTTAATGGGAGAGCTTGCCGAGACGGTCGATGATGTAGTGATTATTAAGCAAGGCCAAATTGTTGCAGACGGGACATTGGCAGAAGTAATAGGGAAACATCCTACGCTGGAGGAAGCTTATTTTGCCCTGACCACTGAATATACTGGTGAGAATGTATGAGGGCGTTTCATGCAGAGCTGTATAAATTGTTCTCCCTGCCGGGCATTTGGCTTGCCTGCTGCATCGGGGCATTTGCCCCGGCGGTCATTGCTGCGTTAGACAGTATAGCGCAAAAAGAGGATCTTATAGCAGGAGTCAGCACACGGCTGCCGGAAGCTGGTTACATCGGATTAGCCGTAGGTGTGCAGGGTGTCATTATTCTCGGTGTGCTTGCAGTCAGCAGTGAGTATTTGACCGAAAGCAGTGAATCCGGCGGAGGGCAGCAAATTGCAGCAAGCTTGACGGTTGTTTCCTCCAGACTTCATTTTTTATTGGCAAAAGCAGGCGCAGTGACATTAATCAGCATACTGCAGTGCAGTGTTGCGATTGCGGCTGTTGTACCGGCAACACATCTTATTCTGGGTGAATATGCCCCGGGGTTTGAATGGCCTAAGCTTATCGGTGCAATATGTTACTGGGCATTCACGGCTCTTTTAGCATTTGGTATAACCGTTTTAACAAAGAATGGTATAGTTCCCCTCGCTGTGCTCATAATCAACTCCTCCTTTGTATCCTTCAGCTTTCTGCTCTCCAAGGTTACAAAGCTGGCGTTATATCTGCCGGACCGGGCCGGTATTGACATGTTTATGTCTTTAAGCGAAAGCATCCTTAGTCCGTTCAGAGGCGGTTTGGTCATGTTTGCCTGGGTAGCCGTTCTTTTCGCTGCAGCAATTGTTGTAATCCGTAAGCGGGATGTTGCGTCATGAAGCTCTCCTTCAGCAGAAGGCTTCCACAGATCCTTGGTGCTGAGCTGGAAAAGCTGGCTACCTTACCCTTGATCCGCTTCCTTCTCATTGCTGCCTTCATGCTTAATTTAGCTTTGGCTGCGGCCTTTACTTCTGCCGGTCTGCAGGGGGCTGGAGGAACCCAGGCTATATTGAATACAGGGCTTGCTTCAATGGGATATCTTCAGGCCGGGTTCATTGTTCTTGGGATCCTGGCTGCCTGTTCAGAGTACACAGGCGGCGGACAGATCCGGACTACACTGACAGTGATGCCCCGGCGCGGGCTTCAATTATCCGCCAAGCTGTTGGCACTGGCCATTGTAACTCTTCCGGCAGCTTTTATCATTGCGGCATCAGGAATTCTATATTCTTTTATTATGATGAAAGACACGTCAGCAGGGATTGAAATAAATACAGTAATAAGGTCATTAACAGGTGCAGCAGGCTATCTGACGCTAACTACACTCCTCAGTGCGGCTATAAGCAGTTTATTAAGACGGAGCACACCTGCGGCGGTAATACTGCTCGGTTATTATTTCATAATCAGTCCATTAACAACGGGTATTCTGCCTGATTTCAGTAATTATTTCCCTGATAGAGCAGGTTATTATATGTATACGCCGCCTGCTTTTACCGGAGCGGATGCCCTTACACCTGTGCAAGGGACAGGCATAACCCTGTCATGGACACTGATGTTTATAGCAGCAGCTACCGCATTTTACCGTAGACGGGATGCCTGAGCTCAGGCTGTCTGTATGCCGCCGGTCAGGATGCTAATTATCCAATGATCACGCTCATTGCCAAACTTTGAAAGTTTGAATACAATGAAGATTCATGGATTTGCATAGAGAATCGAGGTGTACAATGCCGGAAACAGTGGGACTGCATATCTGCTTTGATGAGTCGGGACGGGAGATTGAGGTGCTCGATGTGACTCCTGTAGCACAGGACAAATACAGAATAGAAGAGACGCCGATTTTTAACCCGGGCATTGCGTTAGGAGATATTATCCGGGTCAAGGAGAAGCAGGGGATCTCGTATTATGTGGAGACCGTGCAAAAGTCCGTTTACCGGAGATTTGCCTGGCTGCTGAGCAGGGAAGCGGCGGCTTCAAGAGAGATATCAGCGCTGAAGCAGGCGGTTAAGGAAAATGGCGGGCGCTCTGAACAGATTTTTGGAGGCTTTCTTGTGATCCATATTCAGGATGATACTATGCTGGATGTAGAAGCTGAAATGTCACGGATCTTGGCCAAGTTTGAACTTTA
This sequence comes from Paenibacillus sp. FSL R7-0273, assembly GCF_000758625.1. Taxonomy (NCBI): domain Bacteria; kingdom Bacillati; phylum Bacillota; class Bacilli; order Caryophanales; family Paenibacillaceae; genus Paenibacillus; species Paenibacillus sp. FSL R7-0273. Next base: position 2,910,358 of record NZ_CP009283.1, read on the forward strand.
ATTCATAATCCAATCCGACAAACGGGGTGCCGGCATGAAAAAATTTCTGAAGCAGTGGCTGCCTAGTATTGCGCTGGGCATAGTCCTGTCCTTATTTATACGTTCTTATGTTGCCGAGGCGATGAGGGTCCCCACGGACTCCATGGTCCCGACGATCGAAGTGAATGACAGGCTGTTTGTGGAAAAAATGCTTTGGATGACTAAGCTCGGGCATGGTGACATCGTGGTGTTCCACCCGCCGGTGCCCGGCGAGGAGCAGAAGCGGTATGTGAAACGGCTGATTGGCCTTCCGGGGGACACAGTTGAAATAAAAGACGGGGCGCTGTACAGAAACGGTGAGCAAATAGCAGAGCCGTATCTTAAGGAGCCGATGAGTTATACCTTTGGACCGGTTACCGTTCCGGAGGAGCATTACTTTTTCCTTGGCGACAACCGGAATGTGAGCTATGATGCCCATCTGTGGGCCACTCCGTTTGTAGCCAAGGATCAGCTGGTCGGCAAGGTGCTTATTGATGTGAATAATATTTTTTAGTCAGCTGGAACTGGATAGTCAACAACTACAACACTTTCAATAATCCCCTCAAGCATCGCTACAAAATTCTGGTGGGCCGGATGCGGCCCGTAGGCGCGCAGGGCTTCCTGATCTGTAAAGGTCACGCGGAGCCCCAGCGTATAGCCATGTACATTCTCCGTCTCCCCGGTTACATTCACTCCCGCGGTTAACCCGCTTATTCCCGGAATCTGATCCTTCAGCCCCAAAAGCGTCTTAACCAGCTGCTGCTCCTGCTGCGGGTCAAAGCTACTGTTGAACTTGAATACAACCAAATGCTCGTACATATTTAACCTCCTGTTCATTGAACTGGGACTGATTATACCCTATCCTTTACTAAATCAACAATTTCATTAAAAAAAAGCGGCTAAAGTCGGGTTACATTAGAACTAGACCGGATATATGAATGTGACTTTAACCATATTGTTACCTGGAGAGCTTTTGGCTATCATCAAGGAATATAAGGTTTTATTATCTGCAATTTAAAGGAGTGCTGCAATTTGAAGGTTCATGTCACAGATCTCAAACCTGGTGACCGCCTCATGACTGATACTTTCAATAATGTAGGCTTGCATATATTACCGGGCGGAACAGTTGTGCAGCGTGAAGAAATCTCTCTGCTGATCAGGCACCGGGTGGATTATGTGTCCATTCAGGCCCGCGAGCTTCCGGGTAATGCGGAGCTGGCTGGTCATGGGCTGCATGCAGAATTTGATGAGGCTATTATGAATTATGAAGCGACTTTCCTGGAGGCATTGTCTCACGGATGCTTCACCCCGGCGCTTGTGGATGCCACGCTGCAGCCGCTGCTGGAGACGCTGGACAAGCAGAAGGACGTTGTTACACTCCTGCTCCTGCTTGACCGCGAAGATATTGATACGTATCAGCACTCACTCCAGGTGGGCCTGCTGTCTTATTATATTGCCGCCTGGCTCGGGCATTCCAAGGAAGAATGCTACCGGATCAGCCGTGCGGGCTATCTGCATGATATCGGCAAAAGCCAGGTATCCTTGTCCATCCTCAACAATCCCGGATTGCTGAACGCTGCGGAGGAAACTGAACTAAAGCGGCATACCGCTTACGGCTATGATATTATCCGCGGCTCAATGAAGGATGAAGCCACCGCACTGGTTGCACTGCAGCATCACGAATATGAGGATGGCTCCGGTTATCCGTCCAGTCTCCGTAAGGCTGATCTGCATCCGTACACGGAAATTGTAACAGTGGCAGATATTTATATGAAGCTGACCACCTCCAGACTGAGCCGTCCGAAGCAGGGGCTGGTGAGTGTGCTGCGTCAGGTGCATGAATGGGGCTTTGGCAGACTGAACGGCAATGTTGTGCAGGCGTTGACCGGACATCTGCTGCCGGGGTTTGTCGGAAAGACTGTGCTGCTAAGTAACGGGGAGACAGGCACAATTGTAATGAACAATGCCCTGGATATTTTTAAGCCGCTGGTCAAAATGAATGAAGAATACAGGGATTTATCGAAGGAACGGGCATTGACGGTCGATGAGGTTTTAGTTTAGACCGCCGCTGTATCACGCAGGCACCCGTTAAGCCAGCCCGGAATGCTCATTGCAGAGCTTCCGGGCTGGCTTTTATTGCTTTGCGGGCATATTTGAATTCCGGCGGCATAGTGGCTATGATTAAATGAGAACCTGCTAAACCCTTTGGCAGCAGAAAGAGGAGAAATGAAGATGAACGCTGGCAACCAGATTGAGAATTTTAAGCAGATTAAGTATGAACTGACCCGGTTTATGATGATTTACAAGTTTGCCCTCGAGGAAATAGAGACCAAGATTGAAATTCTGAAGCAGGAATTCCAGATGCTCCATGACTATAGCCCGATTGAACATACAAAGTCCCGAATCAAATCCCCGGAGAGCATTATGAACAAAATGCTGCGCAAAAATAAACCCTTTTCCCTGGATGCCGTAAGATCAAGCATCAAGGACATCGCCGGACTCCGCATCACCTGTTCCTTTATATCCGATATTTATCAGGTCAGCGAGATGCTGCAGAAGCAGGATGACCTGAAGGTGCTGCAAGTTAAGGATTATATCAAAAACCCGAAGCCAAACGGCTATCAGAGCCTTCATCTGCTGGTAGAGGTGCCCGTGTTCCTGTCAGACTGCACGGAGCTGGTATGTGTAGAGGTACAGATCCGTACGATCGCGATGGATTTCTGGGCCAGCCTTGAACATAAGATTTTCTACAAGTACAGCCAGTCTGTTCCTGAGCATTTGACCCGTGAGCTGAAGAATGCAGCGGTAAAGGCGAATGAGCTGGATCTGCAGATGGAGCGCCTGCACCGTGAGATCCAGGAAATTAAGGATGCCCAGGCGGAGGACGATGCCATTGAGTTCCAGCGGATTACAATAAATAACCAGCAGTTTAATCTGCCGGCCGGCTTTATGAAGCTGCTGGGTGAATAATCACAGCCGGACACAACGCTCATCGTATAGCATGTATTTGTAAGTGTAGCAGATGCTATCAAACCTTTAAGGAGGATATTGAATGCCGGCAGAGGCCTATATTACGGATCTTGACGGAACACTGCTCACCTCGGAACAGAAGCTTACTGACTATACGGTGCAGGTGATTACGCAAGCGCTGGATCAGGGTGCACTCATCAGCTATGCCACGGCCAGAGGGTATGTCAGTGCTGCCCGCGTGGTTACACAGATACCGTGGAGACATCCGTTGATTCTTTATAACGGAGCGCTGATCTATGACGGGATTAACGGAAGGGTGATTGACGGTTATTGGCTTGACCCCGTTATTTCCGGGGAAATCATCGCCCTTGGGCGGGAGCTGGGCGGCCTTTGCCCGTTTTATTTTTCACTTGATGAAGCGGACTGTGAGCGTGTGCTGCATGAACCGCTTGTAAGGAGCGGGGAGGTGCAGTTCTATAACAGCCGGCCGGGGGACAGGCGGTTCCGTGAAGTAGCAGCGCTGGATTGCCCGGAAGGGTACCGGACGCTGATTATCAGCTATATCGGCCTGTTTGAGGAGCTACAGCCCATCCGGCAGGCGGCGCTAGAGCGGTTCGGGGATAAGCTGCAGATTCATTTCATGAAGGACATATACATAGAGGAGCACTATTTCCTGGAATTCAGCCATCCCCGCGGCAACAAGAGTGAAGGGCTGAAATTGTGGGCACGGCATATGGGCGTTGATACCCGGAATATCACAGTGTTCGGTGACCATATCAACGACCTTGGACTCTTCACTGCAGCAGGCAGGCGAATGGCTGTGCAGAATGCCCGGCCTGAGCTCAAGGCGCTGGCCCATGAGGTGATTGCCTCCAATAACGAAGATGGTGTCGCAACGTATCTGGAACATACACTGAAAATGACAAGGGAGAGTGTATCAGGTGAGTGAACACAATGTCCGTACGGTTACAGTGAATCAGATTGGTTATCCGGTAAGCAGCAGGAAGACCGCCCTCTTTAGGGGGCAGACGCATCATTACCGTGTAGTGGAGGCACAGACCGGTACATCCGTGTTCAGCGGGGAAACATCAGCGGCAGTTAAGGACGGGAGCAGCGGTGCTGTTGTACGAGCTGGAGATTTCTCTGCGGTCACCGCTGCAGGCCGGTACCTGATCGAAGCTGAGGACGGGACGGTTTCAGCTGAGTTTGTTCTTGGAGAGCGTCCCTATGAGGAGCTGCAGAAGGGATTGTTGAAAGCCTTTTATTTCTACCGCTGTGGTGTGGAGCTGGGCGGAGAGTATGCCGGCCCCTGGGGACATGCAGCCTGCCATCTGGCTGAAGGCGCTGTTATCGGCCAGCCCGGCCTGAGGCTGGACAGCAGCGGAGGCTGGCATGACGCCGGAGACTACGGTAAATATTCGGGTCCTGGTGCCAAGGCGGTTGCCGACCTGCTGCTTGCCTTTGAATGGTATCCCGAGGCCTTTTTGGATGCGCTCACACTGCCGGAAAGTGACGGCAGAACACCGGATGTGCTGCTGGAATGCAGAGTCGAGCTGGACTGGCTGTTCAAAATGCAGGACGCCGGCAGCGGCGGTGTGTATCACAAGCTGACAACTGCGGGCTTTCCCGGGCTTGAGGTGATGCCGGAGGACGATACGGCGGAGCTGTTTTTCTCGCCGGTATCTGCAGCTGCCACCGGCGACTTTGCCGGCGTGATGGCAATGGCGGCAAGAATTTATGAGCCTTGGGATAAGGCTTACGCTGCCCGCTGTCTGGCTGCAGCGGAAGCTGCCTGGCGCTGGCTGGAGCAGCATCCCGAGGAACCGGGCTTCACCAATCCTCCGGGAATAACGACCGGAGAATACGGTGATGAAGAGAACCGCGATGAACGCTTCTGGGCAGCGGCAGAGCTGTACCGGACCACCGGCAAACCATCATATCGAGCGGCTGCTGAAGAATTGATTCCGTTACCGTTCCCCAAATACAGCCTGGGCTGGGGGGACATGGGCGGTTACGGCACGCTGGCTTATCTGCTGGCCGGTGAGGAGCGTACGGATGACACGCTGCACCGTTCACTGCTGGCGGGCCTGCTGGCTGAGGCAGACCGGCTGGCTGCGGTTAGCCAACAAGACGGCTACCGCATATCCTTGCGGGAAGAGGATTATATCTGGGGCAGCAATATGCTGGTGATGAATAATGCGATGCTGCTGCTGGCAGCAGAGCGCTTCAGCGGAGAGGCAGCCTATGCGGAATGTGCACTGGATCATCTGCATTATCTGCTAGGCCGGAATGTACTGGACATCAGCTATGTGACCGGGTACGGCGACCGTCCGGTCCGATATCCCCATCACCGCCCGTCTGTGGGAGACGGGGTGGCAGAGCCGGTTCCCGGGCTTGTGTCCGGCGGACCGGACCGCGGGCTGCATGATGAATATGTCAGGGAGCATCTGCAGGGCAAGCCTGCCGCGCAGTGCTTTGCCGATCATGAGGCAAGCTATTCCACCAATGAGGTTACGATCTACTGGAACTCACCGGCTGTTTTTGTCACAGCGCGATTTAATAGAGGGTCCCTGCAGGGATGAGCCGCTATAAAGTAGTCAGTCTGGATATGTTTCAGACGCTGGTGAATATTGAAGGCCGGAGAGAATATGTGTGGAGGCCTATCCTTAAGCAGAACTACAGTGAAGACCGGGCTTTGGAGCTGGGCAGCCTGCTGCTGCGGAGCTATTATGAAACGGCGGCAGAGGTCAGGGAAACGGGAAGCTTTTGGACCAGTAAAGAGATTTACTCCTGCGGCTTTCAGCGGGTTTTCGGGCAGCATAAGGTGGATTTTAATTACATGGAGGCTGTAGATATTCTGTTCGCACAGCATCGGCTGTCTGCATTGTATGAGGACACAGAACGGTTTATGGAACAGATATGCCGGGAATATCAGGTCTGCATTGTCAGTGATACAGATATCCTGATGCTTCCGGAGTTCTACCAGAGCTATCCGGTCACCCTGTTTACTTCTGAGCAGTACAAATCCTACAAAAACGACAGCCGTAATCTTATGTTCAATGAGGTCCTTGCCCATTACGGAGCAGCACCTGAGCAGATTATTCATATCGGTGATACACCGTCAGATGTTTTGGGGGCAGCAAGGGCAGGAATTACCTCATGCTGGCTTAACCGGACCGGAGCATCCTGGAAGCATACGGTGAAGCCGGATTATACAGTGGTTTCACTGGATGAATGCTACGGGCTCTTATAGCATGCCATTTGAGAGAGGGGCTTACATACTGCCCAGATTACCTCACTTATTCAGCGAAGCTTATGGTAAGAGACATTAAAGAGCAGGCTGCCGGCGGCTTTTGCCGGTGCCTGCTCTTTATTTATCAGCTGATAAAGATTAACGGGTACTATTCTCTGCCGGCCTGAACAATTTTGGCGGCTACCGCCGCCGGCTCTGTGTGAACGGTAGTCATATGATCCCCGCGGCCTTCGATATATCTGAACGTTCCCAGGCGGCTTGACTGACCGGGATGCCAGCCGGAGGCGCCTTGGGGTAATACGGTATCCTCGGTCAGATACAGGTAGCTTTTGGGCAGATCCAGACTATAAAATTTCTTCAGATCGAGCTTCTCGTAAGCCGGCCCGGCCGGTTCGGGAATCGCCTTTTGGTACAACGCCTGGGCCTGTTCAAGTGTCGCGGTATTCACAAACACATCGCGGAACAGCGGGAAAGGCAGCATAATTGTGTTGTTGCCCGAAGCTTGCAGCAGATTGCTGAACAGCTGCTGAACGGGAGCGGGGAACTGGTCCGCAACGCTCTGTCCGTCCGGCAGCACAAAGGCATCAAAAAAGACCAGGCGTCTGATCCGGTCCGGCACCTGCTCAGCAGTCTTCTGCACGACTGTTCCGCCGAAGCTGTGTCCCAGCAGGATGATGTCATGCAGGTCTTTTTCTTTGATAAAATCTACGACAGACTGTGTGACCTGCTGATGCGTGACCATGGTGTTCTTGCTGTCACTGCCGTGTCCGGCATATTCCGGGGTGTACACGGTATGGCCCATTTTCCGCAGCGCCGCTGCCGTTTCATCCCAGAAGGCTGCGTCTACCCATGCTCCATGGACAAGCACGAAGGTCAGGCTCTGCGCCGCCGGCTTACTCGTTTTGCCTGCTGCAACTGCTGCAGCATTAACCGGCAGGCCTGATACCAGGATCAGCAGGGCTGCTGCGAAGATCATTGTAATCCGGTTTGCTATCTGCTTCATTACGCATTTCCTCCACTTTTTGTGTACTGTAATCTTTTTGAATGATGCCCTGAAAGCAACGGAAAGATGTACCCTTCACTATCAGCTGGAAAAGAAATCTGGATGTAGATTCTCTATTCCAATCGTATATAATAAAAGCTAACATACCCGGACAATCAGGGGGTTGAGAGAAATGTCCAGACCAGCAGCAGCCAAATCCAGACCCAGACCCAGGAAGAAACTCAGCCTCACTTTGCTCCTAATGGCACTGGTGAGCCTGGTGTTTCTGTTGACTACAACGATCCTGCTGATTGGTTCGTATCAGTCCAAGAAGAAATCTCTAATAGAGACAACGCTTAATCTGAATTATACCAATGCGGAAAGAATGGGCAAAACCGTAGATTCCTTATTCCGTTCAATGCGCAGCAGCCTGCAGTTCAGCGCGGAACAGATTGCTAATCTGGAAGCCGTGTCTCCGGATAGCATCGATGCTTATCTCGATCTGACACGCAATAGCAGCAATTATTTTAATTCTATTATTCTGGTGGATGCTAACGGCACTGTGCTTAATAATTCACCGGCGGAGCTCGGGATAGTAGGGAAGCAGATTACTTCACCCCAGGTCAAGGAAGCGCTCCGCCTGAAAAATTCCTATCTCTCTGCACCCTATATTGCACCGTCTACCGGCAGAATGCTGTTTTTTATGAGTGAGCCGCTTTATAACAAGGACAAGCATTATCTCGGGCAATTGGGAGGCACAGTATATCTTCGGGATTCCAATATTCTGAATATGATTTTTGGAAACAACGTTATCGACAAGTCGGGCTCGTATTATTACATTGTCAGCGCAGAAGGGCATTTGCTGTATCATCCGGATATCGGCAGACTGAATGAGAATGTTACCGGAAACGGAGTTGTCCGTAATTTAATGGCTGGACTCAGCGGAAAAATGCAGGCTGTAAATACGCAGGGAGTATCCATGCTAGCCGGCTATTCTGCGGTTCCTTCCAACGGGTGGGGGATTGTAGTTGTCTCGCCCGCAGAAGTCATACAGCAGCAGCTGAGGGTGCATCTGAGCAAAATTGTGGCCTATACAGTCATTCCGTTTGTCGTTTTGCTGTTCTGTGTGTTTGTGCTTGCACACCGGTTAGCCAAGCCGTTCGTGGTACTTGCTGATCTGGTGAACAAGATCGGTAAGGAGAAGGTAGAGCTGCCTGAGCTTAAGCCCCATTGGAACCGCGAGGTGGATTTACTTACAACAGCTGTAGTTCTGGCATGGACAGACATCCAGAAGCAGACTGACCAGCTGACACATGATGCAATGACGGATCTCCTGACCGGACTTACCAACCGCAGGTCGCTTGATATCAGCATCAGCCAGTGGATAGCCGCCCGGGTTACGTTCTCTGTTGTTGTACTGGATGTGGATAAGTTCAAGTTCGTAAATGATACGTACGGCCATCTCGCCGGTGATGAGGTGCTGCGGCGGGTAGCCGGAATTCTTACCGAGAGCATCCGCCCGGGTGACATCTGCGCCAGGTATGGCGGTGAGGAGTTTGTGCTGCTGCTTCCGCGGACTAAGCCGGAGCAGGCATTTACAGTTGCTGAACGGATCCGCAAAACACTGGAGGTAACAGAGGTCCCGCTGCCGATGAAGGTTACATCCTCACAGGGAATTGCACATTTCCCCACACATGGGCGTACCCGGGAGGAGCTGCTGGGCTGTGCAGATGAAGCATTGTATACAGCAAAGCATAGCGGAAGGAACCGCACAGTTATATATGGTGAATAGGAATGGAGCATCTTTCAAAATGGAGAGATGCTTTTTTTTGTTGGAGCAAATTAATCGTCACCCGGGCATGGGCAAATACATATTCTACCCCAGAACGATAAAAAACTGGGCTCAAAGAGAGGAAGAAGCACAATGACTTCATACATGGATTATACCAACCCGGCTACACAATTCACGGCAGACCTGAACTGCAATCCGCTGTTTAAAAAGGATGACTGCAACTATATCAATGTGCTGGGGATCAAGCAGCTGAATACATTGGAGAACACCTCACTGCTTGATATTTTCCTCAGCAAATCCAATGTGGTCGAACCGCACTATCATCAAAATGCCGCAGAGCTTGTATATTGTATCTCTGGTGCAGCAGTGGTTTCACTGATCAACCCGTTCACTAACGAGCTGCTGCATTTCCCGATTACCCCGGGGCAGGTGGCGAATGTGCCGCAGGGCTGGTGGCATTATGAGATTGCTACCATGGACTGTACGCATCTGCTGGCTATTTTTAACGCGCCTACGCCTGAAGTGATTCTGGGGTCGGATATCTTAAGCAAAACACCTGCCAATGTGCTGGCACATACTTACTGCCTGAATGAGGCCATGGTAAAAGAAACACTGGCTCCGGTGAAGCCGCAGACCTTCATCGGCCCGCCTGCTGACTGCTGTGAGCCGCAAAAGGCGGCAGCTGAAAATATTCAGGCTGCCGTTAACATGGCTCCTAACATGGCTCCTAGCATGGCTACTAGCATGGCCCCGAACATGGCCCCGAATATGGCTCCGGTAATGGCATCAGCCAATATGCCTTATTATATGCCTCAGCCGGCTGTTCAGGGCTTCGGCTACCAGCCTATGAATACCATGGCCTGCTATGCCCAGCCTTATGTGCAGCAGCCGTACCGCCAGCTGCCTTACCCGCCGGCTTACTCCAATGCCGGTACAGATAACGAATAGCAGCTGCATAAAAAAGCCTCCCGAGTTAGTAGAGAACCGGGAGGCTTGCTGCTAGGACAGGCGGACAAGCACCCGGCCTCTTGTGTTTGACTTTAGGATATCCTGCAGGGCCGCCGGCAGCTCATTCAATGTGATCTCACGGTCTATCAGCAGCTCCAGATTGTCCGGCTTCAGGTCACCAGCCATCCGCTCCCAGATGAGCTGACGCTTGCCGGCAGGGCAGGCGACAGAATCAATGCCCAGCAGGCTTACACCGCGCAGGATGAACGGTAGCACGGTTGCAGGAACAGCAGTGCCGGCAGTTAAGCCGCTTGCAGCTACCGCGCCGCCGTAAGCGATCTTGCTCAGCACAGCTGCAAGCGGACTGCCGCCGACGGAATCTACAGCAGCCTGCCAAAGCTGCTTGTCAAGCGGCTTCAGAGCTTCGCTGCCTACCTCTTCACGGGAGATTACACTAGCTGCGCCCAACTGCTGCAGATAACCGGCCTCACCGGCTTTTCCCGTGCTCGCTGTCACCTGATAACCCAGCTTGGCCAGCATGGCGACGGCCGTCCCGCCGACACCGCCGGTAGCCCCGGTTACCAGCACATTCCCTTTATCCGGCGCTATCCCGTGGGCCTCAAGCGCCTGAATGGACATCGCGGCAGTGAAGCCGGCTGTCCCGTAGATCATCGCTTCCCGAAGGGTCAGCCCGCCGGGGAGGGGAAGGACCCAATCAGCAGGAATGCGGGCATATTCACTGAATCCGCCATAATGGGATACGCCGATACCATAGCTGGTGGCAATGACCGGCTGGCCCGGCTGAAAGCGGCTGTCCTCCGAGGAAACGACCGTTCCGGACAGGTCAATGCCGGGAATGAACGGGTATTGGCGCACAATATTGCCGTTCGGGATACCCGCCAGCCCGTCTTTATAATTGACACTGGAGTAAGCAACCTTGATCAGTACCTCACCGGCAGGCAGCTGATCCATTCCAATCTGCTGGACCTCCACTGAGAAGGTATCTCTTTTCTCAACAACCAAAGCTTGAAACGTCTCTGACATGTTATATTCGCTCCTTATCCGCAATCTTTAAGCAGGTCTGTCATCTATAATTTATTCTGACCGGTCAACTTTTTTTGTTGCTATGATATAATATACAGTAAATTAAGCGGACAATCACGCTAAACAGCGGAGGTCGTATGGTAAAGTACAAGAAATCCGAAGAAAAACGCAAGCAGATTCTTTCTGCCGCCTTCCGGGCACTGTCCGAGCACGGCTATGATGCGGTCACCCTGCAGACGATTGCAGATTACGCTGAGGTCAGCAAGGGAGTGGTCCACTATTATTTCACGAGCAAGGAAGCCGTGCTGGTGGAGCTGCTGGAATGGCTGACCGGCAAAATATCTGCGAGGGAAAGGGCGGCTGTAGCGGAGCAGCATACGGCAGAAGGCAAGCTTCATGCATATATTGATTCTGCGTTCGCCGGTCCGGCGCAGAACCGTTCCTTTTACCGTGTGTATCTGGATTTTCTGTCCAGGGCAAGCCGCAGCCCGGTCTACCGGGAGATTAACCAGCGGTTTTATGACAGCTGTGCCAGCATTAGTACAGAGGTGCTGCAGTTGGGGCAGCAGGAAGGGATTTACGACAAGCAGCTTACTCCGCAAGCCACTGCACCGGTGATCCGGGCCATTATTGACGGCTGCCTGATCCAGTGGCTGATGGCCGATCAGGATGAGCTGCATGCCCATTTTAAGGATTCTTGCTATACGGCAGTGGGAAGAGTACTTGGCGTGTAGCTGATGGTTACATTTTTGCAGAAACTAATCGCTTGTAGTATGTTAAATTATGGATAGTTAAGACGTTCAGGAGGTACAGATGAAGCGCAGAATTCATATTATGGGGGCTTCCGGATCAGGAACCAGCACGCTCGGGCAGGCGCTTGCCTGCAGGCTTCCGCATGTGCATCTGGACAGTGACGACTACTTCTGGGAGCACAAGTTCACGAAGCAGCGTGAGATCACGGAGCGTCTCGGCAGAATAAGACAGGATCTGGAGCAGCCGGGACCCTGGATTCTGTCTGGTGCGGTGTGCGGCTGGGGCGACGGGCTGCGCCCTTATTTTGACCTGGTAATCTTCCTGCGGATCCCGCCTGAGCTCAGGCTGGAGCGGCTGAAGGCCAGGGAATATGAACGTTACGGGACGGAGAGCCTGCCGGGCGGGAGCAGGTATGCTGACGTGCAGGCTTTTCTGGAATGGGCGAGCCTGTATGACACGGCAGGGCCGGAGGTGCGGAGCCTGAAGCTGCATGAGGCGTGGATGCTGGAGCTGGACTGTCCTGTTCTGCGGCTGGAGGGAGACTTGTCAGTTAAGGAGCGTGTGGAGGCTGTATTAGGCTACTTATCCTATGGAAAAGAGGGCTGAGGCTATGAGACGGACTGCGGCAGTACGAAGCTTTTGGCTGATCGGGCTTATTGCGGGGCTGGCGCTCCTGACTGCCTGCAACAGCGGCACACTTCATCATACGTATACATTTTCCGGTGAGGGAGAACACTGGTCGGCCATCTACAGCGAGACGGTTACGGAGAAGCCGATTATTTCAGAAGGAAAAGCAGCGTATTACCAGCCTTCAAGCGATTATAACTTTCAGCTGGCCTATAAAGGGGAAGCCAAAGACCTTAAACAGATCAAGCAATTTACATATGGATTTGAGGCGCTCGGCCACGGCTCAAGCCAGTCGATGGAGGGCCCGGTAAGAATGGAGTCCTTGCATATGCACGGCTCAAGCAGCGGCTCGCTGAATCGCGGACAGGCGCCGGTCAAGGTGAAGGTTGAGTGGGACGGACATCAGGAGCAGTTTGAGCTGCAGCTGGACGGGGAGGAGGCGGAGTGAGGATCGGGCTGGTCAGGCATTTCAAGGTGGAGCATCCGCGGCTGCGCGGGTGGGTTACCGGAGAGCAGTTCAACCGCTGGGTTGCTGAATATGATGAAGCGCGGATTCTGCCGGAAGCTTGTGCCGATTACGGGGAGGGCTGGGGTTACTGCATAAGCAGTGATCTCTCTAGAGCTGCAGATACGGCCCGTCACATTTTTACCGGTGAAATTAAGTACAGCCCGCAGCTTAGAGAAATTGGTGTGACGGCGGCTTCGGGAAGCTTGCGGGGCTTCAAGCTGCCTTCCGTCTGCTGGCTGGTGCTAGGACGCTTGCTGTGGCTGTCAGGTCATGCCTCACAGCCTGAGAGCAGGCAGGCAACCTCACGGCGTATCAAGGCTATGCTGGATCACATAGAGGCAAGGCCGGAGCAGACAGACGTACTGCTTGTTACACATGGACTGCTGATGAAACAGCTTGAGCTTGAGCTGCGGCGCAGAAAGTATACAGGCGGGCGGATGAGCCACCCCCGAAATGGACAGCTTTATGTATATGAGAAATAAATATTGCTTCGTAAGGAGAGTTGTACATAGCTATGGTAACGATCAGAGAAATTGAGGCAGATTCACTAACGGAATTAATTGAGCTATACCGGGAGCTGACCGGTGAGCCGACCGATCCTGCCAGGCTCGCGGAGGCTTTTGCCTCCATTAAGGCAGACAGCAGATACATCCTGTTGGGCGCTTATGTGGACGGGGAGCTGATGGGCTCGCTGATGGGCATCCTCTGCCAGGATCTGGTCGGGGACTGCCGGCCGTTTATGGTCATTGAAAATGTCGTCGTCTCCGCCCGCGCCCGCCGCCAGGGTCTCGCCAGGCAGCTGATGACCGCAATTGAAAAGCTCGCCCATGAGCGTAATTGCTGCTACATCATTCTTGTCTCCGGGGAAAAGCGCAAGGAAGCCCACGTCTTCTATGAGAAGATGGGCTACCGGGTGGAGAAGGTGGAGGGTTACCGCAAGCATCTGAGCTCGCATTGAGCCGGTATGCGGAGAGAGATAGTCCCCGTGTAATCATAGGATCATAGAACAGTGAAGCTGATCACCGTATAGCGGGGGTCAGCTTCCTGTGCTTTTGTAATGCCTTACGCCGATGCGCCAGACCAGCAGCGAGAGTCCGAGAAAAGCAGCACCAGCCGGAAGCGACAGGTAGCCCAGCCACGCCGGATAATCCCAGCCGCATACGGCCGCAGCCGGATAGAAGCTGATGAACAGCATCGGCAGCATAAAGCTGAACACCGATTTCAGCACTCTCGGCATGTAGGGCTCCGGGCAGCGGGTGATCTGGTAGCTGGCATTGGTCAACAGGTAAATCCAGTCAAGCCCCTTTATCGTAAAAAAAGCAAGCCCTGAGGTCAGCACGAATACTCCGCAATACATGATGCACCCGCCCGCGAGCGCCATAATGAGAATTCCTGCTTTACCGGGAGTCAGCTGTACACCCAGCTCATTCAGCGCCCAGGCTGCTGCACAGATTCCTGTAATTGGACGGACGAGCCGGTGCAGGTGGAACCGGGAGGCGGCAACCTGAACGAACAGGGAGCGCGGCCGCAGCAGCAGCCGGTCGAAGTCACCGGAACGCAGCAGATGCCACGGGAAATAGTCAAAGCCCCGGCAAAAGCTCTCCGCCAGCCCGAAGGAAGCCACCGCCAGCGAGTATACGAGAATAATATGGGCAACGCTCCACTCCCCGATATTGCCGAAGCGGGAGAACAGCAGGACAGTAGAGATCGGGTCAGAGACGACAACAACCAGTACCTGGATCAGCATCAGCCACCAGCCTTTATACTCCATTCCGGAAAGCAGATGCATACGTAAATATTTGAAATAGATTTTACTCTCGGCAATCATGCTGCTGCTCACCCTCCCTGGACAATAATGTTCTTCAGCTTACGGTTCATGATCAGCCGGCCGGCCGCGATAAAAATTGCACTCCAGACACACTGCAGTCCGATTGCAGGCAGTGCTGCTGCCGGCGGCATACTGCCGATATACAGCTGGGCCGGAATGTCGGCAAAGCCGCCGAACGGCTGAAGGTAAAGAAAGGTCTGCATAAAGTCAGGCCACAGCCGCAGCGGAAGATACGTCCCGGACAGAATTCCGCTCAGCAGCAGAAGCATATGGCTCGGACCGTCACCCCAGGTAACATTCAGCCGGATTGCCGTCACAAGCATCGCAAAGGAGGAGCAGAGTACAAAAGCCATAATGACAGAGAGCAGAAAGCAGAGCAGTCCGGCGGCAGAAGCAGGAGCACGCAGCGCATAAGCGGCGGGCATCAGCAGACCGACAAGCACGGTCAAAACACTGCGGATCCAGGAGGTACCGAGCTTGCCGGCCGAGCTTTTGACGAACCAGTGGGTATACAGATTCATCGGCCGGCACAGCTCGATCCCGACGTCGCCGTTGTTGATTTTACCCATAATTTCACCGTCGATACTCATCGTCTGCAACACAAACAGCCCCTGGGCGATCCAAACATAGGAGATCGTCTGCGGCAGGCTCATCCCGTTGCTGTTCCATGAGCCATGCTCGCTATATGTATAAAAAACAGTAAACAGCACGCACTCCAGCAGCGCCCAGAACACGCCGACCACTGTTCCGGAAATCGCAGATACGCGGTACTGCAGGCCTTCGGCCATCCGGATGCGGAAGAGCGAGGCTGAGGCCCGGCAGGTATTTTTTAAATCCATTGCAATTGCACACCTCCTATTTAAGCTGAAAAGCAAAGGCATCCTTATGAGGCTGCACGCCCGGTTAGGTCAGTGCCAGATCGTTGTACATGGCGGCAATCATCGCATCCGTGTTGACCTTCATTACAACCTCAGGGGCGTATTTATCCTGCAGCCCGGCCAGCTTGCCGTCATAGAGCAGCTTGCCGTGCCCGATCACCATCACCCGCTCACACAGCGCTTCAATGTCATCCATATCATGGGTAGTCAGCAGCATGGTAACTCCGTGCTTACGGTTTTCTTCCTTCAAAAAATTGCGCAAAGCCAGCTTCGACACCGCATCCAGTCCGATCGTCGGCTCATCGAGAAACAGAATTTTCGGCCGGTGCAGCAGCGCTGCCACCAGCTCACAGCGCATCCGCTGTCCCAGCGACAGCTGGCGGACCGGCGTCTGTAACAGCGCTTCCACACCGAGAGTTTGTGTTAGCTCGCCCAGTCTGATTGTGTAATCACCGGGCGGGATTGCATATATATCCTTCAGCACGTCAAAAGAATCCGCCACCGGCACATCCCACCACAGCTGCGACCGCTGCCCGAATACGACGCCGATTTTTGACACATGCTCCACACGGTTTTTCCAGGGCACTTTGCCGAGGATGGTGCATTCGCCGCTGTCCGGCGTCAGAATCCCGCTCATTACCTTGACCGAGGTCGACTTGCCGGCGCCGTTCGGGCCGATATATCCCACCAGCTCACCCTCCGCAATCTCAAAGCCGATCCCGCCGAGCGCCTCCACCTCCGTCACATTCCGCATAAAGGCTCCCTTCAGGAGCCCCCATTTTCCTTCCGGCCGTTTATACACTTTAAAGCTTTTTTTGATGTCCCTGAGCTTAATTTGCATTCGATCCGCCTCCTTCGCGGAGATGATCATACCATTATGCGGATGGATGAGACAGCAGCACATAACACCCTGTAGCTCCATCACTGCTGACAGCGGGGGAGTAAAGGTGCTTTTTTCTCCGATTTCCATAAAAATGCTTGCCAGGTTGACATTTCCGTGCTATATTAATTTTATAGTTAACGCAGGAAAACTAGATGTTTTTTTGTATCATGTACATATAAATTATCGTACCGGTGACCTTGGTTGCCGGTATTTTTGCGTTGTCCGGGGATGGCGGATACTGCTGCATATAATCATTTTTTCCCTCGGACATGAATAACCGCTGTGATACACTGAATTCAAAGGTCTTATTTAAATTTAAAATACCGGAGGCTTAAGATGCAGACATTGTTCCGCTACAACTGGATGGTCCGTGAAGAGTGGTATAAATGGTGTGAGACGCTGAGTGAGGAGGAGCTGCTGCAGCCGAGGACCGGCGGAGCCGGCGGGATTCTGAAGACGCTGTTCCATATTGCAGATGTGGAGTGGAGCTGGATCATGGCGATGCAGGGCAAGCCTGATTTTGAAGAGGATTTTGCGGAATTTAGCACTTTGGATAGGGTAAAAGAGTTGGATGCCCGCTTTCGGCCTGAGGTAGAAGCGTTTGTGCTGGGCTGGCATGAGGGGCTGGAGCGGAATATTTTTGTGGATAAGCGTTATGAAGGAGAGAGTGTTACCGATGCATGGGGCGAGATTATGCGGCACATTATTGCCCATGAGATCCATCATACGGGGCAGCTGTCGGTCTGGGCGAGAGAGCTGGGGTACAAGCCGGTGTCTGCCAATGTCATCGGACGCGGGCTGCGGGATACGTTGCCGGGTAAGGGTTAAAGGGGGATTCAGTCTTTTTTCAGGTTCATATTCTAAGCTTTTACACAGGCTTTACAAAAAATATGAATCTGCATAAGAGGAGGAATACCATCTTGAAAATGAAGAGCATGTTCAAAAAAATGCTGCTGACGACATTATCGCTCACAGTGGCGGCATCGGTGGGGAGCGTTACGGTCAGCCCGGTGCCGGCTTTTGCCGCTGAGGCAGGGGTAAGCCAAGCCTATGAAGCCCTATTCACCCCGGACAAGGTGATTAATGTAAAGGTGACGATTGACGATGAGGACTGGGAGAGCATTCTTGCCAAGCCTCTGGAAAAGGAATATAAAAGCGTTACGGTAGATGTGGACGGCACGGTGCTGGAAAATGTGGGCTTTTCGACCAAGGGTAACCTGACACTGAAATCTGTGGCGGCGATGACGGATTCCGACCGCTATAGCTTCCGGCTGAAGTTCGACAAGTATGACAAAACACAGACGCTGCTGGGCCTGGATAAAATGGTGCTGAACAACAGCTACTCGGACCCGTCGTTCCTGCGGGAGTATCTGCATTATGAGGCGCTGCGGGCGATTGGTGAGGATGTTCCGCTGACAGTGTTCACAAATCTCTATATCAACGGAGAGCTATACGGCTTCTATATCGGCGTTGAGTCCGTGGACGACAGCTATCTGGAGCGTAATTTCGGTACAGATGCTGACAGCGGCGTGCTGTATGATACGGAAGAGAAAAGCTACCTGAAATATGAGAAAGGCAGCGATTATGAAACACTGACCTATGACACCGGTACCGAGGATGATAAAGCATCGCTCAAAAATTTCATCAGCGTGCTGAACGCCATGCCTGACGGGGAAAAAGGCAATATTGAGAGTGTGCTGGACGTGGATTCCGCACTGAAATATATTGCCGCTAATGCCGTGCTGGGCAACTACGACAGCTATAACGGCGATAAAGGGCATAACTATCTGCTGTACGGGGATGCTGCCGGTAAATATACCGTCATTCCATGGGATATGAATATGAGCTTTAACGGCTATTCAACCGGAGGCGGCGGAGGAAGATTGCAGGGCGCGGCTGGGACAGCTGCTAATGGTACAGCGGCTGCCGGAGCCGGAGCTGGCGGTACATCAGCCGGAGCAGGAGTAAGTGCTGCCACCGGCACAACGGGAACAGCTGCAGCGGCATCAGCAGCCAATGCGGTGACTGCTTCTATCGATACACCGACACTCGGCATCGATGTGGATCAGGTGCCGCTGATCGGCAATCTGCTTGAGGTCCCGGAATACAAAGCCAAGTATGACGGCTATGTATCTGAACTGGTGACCTATCTGGAAGGAATCCAGGACCGGATTACCGGACTTGCCGCACTGATCCGGCCGTATGTTCAAGCTGAT
This sequence comes from Paenibacillus sp. FSL R7-0273, assembly GCF_000758625.1. Classification (NCBI taxonomy): domain Bacteria; kingdom Bacillati; phylum Bacillota; class Bacilli; order Caryophanales; family Paenibacillaceae; genus Paenibacillus; species Paenibacillus sp. FSL R7-0273. The sequence continues at coordinate 2,929,058 of NZ_CP009283.1, forward strand.
CCGACCAAGTTCTACACGATGGATCAGTTTGAGAACAATGTGGCCTATACAGCTGATACCGCAGGCAGCGGCGGCATGATGGGCGGCGGAGGGGATATGACGCCGCCGGAAGGTATGGGCGGCTTGCCGCCCGTGCGGCCTGACGACGCTGCTGCCGGACAAGCCGGATCGGCTGACGGGACAGCAACAGCCGGATCGGCAGCGGCTGGCAGTTCAGCGGCCGCTGCTGCACCGGGAGCGGGCGGTAACACAGGCTTCGCCGGTGCAGGCGGCCCGCAGGGCGGACAGGGCATGGGCACAATGGCAGCGGGCTCGCTGATGACCTTCGCCCTGAACCGGCTGGCTAATCTGCAGGAGCAGCTGGGGCTTGAGGTTACACCGCTGCCGGAGGTGGCTGCAACCAAAGGCGGCACGGCTGCTGCGGGATCAGCAGGCACAACGACGCCTGCAGCTTCCTCTGGCAGCAAAGTGATCACAGTATCGCTGAACGGCACGGCTGTGAGCTTCCAGGATCAGCTTCCGCTGAATAAGGACGGCCGGGTACTGGTGCCGGTCAGTGCGATTTTTAGTGCACTTGGCGCTGAAGTGACCTGGGATCAGAGTGCGAAGAAAATTACTGCCGTTAAGGGCAGCACAACCATCACGATGACCATCGGCAGCAAAACCGCTTATGTCAACGGAACAGCCGTTACGCTGAATGTCCCAGCCCAGATCATTAATAACCGGACATTGGTACCGGTGCGGTTTATCTCCGAGGGCTTGAATATGGATGTGAAATGGGATGCTGCGGCCCAGACGGTTATAGCGGCGGATAAAGCTGCTGAGTAGTCTGGTCCAGTTAGGAGAGAAAGGGCGGGAGTCGCCGAAATGAGCTGGAAGTGGTGGAGTCGCCGCGATGAGCTGGACCTGGTGCGGTCGCTGAGCTAAGCTAGAGCAGATGGAATCGCAGGAGTCGGCGAACTAAGCTAGAGCAGGTGGAGTAACTGAGCTAAGTTGGAGCTGATGGAGTCGCCGAACTAAGCTGGAGTCGCCGTACCGACTAGAGCAGGTGGAGTAGGAGTCATTAATACGGCCCTGTTACCTTAACCCATGAGAATTAGCTGGAAAAAAGTCATCTAATTCGGGCTGGCGTCCCTGGAAAAGGAGATTAGTTGGAAAAAAGTCAGCTAATTTGTCCTTTTGCAGCTCCAAAGGGGATATAGCCATAATTAAGTTACCAAAATCCAACTAATCACCCAGAATGCTGAGAATTGGCAGAATTAGGTGACCCAAATCCAACTAATTGCTACGAGCGACACACCGCCCACCCAAAAAAGCTACGTGCGGCGCATCACCTCACAAAAAGGCTAATAGCGGCGCACCCCGCCCACACAAAAGCGGCAGCCGGAAGGAACACTTCCAGGCTGCCGCTATTTTTTGTACAAATTAAAGCTAACAAGTCCCCGAACCCGCCCTCACCGGAATCATACATCAGCACATGGTAGTTAACATTTAAAAAAATTCAGCCTGGTTACATGCTACGCGCACTCTTGTAACATTATTGGGCTAATTAGTAAGGTTTATAGATGGCCCTGTTTCTACATTGGAGGTCCAACTAACCCTGTTGGCGGGTTGTGCTCACCTGTATGCTTCCGGTTACCAACTTGCTATACAGTCAGACATACACCACTATTCCAGCAGATCCGTGCTCCAGTTCTTCTCCTGAATACGGAAATCCAGCTCACGGTATTGCTTGGACAGCTCATCGACGTCCTTCTGCAGGGCAGAGATTTCGATCGTTGTATAGAATTTGACTTCCTGCCGCCCGTAACGCTCCTGCTTGATCGAGGCCTCATTAAGCAGCTCATTCAAAATATTGCGGTGCTGCATAATCCGCTCCCGTTCCGCCAGCGCTTCCGACAGGGTCAGGTCTGCATTAAACGGACTCAAGGAGTTCGTCTTGTTGATCTTTTTCACCCAGACGGCCAGCTCATCCAATGTATGCTTCAACTCCTGAAGCAGCTCAGCAGGCGGCTCCGAAGGCTGGTCGCCTTCCTGAACCTTGATGACTCTTCCCAGGCGCTGCTTCAGCTGCGCCACCTTCCGCTGGCAGTCTGCCCGCAGCACAAGTGCTTCCGCTAGTCTCATTCTAAATCCCCTCCGCTATAAACATAGTAAACCTAATATACCAAACCGGAGCTATATTTACCAATTTCCGATCTTCCGTATTTGCTCCTGATGTTACAGCTCAGGCGGAAACCACAGGTGACGCAGATCCACCCAGCCCTGGCTGTTAAAGGTAACCCCGCGGACAGAGGGGAGATAGGCGGTTTCAGCAGGCTTTTCGTACAGGATATGCAGCTGATGCTTCTGCCGCAGGCTGTCCCCGATCTGCTGAAAGCCTGCGGCTCTTATCCGGCTGTCCGGCTCACGGGCGATGACCCGCAGCCGTCCTTCGATATCAGCCCGCGTCTGCGGCTCCAGATGCTGCACCATGGTAGAGTAGAGATCAAACAGCCGCAGATGCTCGTCCTGATCGCGCAGCAGCGAGAAGACGATCAGGTCAGCCTGCAGGCGGACCGGACCCTTGAATTCTTCGGGCGACACAGATAATACCTGGCACGGATATCCGCAGCCGTTTAGTTTAACAGCTACCGCTTCTGCATCTCCGGCATACTGCGGGATAGTGGCGATTTGCAGCATTGGTGCTTCCTGCGCAACAACCTCATTACCCGTCTCACCCCGCAGCCTTCCCGCCAACTCAGCCCCTGCGGATGTAAAGCCGCCGAGACAGGACAGCACATCTGCACGGACCAGCGGATCACTGAGCAGACCTTGCTTCTTCGTATTACAGGTCACGAATTTGCGTACGGAATACTCCGAGTGAATCCGGCTCCAGGCAGCTGAACCGCCGGAGGCAGGGTTATGGATGATATGGAAGGCCGAGCTCGTCTCCGGTGCAGCTTCCATGATATTCCACGGGACATGAAGAATCTCCACCCGGTCGAGATGCGCCCTGCCCTGAAAATAATAAGGAAATACCTCCAGCGTGCAGAGGTCCTCATTCATCTCGATCAGCTTGAAAGGTCCGGTTCCTGCCGGCCTGCGTCCGAAGCCTCCGGCAAAGGCGGTTTCGAGATCACGCGGTACAATTGCGGCCCGGCTGGTGCAGAGGAAAGGAAGGAACAGCTCATTCGGCTGCTTGAGCAGAAAACGGACCGTAACCGGATTAAGCGCCTTCACTTCACGGATGTCCTTGAAAATGTTGCTGTACAGCATCCGCTGCGAGGTATTCATCATCCGCTGAAACGAATAGACAACATCCTCGGCGGACAGCACCTTGCCGTGATGGAACAGCACATCCTTGCGCAGATGAAAGGTCCAGGTGCTGCGCTGCCCGTCAGCCTCCCAGGCATGGGCAAGCCCGGGGCTGATCCGTTCCGCTCCGCCGCTGCGGGTAACCAGCCCGTCAAAAATATGGCTGGATACAAACGATTCAGCCAGCAGATTCATATACAGCGGGTCCAGATTGTGCAGCTGCTGCCTGACGGGAAGGCGCAGTGTATCAATACGCTTGTCGCTGCGCAGCTCCGAATGATGTCCGAAATAGGCCAGCAGCCAGCCCTGGAGCGTATCCTGGAGGGAGGAGGAGCGCGCGTGCCCGCGGATGCCTTCAATCGAGCTGCGGATATCACTGCTGCTGATGGCCTGCTTCATGGAGCTTAACGCTATTTCTTCGGCATCCGCGAGGAATTTCAGGGAAGAACGGCGTCCGCGGCCCCGGCTCGGTGTCCAGCAGATCCAGCCCTGTTCTGTCAGCTTGTTGATAACATGCAGTGCGTTACGGTGGGTGCAGCCTAGGATATGGGCAAGCTCATCCAGCGTGACAGAGGCTTCTTCTGCGCCTCCATGCTGTGAATGCAGCTTCAGATATTGGCCGTGCAGCTTCATGCCGAAGGCCCCTTTCAATATAATAGGAAATGAGCGGATTATTTTTTCTCTTTTTCTTCTTATTTTAACAGCTAGAATTGGTATAAGAAAGTGAAAAACTGGAGGGTATTCCCATGAATGAGAAAGTTCCCGTTATTCCGAGGTCTGCGCTTTCCGCGCTGGCTGCGGCATTGCTGCTGGCAATCGTGCACCAGTATTTATTTTATGGACATATGCCTGGAGTCTCTTATCCGGTCTTTGTCGTCTTGTTCTACGGCTTCATGCTGTACTATGCGAAGGAACAGCTTCGCCCGCTGAAATGGTTTGATTATGTATGGCTGGCGGCCATCTTTTTGCTGGCAATAACCTTTATGCTGTTCTCCAGCTGGTTTTTCTACGGGCTTAATCTGCTGGCGCTTCCGGTACTGATTCTTTTACATATGACCTATCTGCTCAGCTACCGCCGGCCTTCGTGGAGCGGAATTCAGCTGATCGGCGCTGCGCTGGAGCATTTTTTTGCCCAGGGTCCGCGGCATTGGCCTACAGTATTCACTACAATCCGCAAATCAGGCGGGGATGGCCTGAAAAGCGAACATAAACAAGTATACCTCAAGGTGCTGGCCGGTCTGCTGCTGTCCTGTCCGCTGCTGCTGATTGTCGTTTCGCTGCTCTCCTCGGCAGACGGTGTGTTTAATGAGCTTCTGAATAAATTCCCTGATCTGCTGGAACGGATCTCCTTCGGTGAAGGCTTCGGCCGGACGCTGTGGAGTGTGTTGCTGGGAATCGGGCTGTTCAGTTATTTAATGGGTTTTATAGCTTATAAACGTACTGAGCGGCAGGTTATCGTTCCGAAGGAAGGGGAGCCGCAGCTGGAGCCTTTCGAGTTCTCCGTTGACCCTGTGATTGCCACAACCGTCCTGACGGCGGTGAATGCGGTTTATGTACTGTTTGTGAGTGTTCAATTTTCCTACCTGTTCGGTGCGTGGGAGGGGGCTTTGCCGCAGGGAAGCACGTATGCCGATTATGCGCGGAGCGGATTTTTCGAGCTGATTATGGTGACGTCGATAAACTTCGGCCTGCTGCTGCTGTCACTTCTTGCCCTGCCCCGGGCCAAAGCCAGACTGCTGTCCGTCATCCGCATCCTCCTGTACATTCTGGTTCTGTGCTCGGTAGTGATGCTGTACTCGGCGTTCTCCCGGCTTACCTTATATGAAGAAGCTTACGGCTATACGGAGATACGCTTCCTGGTGCATGCCTTTATGATTTTTCTGGGTTTGCTGCTGATTCTCGCTGCTGTACGGATAACCAAGACCGATTTTCCGCTGATAAAATGGTACGTGGCACTTGGACTGCTGTCCTACGTATTCATGAATTACATCGGGATGGACCGGATTATTGCTTCACAGAATATTGCCCGGTATGAGGCGGCAGGGGATATTGATAAGTATTATCTGACCGGATTGTCCTGGGAGACGGTTCCGCTGCTGATCAGCTTCAGTAAAGAGAATGATGATCTGCTCAAGCAGGAGCTTAGTGAGAAATGGACGAATCAGCGCGGGGAGGCGCAGCAGGAGTGGCCTTCCTTCAACATTTCCAGGCACCGGGGACAGCAGGCGCTGCAGGATTATATCCATTCGTTAAAATAACCTTGAGGCAGGCGCTCTTACGATATTGTGCGGGGTTGTGTTACAGTAAGGGCATCATGTTGATGCTCCTGCGCGGAGCATGACCTTGTACATTTGCAAGTTCTCAAGGAGGAAATAGAATGCAGTCCATGATTGACCCGGAAGCTGTCCGGCGGCTTGCTGACAGAAACGGTCTGGGTAAAATATTCAGCAGCACTGACATAGCCGCTATGGAGCTGAGGCGCTACGGGGACGGTGAGGTGATCTGCTCGGTCGGCGACCGGCTGGAGAGCATGTTCATTCTGATGGAGGGCAAGCTGAAGATTCACACGCTGCTGCCAAACGGAAAGTCGATGCTGGTGCGGTTCGCCCGGCCGATGTCAGTGATCGGGGATGTGGAGCTGCTGCGGCAGTACCCGGTCAAAAATGAAGTCGTGGCCGTCGGCAGCAGCCTGTTGCTTGTGGCATCACGGAAGATGCTCCTGCGGGAGCTGGAGGAGAATACGGCGCTGCTGCGTTTTCTGATGGGGGAGCTGAGCCACAAAATGTACACCCTCGGCCAGACCTCTGCGCTGAACCTGCTCTACCCGGTGGAGAACCGGTTTGCCAGCTATCTGATGTCCCTGTTTGAGGAGACGGTCGGCGGCCAGCGGGTTGAGGAGATCCGTACCTCAAGCTTAACCGAGACTGCTGATCTGCTCGGCACAAGCTACCGGCATCTTAACCGGATTGTCAGGCGCTTTATCGACGAAGGCATTATTGAACGCAAGCGCGGCAGGCTGAGCGTGCTGGATCAGACCCGGCTGGCCCAGCTGGCTAACGGGAACTTGTACGAATAATTGAAGCATGAGGGTGAGAAGGACCGCTTTCCGGCATATGACCGGGAGGCGGTCTTTTTTTTGCGGGAAGGATGAGGGGGAGGCGCTGCACTTTCAGCTAACGTTCAGTCCATGCTCAGGCAGATTTAAGGCTGATTTAAGGCTGCCAGCTTAGGATAAAAGCAATACATAATACATAACCGGGAGGCAACATTTATGATTAAAGGAATCCGGGCAAGAATCCTGATGGGGTTCGCTGCCGTTATACTCGTCTTTATACTGGCAATCGCCGGTAATACCCTGTTTCAGGGCAAGGCAACAATGCAGACAGACCAGATTAACCGCAATTACAGCAAGCTGACACTGGTACAGGAGCTGACGGATAAGATCCGCACAGCAGACGGTCTGGCGGCGAGATATGTGATGAGCAACACCGACGACGAGCGCACCAAATATTTGTCGGCGTATGAAGCTGAAATACCGGAAATCACAGCTTCGATTACAGAGCTGAAGAATGCCGGCCTGAATGAAGCGGAGCTGTCCGGAATTACTAATCTGGAGAGCGGATGGAGCCATTATCTGACAGTACTGGAGAATGCCTTTGCAATGGCGAAGGAAGGAAATTTCCCTGGTGCGCAAAAAGAGTTCACTAACCTCTCCCTGGATACAATTATGGAATCGCAAATTGCTTTCGAGGAAGTACTGGCCAAAGAAATAAAGGCTGCACAGAGCCAGGCGGCTGCGCACCGCGGTTCAGCAATGGGCTTCAGCTTCGGCGTAACGGGATTATCGGTGCTGCTGGCTGCACTGATTGCGCTCCTGCTGTCCGGACGGATTCTGAAGCCGATCCGTGACGTGAACAATCAGCTGCAGGAAATAGCCGACGGCAGGGCAGACCTGACCCGTAAGCTGAATGTCCGCAGCAGGGATGAGATCGGGCAGCTGGCGCATACCTTTAATCAGATGACAGGCAATCTGGGCAGCATTATCGGCCAGGTGAGCCAGTCGGCCGACAGTCTGGCTGCTTCCTCCTCCAAGCTGACTGCGGACAGCGGAATGACGGCTGCAGTCACCGAGAAGATCGCGGGTATCATGGGCAATGTTGCTTCAGGTACGGACAGACAGATGAACGATCTGCAGACGAATATGACGACGATTGTGGAGATGTCTGCGGCAATCCAGCAGATCGCCGCAAGCGTGCAGGATATTTCCGACGCCTCGGTGCGTTCCGCCGAATATGCCGCTTCCGGTGATGAGTCGCTGCAGGCGGCGGCCCGCCAGATGGACTCCATTAATGGCTCGATCGCCTCGCTATCACAGCAGGTGCTGGGCTTTGTGAACCGCTCGCAGGAGATCGGCAGTCTGGTGGGAGTCATTAAAGGTATTGCCTCGGAGACGAACATACTGGCATTGAATGCGGCTATCGAGGCGGCGCGGGCCGGAGAGCAGGGCAGAGGGTTTGCAGTAGTTGCGGATCAGGTCCGCAGGCTCGCGGAGCAGTCGGGGGAATCCGCGAATCTGATCGCCGAGATGGCGGCCGGCATACAGAATGAAGCTTCCGGCGCAGTAGCCACAATGAAGCTAAGCATGAATGAAGTGGAGAACGGCACGGGTATTATTGAGCATGCCGGACATGCCTTCGGAGAGATCCGCATTTCCATTGACTCACTGGCCGGACAGGTGCAGGAGGTCTCCGGTGCGGTCGAGGAGATTACGGCTGCCACCGATGAGATTGTCGAGTCCATCCGCAAGGTCACCATGATCTCGGAGACAACCGCTTCCAGCACCCGGCATGTCTCCGCCGCTTCCCAGGAGCAGATGGCTTCCGTTGAACAGATCGCTTCCTCCGCCAGCACGCTAAGCACGATGGCCCAGGGTCTGCAAGGGCTGGTGGCCAGATTCAATATCGCCTGAAGCAGCACGGAGAAGGGGCCCTGTCTAATAAGCAGGGTCCCTTTTATTTTTGTTCTTTTGCAGCACGAAGGAACTTCAGGTCCTTAATCAGGCCGATGGTAAAAAAGATGACGGTCAGTAACAGGGAAACCGGGCCCATAATGAAGATCAGCCAGAAGACGGTCCCGCCGTTGAAGGCAGAGAGGCATATCAAAGAAATGAAGCTGATATTGAAAATAATAACCGGGTAATTCAGCCAGCGTAAAAATCGGATTCTTCCAATCCATTTAAATGTGATGATCAGATATACAAGCAATGCGGGTGTAGTCATTAAAAAATAGGGCCATATTTCGCTGCCCTCAGGCACACTGGCCTCACTGAAAAAGTTATGCGAATCACCGTACGGGATAACAGCGATGATAAAATAAAGAAAGAAAGCAACAGATGCCGCCAACATATAAAAATCCGTATTTTTGCGTGAAGCTGCCATAAGTCATCCTCCGGAAATGAGATACTCTACTAATTCTGTACAACAGAAAGAATTCCTCTCAGGTACGTTATTTTGCACATACTCCGCATAGAATCGGTCATCGACCACCGTCTCTCTATAACTTATATTATACCCGGGAGGCGATGGGCAAAAAGATATATTGTAAGCGTATACGTTGGTGGAATAGATTGATAAATCTATAGGAGGTGGCTGAACATGTCTAGGGGAAACAAGGCTTTTGCCAAAAGATCATTGCCGATGTACATCCTGATCGTTCTGCTGATTACGGGACAAATGGGGATATTTCCGGCGGTAAGCGCGGCGGCGGGTAATCTGGCCCAGGGGAAAAGCATTACGGCAAGCTCGGTCGGTGATGTATATACCGCAGTGAATGCAAATGACGGCAATCAGGGGACGTACTGGGAGAGCGCCAGCAATGCTTTTCCGCAATGGATCAAGGTCGATCTTGCAGCTGCGGGCAGTGTTAACCAGGTTGTACTGAAGCTCCCCGCAGGCTGGGAGACAAGAACGCAGACGTTGTCCGTTCAGGGGAGCCTTAATGATTCCTCATACAGCAATCTTGCTGCATCCTCAAGCTATGTATTCACTCCGGCGGCGGGCGGAAACAGCGTAACGATTAATTTTACCGCGGCTACGGCCAGATATATAAAAATCAATTTCACTGCCAATACCGGCTGGCCGGCTGCCCAGGTATCCGAGCTGGAGGTCTACGGTACAGCCGCTGTAACGCCGGGAACGTATGAGGCAGAGGCAGCAGCTTTAAGCGGCGGTGCCAAAACCAATACCGATCACAGCGGATATACGGGCAGCGCTTTTGTTGACGGTTACCTGACGCAGGGAGCAGCAGCTGCTTTTACGGTAACTGTGCCCGGAGCAGGGAATGTAGATGCTGCACTGAGGTATGCAAACGCCACGGGGAGTGCCAAGACCCTCAGCATCTATGTCAATGGAACTAAAATCAGACAGACGGTGCTTCCTAACCTGGCGAACTGGGATACCTGGGGAGTTAAAAGTGAATTATTGACACTGAATGCCGGGACAAACACGATTGCCTACAAATATGATCCGTCTGACAGCGGGAATGTGAATCTGGACCAGCTGGTGCTTACAGCCTCAACTGCCCCTACAGCGGCACCGACAACCAGTCCGACTGCGGTACCCACCACTGCTCCAACACCGGCCCCTACAGTGGCACCAACCGTTGCTCCAACGCCTTCTCCAACTGTAGCGCCCACCTCTGCTCCAACACCCGTTCCTACACCGACGGCAACTGTTACACCGGCACCGACAGCTATGCCGACTGCAGGACCTTCCTCAAATCTGGCTATAGGAAAAGCTGTCAACGCCTCATCCTCTGTCTTTACCTTTGTCCCGGCTAATGTCAATGACGGGGATGTGACCACTTACTGGGAAGGGGCAGGCGGGAGCTACCCGAATACACTCAGCGTGAACCTTGGCTCCAACGCCAATATCACATCAGTCGTTGTGAAGCTGAATCCGGCCTCTGCCTGGGCTGCACGCTCCCAAACGATAGAGGTACTGGGCCGTAATCAGAACAGCACATCATTCTCCACACTCGTTCCGGCAGCTGTCTATCCCTTCGACCCGGCCACTGGCAATTCAGTGACCATTCCGGTTACCGCAACAGCCAGTGAGCTGCAGCTGAAGTTTACGGCCAATACCGGATCAAGCGCCGGCCAGGTGGCGGAGTTACAAATCTTTGGAACACCGGCTGCCAATCCGGATCTGACAATAACGGCACTGTCCTGGAATCCGTCTGCTCCGGTAGAAACCGACAGTATTACACTCAGTGCTGTTGTCAAAAACACAGGTACTGCAGCAGCTGCAGCGACGAATGTAAACTTCTATCTGGGAACCGCGCTTGCTGGCACGGCTCAGGTGGGGACACTTGCCGCCGGTGCTTCAGGCACTGTATCGCTGAACATCGGAGCGAAGGATGCAGGCACTTATGCAGTAAGCGCCAAGGTTGATGAAGGCAACACGGTTATCGAGCTTAACGAAGGGAATAACAGCTACACAAGTCCCTCTTCCCTAACCGTTGTACCCGTCTCAAGCTCCGATCTTGTTGCAGGAGCGGTCAGCTGGTCTCCGGGAAATCCGGCCGGCGGCAATATCGTAACCTTCACCGCAGCGGTCAAAAATCAGGGGACAGCCGCATCTGCGGGCGGAACCCACAATATTACGCTGACCCTGACGGATGCAGCGACGAATGCAGTGATCAAAACCCTGACAGGCACCTATAGCGGCGTTATCAGCAGCGGCGCTACCACAGCCCCCGTTACCCTGGGCACCTGGACTGCGGTGAACGGAAAATACAACGTAAAAACGCAAATTGCCGTAGACGGAAATGAGCTGCCGGTCAAGCAGGCCAACAACACCGAGACACGCCCGCTGTTCATCGGCCGCGGAGCGAATATGCCGTATGACATGTATGAAGCGGAGGATGGTGTTACCGGCGGCGGAGCAGTCAAGCTTGCGGCAAACCGCAATATCGGCGACCTGGCCGGTGAAGCGTCCGGCAGAAGAGCGGTAACGCTCAATACAACCGGCAGCTATGTGGAATTCACAACCAGAGCCAGTACCAACACACTGGTAACCCGGTTCTCCATTCCCGATTCAGCCAGCGGTGACGGCATCAGCTCCACCCTGAACATTTATGTCAACGGGGTCTTTACCAAGGCGATTAGCCTGACCTCCAAATACGCCTGGCTGTACGGCTCCGAGACCAGTCCGGGCAACCAGCCGGGTGCAGGCTCACCGCGTCATATTTACGATGAGGCCAATATTATGTTTGACAGCACCATTCCGGCAGGCAGTACGATCCGCCTGCAAAAGGATGCTGCCAACACCTCACAGTATGCCATCGACTTCATCAGTCTGGAGCAGGTTGCGCCCATAGCGAATCCTGATCCGGCCAAATATGCCGTACCAGCGGGCTTCACCCACCAGGATGTACAAAATGCCCTGGACAAAGTGCGGATGGATACAACCGGCAAGCTTGAAGGGGTGTATCTGCCTGCAGGCAATTATGAGACGTCGAACAAATTCCAGGTGTACGGCAAAGCGATGAAAATTATCGGAGCCGGCCCATGGTACACACGGTTTTATGCTCCAGCCAGCCAGTCGAATACGGATGTCGGCTTCAGGGCGACGGATAGCGCCAATGGCTCCACCTTCTCAGGCTTTGCCTACTTTGGCAATTACACCTCGCGGATCGACGGTCCGGGCAAAGTATTTGACTTCGCCAACGTCGCAAATATGACGATCGACAACATCTGGACTGAGCACATGATCTGTATGTACTGGGGAGCGAACACCGATTATATGACCATCCGCAACTCCCGGATCCGCAACACCTTTGCCGATGGCATCAACATGACTAACGGCAGCACCAATAATCTCGTTTCCAATAACGAAGCGCGGGCAACCGGCGATGACAGCTTTGCACTGTTCTCGGCGATTGATTCCGGCGGTGCTGACATGAAGGACAACGTGTATGAGAATCTGACCTCCATTCTGACCTGGCGTGCAGCCGGCGTGGCGGTATACGGCGGCTACGCAAACACTTTCCGCAATATATACATTGCCGACACGCTGTGCTACTCGGGCATTACGATCAGCTCACTGGACTTCGGCTATCCGATGAACGGCTTCGGCGCTTCGCCAACGACGAATCTGCAGAATATCTCAGTTGTCCGCGCAGGCGGCCACTTCTGGGGCTCACAGACTTTTCCGGCGATCTGGGTATTCTCGGCTTCCAAGGTGTTCCAGGGCATCCGCGTCAGTGATGTGGATATCATTGATCCGACCTACCATGGCATCATGTTCCAGACTAACTATGTCGGCTCGGCGCCGCAGTTCCCGGTAGCGGACACGGTCTTTACCAACATCTCCATCTCGGGAGCCCAGAAAAGCGGCGATGCCTTCGATGCCAAATCAGGGGTCGGCATTTGGGTCAACGAATCGGCAGAGCCAGGCCAGGGTCCGGCGGTCGGCTCGGTTATATTCAACAATCTGAAGATTACCAATACGGTGACACCGATCAAAAATAACACGTCCACGTTTACGATCACAGTCAATCCGTAAGCTGCTGTTCCATACAGGGCCGTTTCCCGGATGCGCCGGGGAGCGGCTTTTTGATTCTGGGCAGTGAGTACGCTGAGCTGATGATTCGTTCATTGCATGAACCGGCAGCTGCTTGCTATGCTTGATAGCAGAATACAGAAGGTGAGGGGATACCGGATGAACAACGATTATAAGCAGCGTATCGGGGCGGTTCTGCAATTTATAGAAGAACATATTGGAGAGGACATCAAGCTCGACACGCTTGCAGAGGTTTCCAGCTTTTCTAAATATCATTTTTCCAGAGTGTTCTCCGCCATTATACATAAAAGCCCGATGAACTATCTGACGGAAAGACGTCTTCATCATGCCGTTACTTATCTGCGTTCAACCAACAAGACTATGCTGGATATTTCATCCCTGTGCGGCTTCAGCTCGCTCTCCAGCTTCAATGCTGCTTTTAAAAGGGAATTTGGCACTACCCCAAGCGCCATGCGCAAGTCTGAACAGAAGAAACCTAGCAACATTCCGTCAGTCTCCGGCAATAATCCGGAAGATTTGTCCGCTCCCAAAGACTATGCTTTGAACAGCAACAGTAATAATTTTCTAAGGAGAGTGTGGGGAATGAACATTGAACTGAAGGAGCTGCCAGGTTATAAGGTAGCCTATGTAAGGCATGTCGGCAGCTATCTTGAAACGTATAAGGCGTGGGAAACGCTCGGTGCATGGGTGCGGAGCAGTGGTCTGGCGGCCGCAGAAACTTTTATCGGCATATCTTTGGATGATCCGGGTGTAACCGGCGAAAGCTCCTGCAGGTATGATGCCTGTATTACGGTTCCAGATGGATTTACGGAGGAGGAGGAGGATACGGGTATTGCGTTTAGAGACCTGCCCGGCGGTACGTATGCGCTCTATAAGTTCTATGACACCATCGACAAGCTTGCCATTGCGTATCAGAGTGTGTACGGCGGGTGGCTGCCTTCAAGCGGGTATGAGCCTGATGACCGTGACGCCCTCGAGTTCTGTATGAATGATCCCTACTCCGATCCTGAGGGCAAGGCCAAAATTGACCTGTATGTCCCTATCAAACGGACCCTATCCTAAACTATAGCTTTCGTGTAAAATGTAATGAAATTATGCTTTTGAAAGCGAGTTGAACAGTAATGATGGCTGCACCGCGGTTTGAGTGTGATGTACCTGCAGTTCTTCTTCCTTAACAGCAGAAAACTGCAACTCCGTTAAGGACAAACAAGGACTTGTCTAACAAACGGAGGGTACACAATTGAAGAAGTCGAAGGTAATGGGATCATTGTTTTTGTCACTGGCTGCCAGCATCTGGGGCGGTATGTATGTTGTTGTAAAGCATGTGGTGGACGTTGTGCCGCCGCTCGAAATCGTGTGGCTCCGTTATTTGATTGCCATTATTGCCCTGCTGGTCATCGGGGTTGTAACAAAGCAGTCGTGGCGTATTGCCAAACGGGATATGCTGCTGATTATCCTGATAGGCCTGATTGGCAACACGGTCTCCATTCTGACTCAGGAAGCGGGCACGATGCTGTCTACTGCACAGATGGGCGCTATCATTACTTCAACGACACCGGCGTTTATGGTGCTGTTTGCAAGGATCATCCTTAAAGAGCGGATTACGCTCAAAAAAGCATTGTCGATCATATTGGCAACTACCGGCGTAGGCGTTATTGTAGGAACCGGGAGTATCGATCCTTCGCTGCGGCTTGGGGGCATATCTCTGCTTGTTGCGGCACTTACCTGGGCACTAATGTCTGTCCTCGTAAAAAAAGTGCCGGGACAATACTCACAGATTGTTGTCACGTTCTACAGTATCCTCGTAGCGTTTGCTGTGATTACTCCGTTTACGGTAAGCCGGCTCCCCAGGCTCGATCTCCAGGCGATGCTGCACCCGTCGATCTGGGGCGGTCTGCTGTATCTGGGGATTATTTCGACAGCCTGCGGCTTTCTGCTGTGGAACCGCGGCCTGCAGATGCTGAATGCATCCAGCGGTGGTTTGTTTTTCTTCCTGCAGCCGGTCGTCGGTACACTGCTGGGGTGGCTGCTGCTTGGTGAACAGATTGGTTTGACTTTTTGGACAGGCACCGCATTTATTTTTATAGGTGTACTATTGGTTGTCCGGGAGAAATGAGTGACCGGGAAGTGTAACAGTTAAGCAAACGGCGGCGGTCAGGGACTTGTTCACACAGGTCCTTGACCGCCGTTAATTGTATAATGTATACCATGAAGGATAAGGGAGGACGAAAGTATGAAATCGAAAGTAGTGAATAATATCGCCGAGCTGATCGGGGACACGCCGGCTGTGCGGCTTAACCGCCTGACCGGCCCTGATGATGCGGAAGTCTACGTCAAGCTGGAGATGTTCAACCCCAGCGGCAGTGTAAAAGACCGCGCGGCCTATAATCTGATCCTCCAGGCAGAGCTGGACGGACGGCTGCAGCCGGGCGGAACGATCATCGAGCCGACCAGCGGCAATACCGGCATTGGCCTTGCGATGAACGCTGCAGCAAAAGGCTATAAGGCCATTCTCGTCATGCCTGATAATATGACGAAGGAACGGATCAACATCCTGAAGGCATATGGCGCTGATGTGGTACTGACTCCGGCGGCAGAGCGGATGCCGGGTGCGATTGCCAAGGCGCTGGAGCTGGGGGCAGCCATTCCGGGCAGCTTCATTCCGCAGCAGTTCGAGAATGCCGCCAATCCGGATATCCACCGCACGACGACCGCCCCGGAAATTATCGAGCAGATGGAAGGGCGGCTTGACGTGTTTGTCGCCACCTCGGGGACCGGCGGAACCATCACTGGAACCGGCGAGGTGCTGCGCCGGGAGCTGCCGGGCATCCGGATCGTCGTTGTTGAGCCGCACGGCTCACCCGTACTGTCCGGCGGCCAGCCCGGACCGCATAAGCTGGTCGGCACAAGCCCCGGCTTCATCCCGGCAATCCTTAACACTGGCGTATATGATGAAATCGTCCAGGTGGAGGATGAAGCTGCACTGGAGACTGTCCGTGCGCTGGCCAGTAAGGAAGGTATTCTGATCGGCCCTTCCGGCGGCGCGGCCGTCTGGACTGCGCTGCAGGAGGCACGCCGGCTCGGGCCCGGCAAGCGGGTGCTGTGTATTGCGCCGGATACAGGGGAACGCTATCTGAGTATGGGAATATTCTAATTCCCGGACGGAGGGAACGAGATGAAGCGGATCATGAGAGGATATCATAGCTTTAAGGCACTCAGCATGCCTAAGCGATTGAAGCCGGCTGCTGTACTGGCGGCTGTTATGGCAGTTGCTCTGAGCCTTGCGGGTTGTTCAGGTGCCGGCAGCGGGCAGGATGCTAATCAGGGAGATGCAAGTCCGGTTGCGTCAGGAGCTGCAACTGCTGGAGCCGGAGCTGGAGCTGGAGCGTCTGCTGCTGCCGCAACGCAAACGCCCGGTCCGGCGGCTACGCCTGCTGAGGCGGCGGTGCTGGATCCGGCTGCGCTGCAGCCGGTGTTCGGGTTTGCCGGGGAAGCCGGCAGGCAGCTCCTTGTCACCCGGGAGGGGAATGACGAGGAGCTGCAGATGCAGGCGCTGGATACCGCCATCGGTAGCGGAGGCCAGGTGCTCCGGGTGCGGTTCGGGGGCTGGCAGGAGGGCAATGACCAGAACAACGGCCGGGAGCTGGCCGTTAACCTGCCCAATATATCCGGCTATGTATTTACGGTCGATGGCGATGCAGCGGTTCCAGATGAAACCTATTATCTCGTGAATTCATCCACCTTCCAACTGGAGGCTCTGGTACCTGTTGAACCGGGACCGGCAGATGCTGATCAGCTGCCTGAATCTGATCCGGTGCGCAAGAGCATAACGGATGCCAAGCACCGGGAGATCCAGTCGGCCTGGAAGCTGGCCAGTCTGCCGCCGGGCCGGGAGCTATACCTTGTCCAGTTCGTCAGACAGAACAAGGATATGCTGTTCAGCCTGGTGCTGGAGGAAGAAGGCAAACTCAGCTTTATGGATTACCCTGCCGAGATCACCGACAACGAGTACTCGGTCTGGCGTGTCGACGACGGCGGTGAAGTCATCCCGCAGATGTTCTCCCTGCTGTTCGCGGCCAGGACAACTGACGGACTGCTGCTGGGTGTGAATTGGCTCGGGGCAGAGGGGATCAACAGCTTTTTCCTGGAGCAGACCGGAGAGACGTTTAAAGAGCTGGATATCCAGTACGACCGCTATACTTCGCCGCTGTGATGGAGATTTCTGTAAGGAGCTAGAGCAGTAACTGTAGTTGGTAGGTGTGGCTTGAGCTGGAGTTAGAGCTAAAAGTGTAGTTGTAGCAGTAGTGTAGTTAAGGTGTAGCAGTAGATGGAGTTGGATTGGAGTAGATGGAACTGGAGTGTGGGAGTAGATGGAGTCGAAGTGCAGTGGATGGGGTTGAAGTGTAGTAGTGGATGGAGTAAGTGTAGTAGTAGATGGAGTTGGAGTGTAGAGGATAGATTAAGTGTATAGTAGATGGAGTTGGAGTTGGAGTGTAGTGGATGGGTAGATAGTGTAGTAGATGGAGTAAGTGTAGTTGTTGATGGAGTAAGTGTAGTTGTAGTTGTAGTTGTAGCAGTAGCACTAGCACTAGCACTAACGTATAGTTCTCCGCCGTCACGGCTAAACTTCAAAGTTGCTACTTTGCAGGGACACTTCATCATTAGTTTGATTTTCGCCACCTAATTTCCTCAAATCCGGGTTTTTTCGTTCATTAGGTGGAAAAAAGTCACTTATTTCAGCCTAAAACCCGGTTTAGCGCAGATCGAGTGAAATTAAGTGTCCTTTTTCCAGCTAATCGTCCCGTTCCAGCGTTTGCTAGAGAATTAGGTGACAAATTTCCACTTAATCTGTTTAGCGACAGCCTGGAACACCCCATTCCAGCAAGCTAATAGTTCTCCGCCGCCACGGCTGATCTCAAAGGTGCTTTTCTCAGGCCCATTCCAACTTTAGTTTGATTTTCGCCACCTAATTTCCTCAAATCCGGGTTTTTTCGTTCATTAGGTGGAAAAAAGTCACTTATTTCAGCCTAAAACCCGGTTTAGCGCAGATCGAGTGAAATTAAGTGTCCTTTTTCCAGCTAATCGTCCCGTTCCAGCGTTTGCTAGAGAATTAGGTGACAAATTTCCACTTAATCTGTTTAGCGACAGCCTGGAACACGCCATTTCAGCAAACAAAAGTCAAAAGCCTGCCGGCACTTCATTGCGCCGGCCGGGCTTTTTGGCCTGCCCGCCACAGCCTGAACAAGCCGTAGCCGATTACACCGCCTAAGGTGTTCAGCAGCAGATCGTCAACGTCGAACGTACCGATCGAGAACAGCCCTTGCGCACATTCAAGCACAGCGCTGAGTCCGAAGGAGCGTAGCATTACGCCGAACCAGGTAATCTTCCGGTTAGAGGACAAAAGAGCTATAAATATACCGAAAGGGATAAATAACGCGATATTTCCGACAAGGTTCACCAGCTTGGTTACAGTAACCGGATCAAATGTATTATAGACGGTCTCCAGCGGAGTGAAGTTGCCCAGCCGCAGCTGGCGCAGGATCGTATCCGGACTGCGCTGCAGCTGGTGCCACAGAAAGCGGAAGTCGATCGGACTGAACTTGAAAAGGATGATTTTGAACAATACATAGATATAGACTGCGAATACAGCTTGCAGACCGGCCGAACGGAGCTTGGCAAAAGCGTCCGGCTGCTGCGCTGTGCGTTTCACAGAAGCAGCCTTTTTTTCACGCATAACCCGGGTCTGGTTCATGGGGTGACTCTCCTTTCTAGGGGGACGGATATAGCAATAAGGCCGGATATTATGGATGTGAGGTTATGATCAATCCCTCTATGTTATTGCCCGATATGTCACATTGCTGCCCGGCAGGTACAGGTATGAAGGTGCTGCTGCCGTTAACAGGATAATAGGAAATCTGGTATACCGTCCCTTTAACTTTTACGGTAACCGATTGCTGCTCCTTCAGGAAATCAAGATACTCCTCCAGCGTATAGTGCTTGTCGCGCATAATGATGCTGTGCGGCAAGCCGACATAACGGAAATGCCAGGGCTCATACTGGATGCCGGTGATGTCCGACTTGTCCTTGGGATAGCGGAGGATGAAGCCATAGTCCCAGGCATTAGCCTCCAGCCACCGGCCTTCAGGTGCACGGCTCATCTCCATCTGCGAGGACCCGATATCCAGCGACAGCCCGAGGTTATGCTCGCTGTGGCCGGGCGGAAGGGCGTAATCGGCTCCTTTTTCCTCATAAAGCTGCTTCTGTTTGTCAGTATCCCGGTAGCCGCTGCTGATCAGAAACTGGCTGACTCCTTCTCCAGCTGCTGCTTCGACCATTTTTGAAAATTGCAGGGCTACTGTTTTGGACAGCCGGGTGTCATTATCAAGCAGCGCATAGCCGGCCGTCAGCTCCCTGTGCTCTGCCAATTTAATGATGTCGGACGTGACACCCTCCGAATGCACCGGATAATCCTTGTTAACCAGCAGCAGATTGCCCTGGTGCACACGGCTTGCTGAAACGGCAGTCAGATCAGACCGTTTACCTTCACCGTTCATGACCTGGACCATCTGCAGCCCGTCAGCCGGTTCACCAGTTCCGTTCATTTGCCGCAGAGCCTCCCAGCCCAGTAATGCAATCAAAACCGCGCAAAAAACCCGCTTCTTCATTTCGGCTTCCTCCTTGTCCTGATAACTCAAGAATAAGGAGCAGCGTTTAAATAGAAGCGGGGTAAAAATAAATTTTTTCTTAAAAGCCGGCTGAAGGCGGAGTTGCAGACGGGCTGCTGCTTACACACCAAGCGGCAGCTTTACTACAAAGCTTGTGCGGACCGGATCACTGGCTACCGTAACCTCGCCTTTGTGCTGCTCGACAATATTTTTGGCGATGAACAGGCCGAGCCCGGTGCTGCCCTCCTGATGGCTCCGCGCCCGGTCGCCTGTATAAAACATATCAAATACAAAGGGCAAATCCGCAGGCTGAATGCTGCCCCCGTAATTGGTTACCCGGACAACTGCCTGTCCGTCCTCTTCCTTGCAGCTGATATCGACATACTGGCCGTCCTTGCCGTAACGGACCGCATTGGTCAGCAGGTTCTCGAATACGCGGGCCAGCAGCTCACCGTCACCTTGAATTTCCATAACGGGAGCCAGCTCCAGCCGGGCAGTCAGCCCGTTGTTGTCCAGCAGCGGGTACAGCTCCTCATGAAGCTGGACGAGCAGCTCGCTCAGATCGAGCGGATTGCGGTCAATCTTGAGCATGCCGTAGTTCATCCGGGTAAGCTCAAACAGCTCATCGATCAGCCGCTCCAGCCGCCGTGATTTGGTATAGGCGATGGAGGTGTAATGCCTTACCTGTTCGGCAGATAAGGCTTCATCCTTCAGCACATAATCGAGATAACCCAGCACAGAGGTCAGCGGTGTGCGCAGATCATGCGCCAGATTGAGCACCAGCTGGTCCTTGCTGTTCTCGGCAAAATCCCCCCGCTCCACCGCCTGCTGCAGCTTGCCGCTGGTTACATTCAGATCGGCAGCAATGTCCCCGAACTCATCCTGCGAGGGGATGGTGATCCGGCTGGTAAAATTCCCTTCTGCCAGCTGACGGATCTGCTGTGAAATCTCACGGAAATAGCGGGCATACGGCTTCGTAAACAGGTAGAAGAAGACCAGGGCCAACGGTATAAAAAAGATCAGGAAGAAATTAAGGTCCCCGATATTACTGATCATATACCGGAACCGGGCGAGCGGGTCTTCGGCCATAACGGTGGACGTATAATACAGCTGCAGAACCTTGTACAGCCCATAGGTGATAATACCGGAGCATAGCATGCTCAGCGTGAGTAGGAAGATCATCTGGAAGCGGAAGCTGCGAAACCTTTTAGCCATTGAACGTATAACCTACTCCCCATATGGTTTTGATCAGTTTGTTCTTGTTCTGCTCCTCGCCAAGCTTTTTGCGCAGCGTGCGGATGTGAACCATAACGGTATTTCCGCTCTCAAAATAAGCCTCGCCCCACACCTGCTGGAACAGATTCTCCGCGCTGAACACCTTCTTCGGATAGCTGGCCAGCAGGTACAAAATGTCGAATTCCTTGGGGGTCAGCTCAACGTTCGTTCCGAACAGCTCCACCGTCCGGCGGTCGGGGTCAATAACCAGCCCGCCGGATTCAAGCACCGGCCTGCGCTCAGCCTGTGGCTGGTTAAGCTGCATGAAGCGGCGCAGCTGCGCGTTTACCCGGGCTACCAGTTCCATCGGGTTGAACGGCTTCGTCATATAATCGTCGGCGCCGATGACCAGCCCGGTGATTTTGTCGAGGTCCGAGGTTTTGGCACTCAGAAAAATAATCGGCAGCTGATGCTGCTCGCGGATCTGCCGGGTCACCTCATGCCCGTCTAGGCCGGGCATCATAATATCAAGAACCGCCAGATCAATGTGGCGGGACTGGACGGCTTGTACCGCGGCTTTGCCATCGGTCACCTTGACGGTGTGATAGCCCTCTTTTTCCAGATGCAGAGCTACCAGTCCGGCAATTTCAGCATCGTCGTCGGCGATAAGGATTGTTATCCGTTTCATTTCATATTCGCTCCTGTAACCATAATCTTAAGCACGTACCTATACAGCGCTTTGCTCCTAGTGTACCTTATCGGAAGTTGTTTCGCGAACAGGAATCGTGAATAATAGAATAGGCTGTACATAGTAAATGACGAAGTAACAAGAGATCAGGCGGCCTGCAGTCACAGTCGGATTATTTTTAAAATACTTAATTTTGTAACATTTAATGTAAAGGTATAGCCCGAAAGAGTCATGCCGGCAGCCGGCTGGTAATGATACCTTTAGAACTGAATTTGGGGAGGGGACGGCAACGTATACGACGATTAAGCTGTTGATTCTGCTGATTCCCACATTAATGGTCGGGATTTGGGAGTTCGTGCGCCACCAGTTTCTGATGCCGTACATCTCGATGGATATGGGGAACTATTTAACACCGGTGCTTGTGTTCGTGTTCAGTATTATTTTGCTGCTGCCGCTGTTCCGGATTATGGAGCGTAACCGGCAGGAGCTGGAGGAGAAACGGGCGGCAACAACGGCAATGGAAGCCCGCGAAGGGCTGGCGAAGGAGCTGCATGACGGGATGGCGCAGTCCCTGTTTTTGCTGTCTGTGCGTATTGACCGGCTGGAGCAGAACCAGCAGAAGGGCACAGTCAGCGCAGAGCATGTGGATCAGCTGAAAAAGACAGTGCATGAAGTGAACCGCTATGTCCGCCAGGCCATCGCCAGCCTCAAGGTGCCGGTCTCGGGGGAGGAGGAATTTTCCCTGGAACGGTCGGTACAGGAGCAGCTGAAACGGATCGCCGGTGAGGTCATGATTGAGGTTGCGCTCGACTGGCAGCTGCAGGCTGATGCCCTGACGAGTAAAGAGCAGGCGGAGCTGCTGTCCTGTATCAGGGAAGCTGTTATTAATGTACGCAAGCATACCCGCGCCGGTATGGTAAAAATTACAGGCACAGGTGATAAGCAGCGCTGGAAGGTAAGCGTGGCAGATAACGGCGGCGGTATAGTGCATATGGACCCTTTTCAGGTAAATGGAAGCTATGGACTGCAGATTATGCGGGAGCGCACGGAAAGCATGGGCTGGCAGCTCGGCCTGATATCCGGACCGGAAGGAACGGCCGTTGAAATTGTGAAGGGAGGGACCGCAGATGAACCGATACCGGGTGATGATCGTCGATGATCATGCGCATGCACGTGAGGCCATGACCGAAATCGTGTCACTGGATGAGCGCTTTGAAGTGATCGGTGCGGTCGGCAGCGGTGCCGAGGCGATTGTTATGACCGGCCAGTGGATGCCTGACCTGATTCTGATCGACATCGAAATGCCGGGAATGGATGGACTGGAGACGACGCGGCGCATTAAGCTGGAATATCCGTATGTCCGGATCGTCATCGTTACTGTCTCGGATGAAATCTCCTATCTGTTCGAAGCGTTGAAGCAGGGTGCGCAGGGATATTTGCTGAAAAATCTGGCCCCGTCCACCTGGATCGAATATTTAGTGGCCATTGTTAGTGAGGAGGTCCCGCTGAGCCGGGAGCTGGCTTTTCAGATTCTGAAAGAATTTGCAGTGACCTCCGGCAAAGAGGAGCGGGAAGCATTAACGGCGCGCGAGAAGGAAATACTGGGCTGTGTATCCTCCGGCTCCACAAATAAGGAGATTGCGACAACCCTCGGGATCTCTGAGCATACGGTCAAAAACCATCTTAAGAACATTTTGCAAAAGCTGCAGCTCCAGAACCGTACACAACTGACCCGCTATGCCCTGGAGCAGGGACTGGCCCGCCGGGAGCGGGATTTTCCGCGGAAAAGATAAAGCATTATTAGAAGAAACAATCATCCATTGAGGGGGAACTATCTTGAATAAACTGCTTCGTAAACTACTGACACTTGCTGCCCCTATGGCAGCTGCACTATCACTATTTGCCGCTGTGGCCAGCGCCCATGTAACCGTATCACCGGCTGAATCCACCACAGGCGCCTGGGAAACCTATACACTGAAGGTCCCGTCGGAAAAAGACATTGCCACAACTCAGATCGACCTTCGCATGCCGGAAGGCGCCGAGTTCAAGCAATATGAAACGACGCCGGGCTGGACCGTTACGGTCGAAGGCAACAAAATCAGCTGGATATCAACCGGTGACGGCATCTTGGCCGGCCAGTTCCAGCGCTTCTACTTCACAGCCAAGAACCCGGATACTGCCGGCGATATCGCCTGGGATGCCTACCAGCATTATGCTGACGGCAGTCTGGTGCAATGGTCCGGTGAAGAAGGCAGCGACACGCCGCATTCTGTTACTGAGATCGTCCAGGCCGCTGGCGGCGGTGACGCCCATTCCCATGGAGGGGCTGCACACTCCGGCTCCATGACCATGGATGAGCATGAGGCGATTATGGAGAACGTGGAATCCGGCAGCACTTCGCCGATGGTCTACATCACGCTGGGGATTTCTCTGCTGGCCTTCCTGCTGTCGGCGATCGCGCTGCTTCGGGGGAAGAAGGAGTAGGGCAGGGATAGACAACGGAATAACAATGTGAAGATAAATAACTGCGGAATGCTTTGTCCTTTTCCGGGATGGGGGTTCCGCAGTTTTTTGTTGTGTATATGGTTATATATGTATAAATTAGATCTAGAGAAGGGCATGGCTTGCGTATTTCGCATGCATGCCAGTTTCGAGGAGGAGCTATGATCAAAGAACTTATTGCTGAAATCAGCCGTTTGGAAGGCTGTGAGCTACTGCCGCCAGCGGGATTACCGGAAGTGATGAACGAGAACCACCGGTTGCCTTTATGAAACAAAATATTGCGGTGTAGAGAATGAAATTAAGGATAAAATTATGGCGCTGCATATTGATTTTTTTGGTGGGATGGATTTTGCAGTACGTGATTCAGATAAAAATAAACATTTAATGACTCAACTTACATCTGATATCAGAGAAATAAGGAAGGTGTTAAATAAATTTGAGTGATTTAGTATGTGGATGCAAACATAGACGAGGTGATTTTACTGAAATCGATGGAAATCCAATAAACGGAACGTTAAATCAGAATTTAGTATAAAACCAACTAATGATGTGGACCAATGAGGAACATCAAATGGGATGAGTAACACTGCACGTGTAGGGTTTAGTTTCGATAGCCAGAAAGAGAATAGGAACTCAAGGTGGTATAGATATAATGTGCGAGGAGGATAACATGAACAAATACAAAGCTCACATATCCGATTTTGATCAAGTAAAAAGGAACTTCGGTTACTTAACTTCATTTCAATTAACTCGCGCTTCTGAGCTAGACGATTTTCGGACGACTCTACAAATCACTCTGGCTCAATCAACTTTTGATTACGAGGAACAATTATTGATAACATTTACAGGGGTAAGCGAACTGGAAACAGGGCAGCTAGCGGGATTAGTATGCTGGTTATACTTTGATATCACGGATATATCTAAGGACCAGCTAGAGAATTTAAGATTCAAGGTAGTTGAATATGAAAATAATATTTTTAGATTATATTGCAGACAGATCACATTTGAAATCATTAAGGGATAGTCTCAAAAAACTCTGTCCCAGCCCAGGCAGTTGAAACAGAGTTTTAAAACTATTAGTTTACTTTCAATAAATCAAACTCCCCGGCTAGCAGTCCATTCCAACAGCTCAGTACGTATACGGTCCGTCAGCTCATCCACCACACGGAAATCCATGGCGGTGACATAGATTTTCTCTAATTGATCCCGGTGCACCTTCGCCTCGGCTAGAGCGGCTATGGCATCCTTCATTTGGGCTTTATATTGGGAGCTTACTTCAGCAAGCGGTCCGGCATAACGCTCATCTGTTCCGGGTGCGACAAGGGTTTCATACGTATCAATGATCACGTCACCTTCCCGGTCCGGAAAATATTCATGCGGACTCGTGCTGTCGAAGATCGCAAAGCCAAGCTCACGCACAATAACCATATCCAGACTGTGGGGATCAAAGCCGCAATGGTAGATTTCCGTATCCAGGCCCCGTTGCTCTGCGGCGGCGGCGATTTTTTTGAGCATGGTGGATTTGCCTGTTCCCGCCCGGCCTTTAATGAAGAACCGGTTTGACAGCCCCTCTGTCAAATTAGGCACAAAGTCAACTGCCCCCGCAGGAGTCGCCGCTCCCAGAAACCGGTGCTTTACGATGGCACTTTTAGTAAGATGTGTATCACCAAAAAGCTGCTCCAGCATTCCGGCTGTTAATTGATTCGCCTTGTTAAAATCCATGTGCGCAAAATAAATCTTTTCCCACTCATCATGAATCTTCAGAGCCTCTGCAAAGCCGCTGTACGCTGCCTTATAGGAATCCGCAACCCGTTGATTAATCTCGCCGATAATCTCTCTTTGACTAATGAGCGCTCTTGAATCCCAGGCTTCCCCAAGATTCACATACTCCTCAACCGCTCCAGGGGCCTTGGGTTCGATTACATGGGGAGCAGTGCCGTCAACAATGCCCACGCTAAGCGCCGGTATAATGACCGCGTCGATCGAATCCTTATCGGATGAACAATGGATCAGCTCTATATCGTATCCCCGCTCCGCCCATTCCGAGCCGATTGTCTTCATTAGTGAGGATTTTCCGGTACCTGGGCCGCCTTTCAAAATAAAGATCCGCTGGAGTCCCCGAAGATTCGATTCGAACAAATTAAAGAAACCGATAGCTGTATTACCGCCTGCAAAATATCTTAAAATCCTTGCAGTCATACATCCACTTCCCTTCACGTTGTCGCCCGGTAGGCTATACCCTACAGTATGCGTCAGGTATTTGTGAGGTGCCTAGAGGCCAGGCTGGTGTCAGAAATGCTTAATGAAGTTTGTCCGGCTTTAGTGGTTGCAGCAGTTAATCAAATTAGGTGGAAATACGCCATCTATTTTTTCACCAAGAACCCTGTAACTAAGATTAGTTGGAAAAAGGATAGCTAATACGAGTGTTTTACGGTAAAAGGGGTCTTCAACCCCGGATTAGGTGATGTTTTTCCAACTAATCGTTAGAAAAGCCGAGGAAAGAGAAAATTAGGTAACGAAAATCGAACTAATTGATTTGTGCTGCAGAAAAGTAAACAGATAACCCTCCAACAGCTCGGCGTCTGGGTATTATCTATGTTTATCTAACTAAACCCGGCGAAGGGAACAGACAGATGTTTGTGTTAAATCTTGACTTCTGCGAGCCAGGGAGGCTATGTTTGTTACCAAGTAAAATGCTGTACGAAAGCCCGGGTGAAACATTTGAACAACATACTCATAATTGGAATTATTCTCATTGTGGTAATTGTAGCCGTACTGGTACTGGAAAGACTGAAGACGGAGCGTACAGAGACTGCATTGTCCCACGGAGGGACCCCGTACAATCTGGTAACTACGTTCAAAGGAGACGCGGGAACCAGCCGTGCCTTTACCTGGTATACCAAGGACCCTGCTGCAGCCGGCTGGCTGGAGGTTGTAAAGGGGGATGAGGCTGCTTTTGAAGGTGCATCAGTAATTAAAGTGCAGGCTGCAGATGCAACGTTTAAGACCGACAAGGGCAAAAGAGGCATACATAAAGCGGAGGTCAGCGGGCTTGAGGCGGGTACCGTGTACACTTACAGGGCAGGCTCAGGTAAGGAGGGAGAGTGGACTGCTGCAGCCAGCTTCACCACTATGGAGTCAGATATGGACCAGGTAACCTTTATCAATGTGACCGATTCGCAAGGGGAAAAGGCGGCGGATTTTGCGGTATGGGGGCAGACGCTGAACAGGGCAGTGGAGACCTTCCCGGCGGCGCAGTTTATTGTGCATAACGGGGATTTTGCAGAGAAAGCAGAGGATTCTACAGGCTGGAACCGTTTTTTCAGCAATGTAACCAGCCTTGTTGCCCGCATCCCGCTGATGCCGGTGACAGGAAATCACGATGAGGTGGAGGAACAAGCAGCCGGATTCACCTCACACTTCAACGTCCCGGATAACGGGGCTAAGGGATCGATCGCCGGAACGACGTATTCTTTTGACTATGGTCCGGTGCATATTACGGTGCTGAATACGGAGAGTAATCTGAGCAAACAGGCCGAGTGGCTGAAGAAGGATCTGGCGGGCACGGACCAAGCCTGGAAAATCGTCGCCATGCACCGTCCCGTGTACGGGGGCAACAGGTATAAGAAGGTGGAGGACTGGGCCCATATATTTGATAAATATGAAGTGGATCTGGTGCTCCAGGGGCATAATCACGAGTACTCGAGGTCACATCCGCTGCTGAATGGAAAGATTGTGACCGGGAGTAAAAAACCGGCTGGTACGGCCAGGGGGACAGTCTACGTGGTGACGAATGCTTCCGGCAACAAGTTCAATGCGAAGAAAGAAGACCAGTTCTATCATGCCGTGCATTTTCAGAATAACAAGGCGATGTTCGCCGGTGTTAGCGTTAGAGGCAAAATGCTGACTTATGAGGCCTATGATGTGGACGGCAAGAGGCTGGATTTATTTACGCTTACTCATTAAAAGAAAAACTGCTGAACAGGATTCAGCAGTTTTTTGCCCTTTAGCGCACAGTCAAGCGCTTTAGCATGAAGGTTTTGACAATCTGCGGCACCTCGTCGTTCACCATGCGTTTCATCAGGGAGATCTGTCGGCCGTATTTCTTGTAATCATAATCGTCGCCGGATTCGTTGAGGAATTCCTCTGGGAGCTCTCCCGGCACGGTGTAAGCATAAATCCGTCCGTTCCGCGTGCCAAGGAATTGAATCGGTGAGTCATCATAGCCGTCGTCATGCCACTGCTTGAGGGTCATTTTGTAGACCAGCAGGCTCAGGACGTCATCATAGACCTTACCCTTATATTTAAAACGGAAAAACACGCCATATTCTGCATCATCGAGCTTGTTGCTGCGTGCAACGGCAGTGAAGCTTTTCCACGAACGCGGGAGCTTTAGCGTGAAGCTATATAAGGGATCGCGGTAGATGTAAGAGGCTGCAGGCTTTCGGCTGCCGTTTGGGCATTTCTGGCGTTTTCTTGTGCGTAAGGTGCTGCCGGCTGAACGTTTTATGCGCTTTCCCGTACGAGGTGTGGTGCTGGCTGAGCGCTTCAGCTGCTTTCTTGTGCGCGTTGAGCCGGTCCCTGCCGCTGCCTTGCCGCCCGTACGTTTTTTACTTGCTCCTGTGTTACTTAAACTGCTTCTAACCGGCCGTTGTGCAGCTTTGGCAGAAACCTGCGTTACCACTGGCTGTTTGTTTCTCCAGATTTTGCTGTTCATCATGATCACATCCCCGTCCATAGTTATCCCGGTATCAGGCGTAGGCATAATAACCAGGATATTCATGCGGGTGATGATGTGACTGTATATCAGCCCGGTTTTGCCGGGAAATGGCTAAGTGCTTGCAAGATGTCTCCAAAACACAAGTAAACCCCTATCATTGATTTGCATCAACAATAGAGGCTTACATTGTTTGCACTATACCCATGTTATGCTCAGACTCCTTATCCTACACTCTTTGAACTCAGCCGGGTAGAAATCGTCCGAGGCGGCAGTAAATTTGCCTATCCTGCACGGTAAATCTTCTCTAATTCATCCTCTGCCACGAGTGGACTGCGGTGTAACCTTCGAGCTTTAAGAAGCTCATACCCTTTCGTTCGGGGATGGATTGAAAGCTTTAGCGTCAGGATCAAAGATATAGTCTCAAGCCCAGGGATTACAGCTGCTCAGGATTGCTGCGGAAAAGGTGTAGCTGCCCGTCAGACGTTCCTTCTAGCGGTGTAAGGTTCCCTTGAGTTGATGTCTTAAGTATACCCGGGGAGGGCTGGGCTGTAAAAAGCGCTAAGCCTTAAAAATGGTACTATTTTTCAGTTTATCCTCTTGTAAGCGCTATTATTCTGGCTGATTCTTAGTTTTTCGGTATCCTCGGCCTGTACCCGGGTAATGCCTATTTAGAAATCATGTATAATGAACCCACAGAGGAGGAGTATAAATGAAGCTGTTTCAGATCAAAGCATCGCCGCTCGGCGTAGAACGGATCGCGGAGTTTCTGGAGAATAACTATATTTGCATCGGCTATCCCGGCACCGGGGATCTGGAAGGTGCAAGCCCGGAGGAGATGCTGGCCAGGCTGCTGAAGAGCGGGGCTTATCAGGGAAAAGAGCTTGAGGCAGCTGTTGTTAACCTTAATCTGTTCGTGCACGAAATGCAGGATGGGGATTATGTACTGGTTGCAGACGGACAGTGGGTGCATCTGGGCGATTTGGGTGATTATTTTTACGACGAAACCTATGATAAAGCAGGGGATGGCCGGTGCCACCGGCGCGGGGTAACCTGGCTGAAAAGCATTCCGCAAAGCGCGCTGAATCCGGAGGTCGCAGAGCTGCTGGCAGACGAGAGCAGCGTTTCGAGGTACCGCGGGACATTGCCGGCGGCAAGAATAGAGCTGTGGCTTGAAGGGACGGGCCCGGCAGATTCCGCAGCTGACGGAAACCGCAGCCGGGTGGATGAAATAACCGTCGCCAAAGCTATTGCCGTCCTTAAAGAGGCTCTGAACAGCGATGATGCAGACCGGCGTGAACGGGCGGCAGTAGCCATCCTGCATTACGCCAAGTAGAATTGGAGGGGCAGGAGCGGGAGCGTCTGCCTGTATGCTTTTCGCAGACAAGCTCCTGCTTAATACAGCCTGACGGATAAGCACTCACCTCACAGGCTTCTTTACAATATCCTGCCAGTGCGGAGGGAGCGGATAGCTTTTTAGATGTGTATAGTCAACCAGCTTCACTTCAGGTCCTGCAGAGATTTCGAACGTTAACCTGTCCTCTCCAACAGGAATGTGGGGTCCGACAACAGGTGTCACATCAAGCGTTACTGACAGCCGGAAACCGCGAAACCCGTTTATCCGCGCAGATTCGGTTATATTAACGAAATACGGATAGACAAGCGGCGCCTCCAGTAATACATGCCGGTAATAATCCCGGACAGCATTATTGATATGAGGGTTCAAAAAGTTCATAAGCATATCCTGCAGCCTCAGCTCATCTGAGTCTCTGAGCGGCGTGTAATAAGTGGCTTCAGCTGTTGTTACCGGCATTGGAGCTGATATGCTCAACACCATTGTCAGAAGCGTAACGCTAACGATTCGTGTCCAATTCACGGAATACACCTCCCCCTGGTTAAAGGTAGGGTGTCCGGTTTGCGCACAGAAATACTTTCACAGTGTCTGCCCGTTATCAATAACCAGCACTTGGCCCGTAAGAGAATCCTGTGTTATTTGAAAAATAACCGCCCCGGCAATATCCTCCGGTGTGGAAATTCTGCGGAGCGGCAGGTTTCCGGCAAGCTGATGCATTCGCTCTTCATTGCCCGACCACCATCGGGTACCGACCGCGCCCGGAGCAATGCTGTTTACCCGGATGTGCGGTGACAGCGCAATGGCCAGCGATTTTGTCATCGTGTGGATGGCTGATTTCGTAGCTGCATAAGGGATCGACGAGCCTATTCCGGTGATTCCCGCAACACTCCCCATATTAACGATAACCCCGGATTTTTGCCTCTGCATATAAGGGACAACTGCCCTGACACAGTGGAACATCCCCTTCACATTGACCTTGAAAAGAGTATCCCACACCTCGTCTGTCACAGCATCCAGGTTATCCATCCCGATCTGGACGGTAATGCTGGCGTTGTTAACCAGTCCGTCGATCGTTCCGTAAGCCTCTGCAATGGAGGCAGCCATGGCCTGGACCTCCTGCTCATTCGCCACATCCGCCTGATAAGCACAGCCTCTGCCGCCTAAATGCTCAATCTGATGAAGGGTCTCAAGCGCTTCTTTTTCCGACCGGCTGAAATTTATTGCAACAACGGCTCCTCTGGCAGCCAGCATTAGGGCAGTAGCCCTGCCTATACCTGTTCCGCCGCCCGTAACCAGGATTACTTTATCCTGCAGCTCCATCAATAATCATCTCCGTTTTAGATTTACAGGTTCATTATACTTTTGTGCGGAGGTGCGGTATAATTCGGAAAAGTGAATCGGGTATCATTTGAAATGATATCAGCGGAGGTTTTAGGTTGTGGAGAGTCAGGATTTAAGGATTTTCAAACAGGTTGCAGAGCTGCAGTCAGTCTCAAAAGCTGCGGAGAAGCTGGGGTATGTCCAGTCCAATATCAGCCAAAGGATAAAAGGTCTGGAGGAGGAGCTCGGCGTCCGGTTATTTTTGCGCAACAACAGAGGTGTGACACTGACTAAAGAGGGAAGTGAATTGCTTGGTTACGCCAATCAAATTTTGCTTTTAATGGAGGAAGCCCGGTCTTCTGTAAATCCCGTAAAGTGGAAAAAATCGCTGGCTATCGGCGCTCCCCAGACTGTTGCCGCTATCCGTATTCCCCGGTTGCTGTCTTCATTTCTGCAGAACCATAATATTGATATCAAGCTCAGAACGAATAGTGCGGAACGGCTGCAGGAAATGCTCTCTTACGGGGAGCTGGACGGGATTTTTGTAAACGGGCCTTACAATAACGTGTTGTTTGAGTCTGTGTATACCTATGATGAGCGCCTCGTAATCCTTTCTCCTAAGCAGAATCCCGGGAAGCCGCTGCACATGCAGACTTTAATCGTTAACAGTGACCCGGAATGTGTGTACAGAAGGAAATTGCTCGGTTTGTTCAGTCAAAAAGAGCAGCCGGACCGGTCAGTGCTGGAATTCGATTCGCTTGAGTCCATTCTCCAGGCAGTCAATGAAGGGCTTGGGATCAGTATCCTTCCCGCAGAAGTTGCCGATAGCCGAAAGGAGCTGCATTCTGTCCGTTTTGAGGAGCTGCCTGATAAAATGACAATCCGTTTTGTAATCAGACGCCGTAAACAGCAGCCGCCGGCTTTACATAGATTCATCCGTTTTTTGGAGCTGGCCCACCTTGAAGCCTGATAGCTGCCGGGCGGATTATATGACAAAAAAAGCCTTCCGCCAAATGCTGACGGAGGGCTTTTATGCGCATTCAGATAAATTCCACGAATTCGTTCACCGGCTTGCGGTAGCCGCGCGGTCTGATCTTATGCTTGTTGTCTTGGCCAATTGTGATCATCAGGACCGGAATCAGGTTGTCAGGCACCTTGAGAGTCGCATTAACCGCCGCGGGATCAAAACCGATCATCGGGCACGTATCCCAGCCTTTATCCTTGGCAATCAGCATGAACTGCATGGCTGACAGGGAGGCGTTGCGGATAGCTTCATCGCGCTGGAAGGCCTCGTTGCCGGCATAGGCATCGTTAATGGACTGGATGGTATCGTCATATTCCTCCTGGCTCATCGCACCAAGCAGCTTAAGGCCGCTGTAAATCTCCGGTGCCTGCAGATAAGCATTTTTGTCTCCGTATACAAGGATGACGGCTGAGGCGGTATGTACCTTGTATTGGTTGTAGGCGTCCTTGCGCAGCTGTTCCTTGACAGCCGGATCGGTAACCACCTTGTAGTGGGCGTGCTGCAGATTGTTGCTGGATGGGGCGAGACGGGCCAGCGAGAACATTTCCTCCAGCTCTGCCTTCGAAATAGCAACACCTTCAACGAAATTCATGGCGGATCTGCGGGCTTGGACTAATTCTGAAAAGGTACTCATGATTATGCCTCCGTTAGCTTATGTATTGGTTAATAAAAATCAATAACTGATGTTTTATAATGTACTTACAATTGGTTACTTGCTTAAGATAACACGGCTACTGTGGATCGTCAATGATATTAAACATGAATTTATAAAAAAATTTATTAAAAAGAAGTAAATTCGAGAAAAAGACATTAAAGAAGTGATTATTATCACAAAACAAAGCTAAATGGGTAAAACTTTGTGACATATTTAACAAGAACGGTGGTATAATAGGCACACTGACTTTGTGAGTTAGAAATTTTTAAGCAGGTATGTCAATGTGAAGGAGAGGCTAATATGTCAGAAACAACTACGCAAACCCTGCCTGAACAGGAAGAAAAAGCGGCCGCAGCAAAGGTATCCAAGGAGGACCTGCTGGAGCAGCTGCTAAAGCCGGAGGTTCAGGAGTCACTCGTACTGCTGGTAGAGGAGCTGCCTAAGCTCACCCAGCTGGCCGGAGTATTAACGAAATCCTTTGATTTTGTCCAGGCGGTTGCAACGGATGATGTGCTTAAGAATGACACTGTGGGAGCGATCAAGGAAATTGCCGAGCCTGTTGTAGGGTCGGTTAAGAACATGGCCGCTAATGTTATCGAAGCTAAGGACCGCGCCGAGGCCAGTACGGAGAATATCAGCCTGTTCGGCATGATGAAGATGCTCAAGGATCCTCAGGTGCAGAAAATGCTCCGCTTCGTGAACGCCTATCTGCAGGTCAGCGGCGAACGCAGCCCGCAGAAATAACTGTAGCTTATTAATAAGAAACGTATACACACGTATGGACGGAGGAATAAGAATGTCAAAACATATCGTAATTCTAGGTGCAGGATACGGCGGCTTGCTGAGCGCGCTGACTGTGCGTAAATATATGGGCAAGGCTGAAGCAAAAGTTACTGTAGTGAACCAGTACCCGACTCACCAGATTATTACAGAGCTTCACCGTCTGGCTGCCGGAAGCATCTCGGAAAAGGCAATCGCCATGCCGCTGGCAAAGCTGTTTGCCGGTAAAGATATCGACCTGAAGATTGCCAAGGTGAAATCCTTCTCCGTGGACAGCAAGCAGATCAGCCTGTCTGACGGATCAACCCTATCGTATGACGCACTTGTTGTCGGTCTTGGCAGCACCACGGCTTACTTCGGTATTCCGGGTCTTGAGCAATACAGCATGGTGCTGAAGTCGGCTGAGGATGCCAAAAACATCCACGCCCACATCGAAGGCAAAATCGCAGAATACGCAAAAAGTAAAAACTCTGCGGATGCAACTATCCTGATCGGCGGCGGCGGACTTACCGGCGTGGAGCTGGTTGGTGAAATTGCCGATGTTCTGCCTAAGCTGACCAAGCGTTATGGCGTAGACCAGAAGGAAATTAAGCTGCTGCTTGTTGAAGCAGGGCCTAAGATTCTGCCTGTACTGCCGGATCACCTGATCCAGCGTGCTACCGCAAGCCTTGAAGCACGCGGTGTACAGTTCCTGACCGGACTGCCTGTAACGAATGTTGAGGGCAACACGATTGATCTTAAGGATGGTCAAAAAATCGTTGCCAACACCTTTGTATGGACCGGTGGCGTCCAGGGCAATCCGCTGGTCGGGGAATCCGGCCTTGAGGTTAACCGCGGCCGTGCGACCGTTAATGATTTCCTGCAGTCCGCTTCGCATAAGGATGTGTTCGTTGCTGGAGACAGCGCGGTTCACTTCGCGCCGGACGGCCGTCCAAATCCGCCGACTGCACAGATTGCCTGGCAGATGGGTGAGCTGATCGGCTACAATCTGTATGCTCTGCTGAACAACAAATCCATGGAAACCTTCAGCCCGATTAACTCCGGAACACTTGCGAGCCTTGGCCGTAAGGATGGCGTAGCCATCATCGGCGGCAGCTCGACTCCGCTTAAGGGGCTGCCGGCAACCATGATGAAGGAAGCGAGTAATATCCGTTACCTGACTCATATTAAAGGCCTGTTCAGTCTCGCTTATTAATTCATTTAATCCCCTCCGACTGGAGGGGGTTTTATTTTTTTACATAATAATTGCTTGCTATTAAATAATGGAAATAATCCGCTGTACTATTTCCTTCCCTTTGCTATAATAGCCTTGTTTATATTATTCTGGTTTCGCATGGGAGGATTTAAAGAATGGCATTCAAGGATAATGACGTGATTGTATTCATTGGTGACAGTATTACAGACTGCGGACGTAATTACAGTGATGCTGCCTCGCTGGGCAGCGGCTATGCCCTGATGGCTGCCGCACGCCTGGGGCTGCTGTATCCGGAGAAGAAGCTGACTGTATATAACCGCGGGATCAACGGCAACCGGGTAACGGATCTGCAGAACCGCTGGGACCGGGATTGCCTGGCACTGAAGCCGGACTGGGTATCCATATATATTGGAGTTAATGATACCTGGCGCTGGTATGACTCGGGCTTCGAGACTACAGCAGAGGAATTTGAATCCGCTTACCGGGATTTGATAGAGCGTACCAAAGCGGCAACCCATGCCAGTCTTGTGCTGATTGAGCCCTTTGTGCTGCCGGTACCGGAAGACCGAAAGGGCTGGCGTGTGGATCTTGACCCCAAGATCCATGTGGTACGCGCGCTGGCGCGGGAATACGGTGCGGCGCTTGTTCCGCTTGACGGCTTGTTTGCGGCTGCAGCGGTGCAGGCGGAGCCTGCTTACTGGGCAGGAGACGGTGTACATCCATCGCCGGCCGGGCATGCACTTATTGCAGAAGCCTGGCTTAAAGCGGCCGGCGCCATCAGCTAGCACAGACAACAGCGGGAGACAGAAGACTGATCCGTAAGGTGTATGCGGACCGGTCTTTTTTTGGCTCTCCGGCCCGGCTTTTTCTGTGAGTATTTTATTATGCTGCACTAGACTGTTATAATGAGTGGATGCATATGGACATGGAGGTGGAGCCCATCAGGAGGTTTCAGCTTATTGTACCAATGTTACTGGCAGCTTTGTTAGCCGGCTGTACTAATGATAATAGTTATATTAGTGATCCGGCGGCGGTTAATGTGGAGAGTCCCTTTACGATATCTCGCAATTCGTTGTTTCAGGCGGCCGGCAAACCGGGGGTTCTGAGCCTGGAGCTGGTCCAGGGCACATACAGGGAGGACTGGAATGCCCCTTCACCGTTTGCAGGCAGAAGCTGGAGCGGACAGTTCCGGCTGAGCATTAGCGCTGATGACGGGAGGCTTTTGCACACTTTTCCGTTGAGCGATCAATATAATGAAGAACTGGTATTCAATGACTTGTTTTTGATTGAATTCGGTGACTACAACAGTGACGGCAATCCGGATTTTACAATTGGTCAATACGGTTCAAGTAATGGAAATGTATTTAAGCTTTTTACAATCAGTGAAGATTATTCTATTAAAGAGCTACCGGTTGACAGTACTCCTGAACTATTCATTACTGTTCCCGAAAGGTATTCAGTCAAGCTGGATGAAACCGCAGACGGCTTCAAAACCGCCTTTTATGACAATTCGCTCGGCCGGCAGGTGGTTAATACATACCGCTGGAACGCATTTAAAAAAGTAAAGCAGCTTATACAGCAGAAGGAAGTGGACGGATGACCAGCGATAACGAACAGGATTTGCAGGGCCTGCAGGCAGCAGGCAAGGTGGTTGGCTATACCATCGCGGAGATGAAGCGCAGTGTAGCTCCCGGGATGACAACCGCAGAGCTTGATAAGATCGGGGAAGAGCTGCTGGAGCGTTTCGGGGCACAATCAGCACCGCGGGTAACGTATGATTTTCCGGGCAGCACCTGCATCAGTATTAATGACGAAGTGGCGCACGGTATTCCCGGCCCGAAGGTTATCCAGCCTGGAGATCTGATTAATATTGATGTCTCGGCAGTGCTGAACGGTTATTATGCAGATGCGGGAGTTTCCTTTCAGCTTCCCCCCTATAATGAAAAGCTCATTCACCTGTGCCGCAGTACAGAAGAGACCATGATGACTGTCATTAATCATCTGCGGGCCGGGATGAGGGTCAATGAGATCGGCCGGGTGATGGAGCAGGAAGCCCGTAAACGCGGCTATAAAGTAATCCGTAACCTGTGCAGCCATGGAATCGGCAGGGCGCTGCATGAGAAGCCGTTTGAAATTTTACCCTTCTATAATCCGCGCGTACAGACTGTGCTGAAGGAGGGGCAGGTTATTACTGTGGAGCCTTTCCTGAGTACCGGAGCGGACTTTGCGGAGCAGCAGAGTGACGGATGGACCTTAAGTGTCGGTGAAGGCAGCCGGGTTGCCCAGTTTGAGCATACCATTATCGTGACCAAGGGCAAGCCGATTATCCTTACGAGCGCTTAAGAAGCAACGGACTGCACAGTACGCTAAGCAAAATATTCAGAGGGAATGAGGGCTGCACCGGTTAATAGTCAGGCAATTGGCTGTCCGGGGCCGCCCTTATTATATGGGAGAAAAGGAGAAACGCTGCGATGAAAATGGCCTTTATTCTTTTTGACGGAGTAACGTTTCTGGATTTCGCCGGCTTTTACGATGTGATCTACCGGCTTGGGCAGTTTGATGCTGGACAAGGCCTGGAATGGGATATTTGCGGATTGCGTGAGGAAATAACGGATGAATTGGGGTTGACGGTCAAAATAAACCGGATTAAGCCGGACTTATCGGAGTATGATCTGATTTTTGTGCCGGGCGGGCTGGGGACGAGGAAGCTGCGGTCTGATGCTGATTTCATTAATTGGCTACAGGGGGCGGCCGGGGTTCCCTATAAAATCTCCGTATGTACCGGCTCGCTGCTGCTTGGTGCTGCCGGCTTTCTGGAGAACCGTAGTGCAACTACACACCCGTCAGCCTATGAGCTGCTTGCACCTTACTGCTCCAATGTGGTCAAGGCGCGGATCGTTCAGGACGGCAGCGTTGTTACTGGAGGCGGTGTCTCCGCATCCATTGACCTGGGGCTGTACATGCTGTCAATGCTGGCTGGGGATGAAGCTATGCTCACGGTGAAGCAGCAGATTGATTACCCGTATGTGACACAAGGAATCGTGCAGCGGCAATAAAATTTCTCTGAATGGGTGGGAGTAGTGTGGACAAAAAAGAAGACAAGCTTGAACAACTGCAGGACTGGCTCCAGTCTAGTGACGGGGGGCAGCAGCTGGAGGAATATTTACTGCAGAATAGCGGTTTGCCCGGACCGAGAGCTAATCTGGCACTGGCTGCACGCTTTGCCCGGTATTATAGTAAGCCGGAAATTACCGGTACAGCATGGTCGCTGATCATAAAATGGGCCGGAGAGCCCGGCGAATACCTGCCGTTCTGTGCTGTTCAAGCTTGCGCTGCCCACTACAGCTACGCGGACAACGAGCACCGCAGGCAGATCCGGGGAATTCTCAGAACGGCTATGAACGATTCGGGATGGAGGGTCCGTGAGGCGGCTGCAATCGGATTGCAACTCATAGGAGAGAATGACTTCTCCCTGCTGCAGGAGCTGCTGGACAGCTGGAGACCTGAGGCCTCTGTTCTGGAGCAGCGTGCCTTTCTGGCCGGCCTGGCTCATCCGCCGCTGCTCGAATCCCGCAGCCAAGTGCTGTATTGTCTGGATTTGGCTGAGGAAATTACGGACGCTATTCTGCAGGGGAAGACTGCCGGCTGCGATCCTGAGCATTTCCGGGTATTGTCCAAGGGTCTGGAATACTGTCTGAGCCTGTTTGCAGCCGCTGAACCGGAGGCCGGCTTTGCCATGCTGCGCAGGCTGATTGAGAGCAGAGATCCGCGGATACTCCGGCTGGTGAAGGCAAATCTGGGCAAAGCGCGGCTCAGCAAAAAATATCCGGAGCAGGTTCAGCAGCTGCTTGCAGGATTGACAACTGTCTAAAATGTAACTATTATAGTTGCATCTATAGCTTTTGTCTGAAGGCTCCAAAGGAGAGATACACATGAACATCAGCACCCGTTTTGCGGTCGCTATTCATATTTTGACGCTGATTGACAGCAATAAGGAAGGAAAAAGCACCTCCGAATGGATTGCCGGCAGCGTGAATACCAATCCGGTTGTCATCCGGCGGCTTACCGGTATGCTCAACAAGGCTGGACTGGTTGAGGTCCGGCCCGGTGTAGCCGGAGCCAAGCTTACGCGCAGTGCTGTAGATATTAACCTTTTGGAAATCTACCGGGCAGTAAATGCCGTTGAAGAAGACAGCCTGTTCTCTGTGCACGACCATCCCAACCCGGAGTGTCCTGTGGGCAAGAATATCGCAGGCGCGATTGTACCGGTCTTTTCTATGGCTCAGAAGGCGATGGAGAAGGTGCTGCAGGAGGTTACGCTTGACCAGATTGTCGGCCAGATTCCGGTTAGCTAAAGTAGCGGAAATGTGTCGTTTTTAAATTTTAAGTTGGCTTTCAGCAGGATTTTATCTGATTTTAAGGTTTGGGGAGTATAGTTGAGGTCTCCACCCCCCAGTGGATGCATTTTAGATAGATCCTGCCGTGCCTCGGCAGGGTCTTTTTGTGTACAATCCCCTTTGAACGTTTCATATAGCTTGGCTTGGGATACTGTGTAACTGATTAGGGGGAACGAGTGTGCCAGCCGGATTAGGTTGCCTTTATCAAACTAATGGCTCCCAAAATAGCTGAAGTCCAATAAATAGG
Source organism: Paenibacillus sp. FSL R7-0273 (assembly GCF_000758625.1). NCBI lineage: Bacteria > Bacillati > Bacillota > Bacilli > Caryophanales > Paenibacillaceae > Paenibacillus > Paenibacillus sp. FSL R7-0273. The sequence goes on from NZ_CP009283.1 coordinate 2,968,698, forward strand.
TGACCTTATTACACTTAATGTTCCACTATGGATGGCATTTACACAATATTCCAAAGGCGGTAGACTTACATGAGGGCAGCTAACTGCGGAAGAGTGGAGTAGATTTCACCGGAAATACAGAACAGGGGAGGAAGAATACATATGAAAGAAAATCTTGTAGTTAAGCTTGGTTCAAGTCTGATCTTGGGCATTTCCTTTATTATAGGCTGCCTGATTATAAGTGGTGAACGTGCGGATAGCAGCGAGAAAGCCGCCCAAGCGGCATTGGCCCAGGTACAGACTGAAGCCAAAGCTCAGGCTGAGCTGCTGGCGAAGACAGAGGCTCAGGGCAAAGAGGTACTGAATCTCCAGGAGACAGCACAGCTGTTGGGTCTTGAGGAGGATCAGGTAATGAACATTATAAGGGCTGAGCACACTATTCTGAGTCAAACCGGAAGCTTTTATGGGGATATGCTGCCCTATTTAAAAGTGGATGAGAAATATTTTTTCAGCAGGACATCCGTTTTGGAATGGGTTCAGGCAGTGATGCTTGATAAACGGATTTATAACGGAGCGGAAAGAATAAGCTAAAATATACTGTGTTTGATTGAATCCCAAACTATTCGTGAAAGTAATTGACAAACTTTTGGACCCCAACTATACTAAAGTTAGTTAAGATGTAACGGTAACAGTTACAAGTGAATGACATTAGTAGCAGAAGCTAACACTAAGCTGCAATTACCTGGTATAGCGGATGCAGCCACCTCAGGAGGGGTTCAATATGACGGCAAAAGCGGTTTTACATGAGAGCACACAGATTGGTCTTGTACAGATAAGAGTGAGTGACTTAGAGCGTTCACTCGCTTTTTATCAGAATGTGATTGGGCTTCAGGTTCTGCGCCGTCAGGGCCGGGAAGCAGTAATGACCGCTGACGGCCGTCAGGCGCTGCTGGTGCTGCGGGAGATTGAACGTCCTCAGCTGTTAAGCCGCAAGGGCGCCGGATTATACCACTTTGCCATTCTGCTGCCGGACCGCCCGAATCTTGGGCTGGTGCTGCGTAATCTGATTGCAGCGGATATCGAGATCGGTCAGGGCGACCATCTGGTGAGTGAGGCCCTGTATATTCAGGACCCGGACAATAACGGAATTGAGCTGTACCGTGACCGTCCCCGTGATACCTGGCAGCGGGATTCTGCCGGAGATGTTGTAATGACCACCGATCCGGTGGATGTAGATGGACTGCTCGCTGCTTCAGAAGGGCTAGCCTGGGAGGGCCTGCCGGCAGGTACTATTATCGGGCATGTGCATTTTCATGTGGGTGATCTTGCCGAGGCCAAGAAATTTTATGTGGATGCGCTCGGCTTTGAACCGACCACCCAATACGGGAGTTCCGCATTATTCATCTCGGCAGGCGGGTACCATCATCATATGGGCCTGAATGTCTGGGCAGGACAAGGTGCGCCGGCTACTCCGGCGAACGCTCCGGGCATTGATTACTTTACCCTGCAGCTGCCGGACGTACACGAAATAACAACAGTCGCAGAACGGGTTCGTGCTGCCGGCTATCCGGTTACGGAAACAGCGGACGGAGTAATTCTAACCGACCCTTGGAATATCGGTATTCACCTGACCGTGCAGCATCAGAAGAACTAATCGACCTGGAGGGATTAAGATGAAAATTGCAGTTATAGGAGCAGGCGGCAAGGCCGGAAGTGAAATAGTTAAGGAAGCGTTGGACAGAGGACATGAGGTGACTGCTATCGTACGCAGCGCTGCAAAAGTTACTGACAGCCGGGCAGCTGTATTGGAAAAGGATGTTTTTGACCTGTCCGCCGCTGATTTGCAGACCTTTGATGCTGTCGTAAATGCGTTCGGCGCGCCGTTCGGGCAGGAGCATCTGCATGTGGATGCCGGAAATGTGCTGATTAATGCGCTTAAGGATGCACCGGGGACACGCCTGCTCGTTGTCGGCGGAGCCGGCAGCCTGTTTGTAGATGAAGCCAAGACAACGAAGGTGGTGGATACACCGGGCTTCCCTGATTTTGTTAAGCCTACTGCACTGAACCAGGGGAAGAACCTGGAGATTCTGCAGGGTACTGAAGGCCTGAAGTGGACCTTTGTCAGTCCGTCCGCCAACTTTGCCGTCGGAGACAGAACAGGCTCTTACACCAAGGGCAAGGATCACCTGCTGGTCAACTCCAAAGGCGAAAGCTATGTAAGTTATGCGGATTACGCCATTGCCATTGTGGATGAGCTTGAGCAGCCGCAGCATATCGGAGAACGGTTCACGGTAGTTTCCGAGTCCTGATTCTGCTATGACGGGGGCTGCAACAAAAGAATTGCAAGAGGCATAACCGGATGATGCGGTCATGCCTCTTTTTGGGATATAATGATGAAAAAAAGATGTGGAATGGAGCTGGGCAGCTTGGAGACTTTTCTTGCGGTACTGTTAATGCTTGGACTCATTGCGGCATCTAACGTTGTGAACAGATTCATTCCGTTTGTGCCGGTTCCCCTGATTCAAATCGGGCTGGGGGTTATCGCCGCACTGGTTCCTACGGGAATACATATGCATTTTGAGCCTGAGCTTTTCTTTGTTTTGTTCATTGCCCCGCTGCTGTTCAATGACGGCAAGCGGACGCCGCGCGGGGAGCTGTGGAATCTGAGGGCACCGATTTTGCTGCTGGCGCTGGGCCTGGTGTTCGTAACGGTTGTGGTGGCCGGGTACGCAATTAACTGGATGATTCCATCGATACCGCTGGCGGCCGCTTTCGCATTGGCGGCGATCCTTTCGCCTACAGATGCGGTGGCAGTCAGCTCGCTGGCAGGAAGGGTGCATCTGCCTGGAAGTATTCACCGGATTCTGGAGGGAGAGTCACTGATGAATGACGCCTCCGGTCTGGTTGCCTTTAAGTTTGCCATTGCTGCAGCCGTTACCGGTGTGTTCTCATTGCCAAAGGCCGGGCTCAGCTTTATCATCATTGCAGCCGGAGGGCTGCTGGTTGGGGCGGTGCTGTCTTTTCTGCTGATCCGCTTAAGCGTATTCCTGCGCCGGTTCGGCATGGAGGATGTTACCATGCATGTGCTGCTGCAGATTCTCACTCCGTTTATTATTTATCTGATCAGTGAGGAGCTTGGGGTATCGGGCATTCTTGCCGTCGTTGCAGGAGGCGTGGTGTATGCCATTGAGAAGGACCGTGCCGCTTCGCCGCAGTATAAGCTGCAGCTCGTCTCTGCCAGCACCTGGTCTGTGCTGCTGTTTGTCCTGAACGGTCTCGTCTTTGTGATTCTGGGTGTTTCGGTGCCTGATGTGGTCGGGGTAATATACCGGGATGAGACGGTCAGTAATTTCATGGTATTCGGGTACGTTCTGATTATTACAGCCCTGCTGATCCTGCTGCGCTTTATCTGGGTGTATCTGTATTCTCTGATTGAAAGCCAAAGATTCAAGGAGCGGAGGACACCGCTCAAATCACTGGTCATTACTTCGATTTCAGGAGTCCGGGGAGCCGTTACGCTGGCAGGGGCATTTTCGATTCCGCTGGCCCTGGGAGACGGATCTCCGTTCCCGGAACGTGATCTTATAATCGCGCTGGCAGCAGGTGTTATTCTGATGTCACTGGTAATCGCCAGTATTCTGCTGCCGCTTCTTGCAGGCAAAGCCGAAGATACGGTTATCCAGACAGCAGGCGGAAGTACGGAGCTGGCGGCAAGATCTGTGGTTATTGACGCAGGCATGAGCATGCTGCGCAGTCTGGTCTCGGAGACGGGGGAGCGTATGAACCAGCCGGCTCTGCTGGAGTTCACCGACAAGATTGACCGCATCTGTGCGCTCCGGCAGGATAATGACCCTGCAGCTGAGCGGAAGCGCCGGCTGGGGGTTGAAGCAAGGCTTAGCGGACTTGAGGCGGAACGGACCGAGCTGCGGCGGATGACGGAGAACGGTACCATTCCGGCGCCCGTCGCGGTTAAGATGGAAGAAATGCTGGAACATACGGAATCCATTCTGTGCCAGCGGTTTGATACGCATGTGAAGTTCTCACTGACTGAGCTCCAGCGGTTGTTCTCCGGGTTATTCACCGGACGGCTGGGCGGTGCGGAGGGCAGGCAGGCTATCCAGAATGCCGAAGAAGCCCGTAAAGCAAAGATCGCCATGTGTCAGGCTGCAGTCAGTGCGGTGAGCAGCGGAATCAATGATGAGAACCGGGAGGCGGCACAGCGGGTTATCGATAAATATGAACGGATTGAATCACGGCTGGAGCAGGGTGAGGGCTGGAGCCAGGACGGGATTATTGACGACCAGAAGCTGGAGCTTAAGCTGAAGGCAATCCAGGAGCAGCGCGATACCGTACAGCAGATGTATCAGAACGGAGCGATCAATCTCAAGATTGCCGGCAGGCTGCGCCGGTTTGTGGATCAGCTGGAAACATCGATTTGGGAGGATTGACGGTGGGAAACAGGGGAACGGTGGCAGATGAACTGATTTTTGAACAAGCTAAGGAAGAGCATCTGGCCGGTGTGCTGGATATTTATAATTATTACGTGCTGAATACGACGGTATCGTTCCACACAGAGCCTCTGACTCTTGACGAGATGCGGAGCTCCGTGTTAAACAGCGATCCGCGCTTCAAATCCTATGCTATTAAGCAGGCAGGGAGCTTAGCGGGCTATGTCCTCATAACCAGGCATAAGAACAAGCAGGCTTATGATACTTCCGGAGAGATCAGTATTTATCTGAACCCGGACAGCAGCGGGCAGGGGATTGGCGGGCAGGCGCTGGCTTTCATTGAACGTGAGGCTGCAGCACTCGGCTTTCACGTTCTGGTCGCCACTGTCTGTGCAGATAATGAGCCAAGCCGCCGGCTGTTCACTAAGTACGGCTACGAACAAAGCGCCTTGTTCAGGCAAATCGGCCGCAAGTTCGGAAGATGGCTGGATATTGCCAGCTACCAGAAAATCATCGGACCGGCTAATGAATGAAACAGCTGACCTCTCCATAGGAAAGGCCGGCTGCGGCAAAGGAGCTTCTCCCTTGACCGCAGCCGGCCTTTTTCTGCATGCTGGCAAATCATTTCAGACCGGTGCCGCTAGGCTTTTTCCGGCGGAACATTTGACCCAGCACCTCGCTGAGCACAAGGCCTGTTGCAATTGCCCCGGATAACAGCAGCGCCTGCACACCGTATTGAATCGCCTGATTATTGTCATTCTCAACAAAATTACGCATGGCATCATAAGCCAGCCCCCCGGGAACCATCGGAATGATTCCGCCGACACTGAAGATGATGACAGGCATCTTATACGAGCGGGCGAACAGCTGGCTGATTACGCCGACTACAACCGTTGCAAGGAAGGTGGCGACCACGGTATCCAGCTGCGTCTCAAGCTCCAGATACAGAACCCAGCCGACCATCCCGGCAATCCCGCACTGCAGCAGCGCACGTGCCGGTGCATTGAACAGGATACAGAAGGCGGCAGCCGCGATAAAGCTGGTAACTAATTGCAAAATCATGAACGACAGACCTCTTTCACACCGTATATTTTTAGAATAGCGAGAGCACAAGCCCGATGCCGGTCCCGATGGCGAATGCAGTCAGGAAAGCGTCGGCTCCCTTGGACAGCCCGGATACCAGGTGGCCGGCCATCAGGTCACGGACTGCATTCGTAATCAGAAGTCCCGGGACAAGCGGCATGACCGAGCCGATGATGATCTTGTCCATTTCCTGGCCGATGCCTGTCTTAACCGAGAGGAAGGTGGTCAGACCGATCAGGAAGGAGGCAGAGAACTCGGCAAAAAACCGGATCTGGACAAGCCGGTGCAGATAGGTCGCGGCTGCAAAGCCAAGTGCGGATACCAGCAGGGCCGGAAGTGCATCCCACAGGCTGCCCTTGAACATGACAGTGAAGCATGCCCCGGTCAGGGCAGCTGCAACAATCTGCAGCCAGAGCGGATAGGCATGGGCGGCATCATCCACCTCCCCCAGGCGTTCGCGGGCTTCGGCTGCGGTAAGCTGGCGTTCGCTCAGCCGGCGTGAAATATCGTTAACGTCCGAGACCTTCTTCAGATCGGTGGTCCGTTCCGCAATCCGGAACAGCTTCACCGGCTCGGTCCGGCTCGTAGTAAACATAATAACCGTAGGAGTTACATAGCTGTGCGCCCCCGGAAAGCCGAGCGCTGCGGCCATACGGGACATTGTGTCCTCAACACGGTATGTTTCTGCGCCGCTCTGCAGCATAATTTTGCCGGCCAGCAGGCATAGATCGATAATGTCATGCGTGGAAGTATTGCTGTTATTGCTTGTGCTGTCCAACTTCGTTATATCCTCCCCTGAAATGTTATATATCCGATTGTCGCCGCAATTCACAAAAAGATCAACCATTATTAATGTCATTCTGCTAAAAGATAAAAATTAAACAAAATCGTTATCCGATAGACTGTTTATGGTTTCCTAATATTTCATGTTTATATTGAAAATATAGGAATGTTGTGATATCTTTTGAAATTATACCGGAATTTTTTGGTAAAGGGTTTGATAAAGGGGAGGATTTATTTGAAGGAGCTTATATTGAAGAATAAAAAGTTCGTTGCCATTACCCTGCTTTTAGTCGTACTAGCCTCAATAACCTCTACGATTACTCCTGTTATCATCCAGATTCTAAGTAGCCGGAAAACAGAGGCCGATACGGATATCTTCGGAATGGTTATTGCTGCAATGTTCATTTCCTTCGTGCTGCAGTTTGCTTTACTGATCTATAGACAGAACTATGCTGCAAAATTTAATACTGGGCATCTGTCGTCGCTTTTACATAAAATGTTTAAAATGAACTATGATGCGTACAGCAGGCTTGAGCCGACCTACCTGATTAACAGGATTTTTTCAGCTGTGGACACCGTGTATCTGTTCATGATTTCCAGCTTTGAAGGCTTGACCCGGGCGGGCTTTATCATTTTCTTTTCCCTTTTTCTGGCTTATTCTGTTCATTGGTCCATCTTTTTATGTCTGCTGATTCTTATACCTGTGAATTTTTTTGGCTTCCGGTTTATAAATAAAAGGCTTAAGCACAAAATGGAGGCACTGCAGCACGAAGGCGCCACGGCCAATAAGGATTTGGTAACTGCGCTGTCAAATGCCGATCATATCAAGCAGCTGCCCGATTTTACATTCTTGGAGAAGGCCCTGCTGCCTGGAATAGGGAAGATGTATCAGACGCTGGCCAATACCAATAAGTTTGCCCAGGGCGCAAGCTCGGTCATTGATTTTATAAACCAGCTCCTGCAAAATTTAATCTACGTAACGATCGCATACTCTATCACACAACAGCGCTTACCAGTGGGCAGTATAGTCATCATTGGTGTAGTATTGCCTCTGTTTTTTAACTCTTTAAGAGAGCTGACCCAGGTCAATCTGAATCTGAAAACACTGGAGGCTGCTATTGATTTTGTTAAAAGCGATCTGGATTCCAATATAGAGGCTGACGGCGCAGTACCCGTTACAACAATTGAGTCCATTACGTTTGAGCAGCCGGAATTTAAGCTAGGGAATATGGAGTTCGGCTATCCCCTTCAGGAACACATAAGCAGAGGCCAGGTCGTGTATCTTCGAGGTCCCTCGGGTTCCGGTAAATCATCCTTACTGAAGCTTTTGCTGAAATTCCGGGCCGGAAGTGGAATCACAATCAATGACATGCCGATACATACGGTTAGTAACAGCTCTTTAAGATCAAGAATTGCCTATCTCGCTCAAAACACGGCCATCCTGTCAAAAAGCCTGGAGGAGAATATCGGTTTCGGTGAACGGCTGACCCCTGAACAGAAGAAGATTATTGAACAATCCGGTGTGATCGGACCCATTTTAAAATTAAAGGCTTGGGACACTTTGCTTACAGAGAACGGGGCTAATTTATCAGGGGGCGAGAAGCAGAGGATTGCCATTGCCAGAATGCTGCTGAAGGATGCGGATGTCTATATTTTGGATGAAAGCACAAGCAGCATTGACCAGACCTCATCGGATGACATTTTTAATGCACTGCTGGCTATGGCAAAGGATAAAATAGTAATATATACTTCTCATGACAGTGATACTGTTAAATATGCAACGGGTACGATTTCATTAGAGGCGGAGAATATCAATGATGAAAAGCTATTGGACGGTCGAGGAGCTGGCCAAGGAATTACAGGTGACCACCAGAACGATCAGAAATTATATGAAATCCGGTGAGCTTTCAGGTGCAAAGGTCGGCGGGCAATGGCGGTTTACCTTAAGTGATATCCGGAAGCTTACCGGGGATACAGGGCTAAATAACCCGTTTACCGATTTCACCGAAAACTTTAATAACCCCGGGACCTTTCAGCAATCCCTGTTGGCGTTCAACATTCCTGTAAAAAGCCAAGCGGAGCTTGAAGCGGTCAGGGATCAAATTATTGAGCAATACAATCAGGTGTATTCGGGACAGGACCGGAGGTTCTATTATGAGCTGCTGTCGCCTGATTATTTCAGGGTGGTTCTATCCGGAAACAGGAAATATACTTTGAATTTCGGTTCATGGATTGAAGAAAGATTTTATTAGGACTGCTTATAAAGTAAGGATTGGCCTGTCATTTATTGTCTAACGTACATAACCCTGTAGCAATGCCGCCGGAGAAGATCGTCAGGATAGAGTGGAAAAAGGTTTCCTTGGAGATCAGCACACCGCCGGCGCCGATAATCAGGGTATCGCTCAGAAAAATAATAACCCCTACATTCAGCGGAATGTACCGTTTCATGAACTTGGCCAGCAGATCCGTGCCGCCTGTACTGGCTTTGAAGCGCAGCATCAGACCAAGCCCGGTACCCATCAGGAAGCCGCCGATGATCGCACTTGAGATGGAGCCGATTTCAATATAGTAAAGAAAATAATACTGTAGCGGTCCCAGCAGCTCAATCAGCAGTGAGGAGGCAAGCAGCCCGATTATGCTGTTGTAAAAAATATCCCGTTCTTTTAGCCAGGCGAGCAGGAAAATGGGAAGGCTGCAGCAGACAATAGCCAGTCCGATGTTGATGCCGCTTGTGTAATTGAGGATCAGGGCAATGCCGATTACGCCGCCATCCAGTATTTTGTAGGGGACCAGAAAAAAGTTGGTTGCGGCTGCTATGAGCAGGCTTCCCAGCAGGATGACTGCAAAACGTAATAATGGACGCATATTCAACAACTCCAGAATTAAGGCATGTCTTAATAGATATGCTCGAAACTGGAAAAAAATAGCTGGCAGCAAAAAATCCTGCTTGCGCAGGATTATCGGGTGTGGCGGTCATCCTTTTCAGACTAGCGCAGGCTCACGGTGCTTAAGCTGAAGAGGCGGCGGCACCAGCCAGCCCTTCTTCTTATTTAAGTGGAGCAGTGCAAGCCCCAGTGCGGCCATTTGCGCATGGAATTTCATGTACATGGGGCCGAGATCCTCGCGGATCGATATTCCCGCGGCCTGGCTGCATACCACCATTCCGGCTGCAGCAGAGGAGGATAAGGCTGCGGCAATTTCCTGATCTGTAAATCTGGCTCCGGCCGGGATGTCATCAAGCTTTGCCGATGGACGGTCGGGCAGCTCCGGAGGCGCCATGAAGCCGTTCGACCTCAGCAGCTTGTCGCAAGCTTTGATTTCCCGGTGCACCTGATCGATGAAGTCATCAATAATGACCTTGAGGTCTCTATCTCCGGCATGGTAACGGTAGGCCTGAAAAGCGGATAAGGCCATTTTGGCTGAAGCAGTAAATTGCCACAGGCCATAAATTTCCCCGTAATGAAGCGGCTCGTCCTTGGGGCTGCCGCCCAGCACTCCTGACATATGAACATCTCCTTATATTATAGAATTAGGAACGTGGAGTTAGGTTGTCCGGCATAGCTTGTTTTATTCAGAACCATTAGGAACGAAGCTGAAAGGACTTGCAGACACACCTAAAAACCATTATATTAATAGTAATAATTACGAATAAACAGATTATTTAATAAAGCAGGTGAACGGCGCAGATGGACTATACATACAAAGTACTGGAGAGTGACTTGGATCTCCTGGCTGCAGCATTATCGGAGATACCGGTGGCAGTAGCCGTTAAGGAATATGAGGATGATATTCTGGAGGATGGCGCCCGGATCAGGCAATACACGCCTAACTCCGTAAGCATACGCGGTTTATCGTACAGCCGGGAGCTGTATGAATTCCGTGCTTATCCGCTGAACACGGGCAGATGACAAGCTGCTGGTCTGAAAATACCCCAAGCCGCCGCAATGCACTTATTGCCGGCTTGGGGTATTTGGCATGTCTGTTAACGGGAGTACCGCTTGCGGAAACGCAGCGGGGATATCCCCACCTTGCCGGTGAAGCGCCGGGAAAAGTAGGCTGTGCTCTCAAAGCCTGTCTGTTCTGCTATATCCGCTATGGATTTTTCAGTCTTCAGCAGCAGCAGCTTAGCCTGCTCCAGACGGTAGTCTGTCAAATATTCCATTGGGGTCAGCCCGTACACCCGCTTCATACAGCGGGCCAGATAGTTGTAATGAAAGTGCAGCTCCTCTGCCAGAAGGCTGTTAGTCAGCGCTTCAGCATAATGATTACGGATATAGGCCTCCGTCTGCTCGGCGATTTCCACGGCATGGCTGCCTGCGGCGTCCTGCTGGGCCAGATCCGTCATCCGCAGCATCTCCTCAAAAATCCGCTGCTGCTGCCATACCGCACCGGACCGTCTGACTCCATTCAGCTGGAGCAGCAGCTCCGCCTGGCCGCTCCGCATGAACGGGTCAGGCAGGGGGCCAAACTGCGGGATACGGATTGTATAGGGGTGTGTAAGGAACTCCCGGAAGTGGGCATCACGGTCAGCATAGACGGGCTCCCCTTCAGCCTCAGCCCACTCCGCGACAGTGTGAAAATGAACCCAGAAGAAGGAGGTCACCGTCTCACAGGGCTTCGCTGAATAGTGATAGCGGTCAGGCAGCAGCAGCAGGCTGTGTCCGGCGGGGACGGCCCACTGCTTATGCTCCTCTCCGATGTACAGGCAGCCTTCCTCCACAAATATCAGGTCAAACTTGCCCATAGCCCTGCGGTTGGGATGCTGGTCTCCGGGCTGATAGACGGTGCGGCCGCATTCCAGAAAATAAGGGAACGGCGGCGCAGCCAAGTGAATATAGGAGGGTGGAAAGGTCATGTGCAGGCTCCTCTTCTGTTGTGTGAAATAGTACAAAAACAGGGTTGCTTCTGTTCCTGTTTTTGTTTCATTTTACCGCCTATAATAGCAATTAGCGAGGAGAAATTCACTGCGGAGGGAAGAATAAAATGAACAAAATTACACAGACAAGAGCAACACTTCCGGGTACCACCGAAATTAAAGATGAATTCTGGGGCCGTTATATCAGGCTTGTACAGGATGTCGTGATCCCTTATCAATATGAAGCGCTGCATGACCGTGTGCCCGAAGCGGAGCCGAGCCATGCGATTGCCAATTTTGAAATCGCTGCCGGAAGAAAGAACGGTGAATTTAAGGGCTGGGTATTCCAGGACAGCGACGTGGCAAAATGGCTGGAGGCGGTCGGCTACTCCCTGAGTATTAAGCAGGATCCTGAGCTGGAGCGCCGGGCGGATGAGGTTATTGAGCTGGTCGGGGAAGCACAGCAGGCAGACGGTTATCTGGATACGTATTTTATTATAAAAGAACCGGGCAACCGCTGGACCAATCTGCAGGACTGCCATGAGCTCTATTGCGCCGGCCATTTCATCGAGGCAGCGGTGGCATACTACGAAGCGACCGGTAAGGATAAGCTGCTGAATATTGTCCGCCGGCTGGTTGATCATATTGCAGACGTCTTTGGGCCGGAAGAGGGCAAGCTTAAGGGCTATGACGGCCACCAGGAGATCGAGCTGGCGCTGGTGAAGCTGTACCGGCTGACCGGGGAGCAGAAATATCTTCAGCTTAGCAGCTTTTTCATCGACCAGCGCGGACAGGAACCGAATTTCCTCCATCAAGAATGGGAGGACCGGGGACAGGTTACACACTGGAGCGGCAAAACGGATAAGACCGATCTGGCTTATCTTCAGGCGCATCTGCCGGTACGTGAGCAGAGTGTAGCGGTAGGCCATTCCGTCCGCGCTGTCTATATGTATACTGCAATGGCAGATTTAGCGGCGCTTACCGGCGATGCCGGGCTGCGTGAGGCCTGCGAACGGCTGTGGCTTAATATGACGCAGAAGCAGATGTATATTACCGGAGGGATTGGCTCGACCCATCACGGTGAAGCCTTCACCTTTGATTATGACCTGCCTAACGATACTGTCTATGCTGAGACATGCGCTTCGATCGGGCTGATCTTTTTTGCAAAGCGGATGCTGGAGCTTACTCCTGATGCCAAATATGCGGATGTGATGGAACGGGCGCTGTATAACAATGTACTTGGCTCTATGGCCCAGGACGGCAAGCATTACTTCTATGTTAACCCCCTGGAGGTATGGCCGCAGGCCTGCTCCTGCAATCCGGGCAAGCATCATGTAAAAGCAGAGCGCCAGGGGTGGTTCGGCTGCGCCTGCTGCCCTCCGAACGTGGCGCGTCTGCTCACTTCCCTGAACCAGTATATCTATACGGTGCATGGAGATACCCTGTATACGAATCTGTATATTGGCAGTGAATCTGTCTTTACACTTGGCGGACAGGAGGTTACCGTCAGCCAGCAGAACAATTACCCGTGGGAGGGCAAGGTGCAGTTTAAGGTTGTGCCGGCTGCGGCTGCTGAATTTGGCCTTGCGGTGCGGATTCCTGTCTGGAGCACGGGGGCGGTGCTTACGGTCAACGGAGAAGCTGTGGATATTGCTTCTGTTCTTGAGCAAGGTTATGCCGTTATCCGCCGCACCTGGAACGCCGGGGATGTCATTGAGCTTAGCCTCCCTATGACAGCAGGCCGTGTCTACGCCCATCCGCAGCTGCGTGCCGATGCCGGACAGACAGCCATTCAGCGGGGGCCGCTGGTCTACTGTCTGGAGGAGGCGGATAACGGAGCAACACTCAGCTCCATTTCCCTGGATGACGCAGGAGCGTTTACCGAAAGCTTTGATAAGTCGCTGCTCGGCGGAGCTGTTGTCGTGAAGACAGATGGTTTCCGTGTAGATGAGGCAGGCTGGAACGGCGGTTTGTACGGCAGCACGAAGGCCGGCGTTAAGCCTGTCGAGGTTACGGCGATCCCGTATTACATGTGGGGCAACCGCGGCAGCGGTGAGATGAAGGTGTGGGTCCGGGATTAATGACTGGAAGCTATGTCCTGATGCTGCCTGTCTAATGAAATAAGATGGCCCCTCAGCGTCGGCTGCGGGCAGCAACTTTTAGAGCGGCATTGGCGTCTCATAAGTATCCGGGAATAAGGAGGATAACTTATGAGACGTTTTTCTATGCTGGGAATGATGGGAATGCTGCTGCTGGCAGGCTGCGGAGACAACGGTCAGCCGGGCGGTGCAGGCGGACAGGCTGCTGAAGCAACGGCGCAGCCGGAGGCTGCCATCCAGGTGACTGCTGCGCCTCAGGCAGCGGCTGAAGCTGAAGAATATAAGCGAGAGATTGCCTTTGATATTGACGACATATCTGATCCTGTCGTAAATGATGAGATTAAAGCGAGCCTGAAAGAGGCGCTTGAGGGGATTGTCAATGAGGACCTGGAGCAGTTCAACCGTGCGTTTACAACGCCGGAGCTGGCCAAGGCCAATGAGTATGGCTTCAAGTCCGGAGGCGGTATTATTTTCACCGGAGTGGATTATATCTTCAGCCAGCCGGATGGAAGAGTAGTAATGAACGTGAATTACAACTGGCTTACCGCAGACGGTGAAGAGAGGGCGGACAGCCCGAATTACTGGTTCATGCAGAGCAAGGAAGGCAAGTGGGGACTGGTTACTATAGACTGATATGACGGGGAGCGAACGCTTGTGAAGCGGCTATCAGCTATCATGACTAAGGTGTTTAGCTGCACTTTGTACACTTAAACGTACTGAAAATCTCTGAATTAGGCTATCCGGCCTGTTTTAATTGCACGGAATACACTTAAAGCGCACAAAGGTAGCTATTTACCGGATTTAGTTGCATAAACTGCAGTTAAACCGGCTTACCCGACGTTACTCCCGGCAACATTAAACTCCCAGCCATTCTGAACCCGGCAGCCCTACACATAAAGAACCCGGTTACTCCGCATCAGCGGATAACCGGGTTCTTTTACATCCAAAAGCCTACGTCCGCCTAAGCGGCCTCAGCAGCTAATTAGCCAAGCTCAACTACAACTTTGTGTACAGCGCCGTCGCCGACCGGGGTAATGATGTTGCCTTCAACAGCAGCACCGTCGAGAGTCAGGCTGGCAACGCCCTTGGACACATGGTTCGGGTTCTTGATGGTGATGACATAAGTGTCCCCGCGGAAGACGCGGGTGATTTCGAAGCCGTCCCACTCGGAAGGGATACAAGGATCAACCTTCAGACCGGCAAAGTCAGCCTGAATACCGAGAATCGACTGGGTAATCGCTACATAGTTCCATGCAGCTGTACCTGTCAGCCAGGAGTTCTTCGCTTCACCGTGACGCACAGCGTCTTTACCGGCGATCATCTGGGAGTACACATAAGGCTCCATACGGTGTACTTCGCTGATGTCCTCCAGGTAGGCCGGAGCGATTTTTTTTGTAAATTTCGAACGCTCTGTCCCCGTGTCCAAGCACGGTTTCGGCGATCATGATCCACGGGTTGTTGTGGCAGAAAATACCCGCATTTTCCTTGTAGCCCGGAGGGTACGTGGAAATTTCACCAAGGTTCAGATAGTACTTGGAGTACGCTGGCTGCTGCAATACGATACCGTATTCAGTATCCAGGTGCTCTTCTACAGATGTCAGAGCCTTGGCTGCCTGGCCGCCTTCAACACCGATGCCGGCCATAACGCAGATACCCTGCGGCTCGATGAAGATTTTGCCTTCTTCATTTTCGTTGCTGCCGATCTTATCGCCGTAGTGGTCGTAAGCACGCAGGAACCAGTCTCCGTCGAAGCCGTGAGTCAGCGTGATTTCACGCATGTTTTCGATCTTGGCAACAGCATCTGCAGCTACATCGTCAAGTCCGCGCATGCGGCAGATTTCTGCATAGTCCGGTCCAACGAAGACGAACAAACCAGCGATAAATACGGATTCCGCTGTACCGCCTGCGATGTTCTCGGTAGTCTGGAATGATTCGCCAGGAACGGTGGAGAAGCAGTTCAGGTTGAGGCAGTCATTCCAGTCCGCGCGGCCGATCAGCGGCAGGCCGTGTGGTCCGAGATTGTTGGTAACATGCTCAAAGGACAGCTTCAAGTGCTCAAACAGGGTAGCAGTATGGTCCGGATTGCTGTCAAATGGAACCTGCTCATCAAGAATCGAATAATCGCCGGTTTCCTTAATATAGGCAGCAGTTCCCGAGATCAGCCAGAGCGGATCATCATTGAAGCCGGAGCCGACTTCGTTGTTGCCCTTTTTGGTAAGCGGCTGGTACTGGTGATATGCGCTGCCGTCAGGGAACTGGGTAGCAGCGATGTCGAGAATACGTTCTCTGGCACGCTCAGGAATCTGGTGTACGAAGCCGAGCAGATCCTGGTTGGAATCGCGGAAGCCCATACCGCGGCCGATCCCGGATTCAAAGTAGGAAGCGGAACGGGACATGTTGAACGTAACCATACACTGGTACGGATTCCAGATGTTAACCATCCGGTTCAGCTTGTCGTCACCGCTCTGGATCTGGTATTTGGACAGCAGGTTATCCCAGTGTGCAGCCAGAACAGCAAGTGCAGCGTCAACCTGCTCGTCTGTGGCGAACTGGTCGATAACAGCCTGTGCCGGTTTTTTGTTGATGACATTCAGTGCTTCCCATTTCTCATCTTCTGGATTCTCGATGTAGCCGAGAACGAAGATGAAGGACTGCTGTTCACCCGGTTCGAGCGTAATATCCAGAGCGTGGGAGCCGATTGGCGACCAGCCGGAGGCTACGGAATTGTTAGCCTGTCCGGAAGCGACCACCTCAGGGTTGTCCAGTCCGTTGAACATGCCGAGGAAGGATTCACGGTCAGTGTCGAAGCCGGCCAGCGGTTTATTTACAGAATAGAAAGCGTAGTGGTCTCTGCGCTCACGGTATTCGGTTTTGTGATAGATAACGGAATCCTTGACTTCAACCTCACCAATGCTCAGGTTGCGCTGGAAGTTGGTCATATCATCATGGGCATTCCACAGACAGAACTCGGCAAAGGAGAACAGCTTAACTGTTTTCTTCACGTCGCCAGTGTTCTTAACGATGAGGCGGTGTACTTCGGCATTGTGGCCCATCGGTACAAAAGCAAGCTGGTTAACGGAGATACCGTTGCGCTCACCAGTAATGGAAGTGTAGCCAAGACCGTGGCGGCACTCGTAGAAATCGAGGTCACGCTTAACCGGCATCCAGCCCGGAGTCCAGAAATCACCATCATCATGCAGGTAGTAGTAGCGGCCGCCGTTGTCCAGCGGAATATTGTTATACCGGTAACGGGTAAGTCTTCTCATGCGTGCATCACGGTAGAAGGTGTAACCGCCGGCAGTATTGGAAATAAGACCGAAAAATTGCTCGTTACCGAGGTAGTTGATCCATGGATAAGGTGTTTTTGGGGTGTTGATTACGTACTCTTTGCGAGTGTCGTCAAAAGTTCCGAATTTCATTTAGGAGAGTCTCCTTTCGATTGTGAACGCGCGTTTACGGGAGTCAGAAAAAATTCCCTCGGGGCAAAGGGAGTTTCTCTTGAAGTATAGTTCTCGCAGAGACGGAACCCCTCCTGTTTTGGAAGGCGAAGCCGTCTCTGCTTGCTGATTAGGTTGCCTTCGGCGGCTGACAGGAATCTCTTTCGACCAGCCGGGCCGGAAAGCTGATGGTGCTGAAGGTTGGCTGCTGTGAATCGCAGAGCTCGATGACCTTCTCGACGGCAGCCTTGGACATTTCATAAATCGGCAGGCGCACAGAGGTCAGCTTGGGATGAATGCGGGCAGCAAGCTGCACATCATCAAATCCGGCAATCGAGATGTCCTCAGGCACGGAGATGCCGTGCTCGGCGAGCGCTTCCATGGCCGAAATCGCCATATCGTCATTGGAGGAGAAGAAAGCGGTCGGCAGCGTATTACCCGAAGCAATCAGCTGTTTAACCTCTTCATAAGCCTTTTCCTTCAAAAAATCGCCCTGCAGGACAAACTGTTCATTGGGAATGAGCCCGTGGCGCTTCAGCGTATCCGCATAGGCCATGTAGCGTTCCCTGCCGGAGTAAGTGTTCATCCGTCCGCAGATCATGCCGATTTCCTTGTGGCCAAGTCCGATCAGATGCTCAATGGCTTCGACCGTGCCCTCATAATCCTTGGAGTTAACAATAGCCAGATGATTGCGGTCCAGATGCTCTGCCATGATCTCTGAAATATCATAATCGATCAGCACAAGCGGGGAGTCCAGCCCCACCATTTCCCGCACAATATCAATATCCTTCTGGGTGCCGACGATGATACCGCCGTCAATCCGTTTCTGCAGGAATGCCTGCTTGACCTTCAGGAAATCATCGGGGGAGTAGACGGTGTGGATCAGCACATAACAGCCTCTGGCATTCGCCGTGTCGACTACGGCATCGACGAACGGTGCAAAGTAGTTATTCTGGTAGATCCGGGTCGTGTTCTCCTTCTCGTTCATGCTGATGGCAAAAAGCCCGATCGTATCGGTCTTCTTGCCGGCCAGAGCCCGGGCAAAGCTGTTGGGCTCATACTGATGCTGCTCAATAACCTTCAGTACCTTGGCCCGCGTCTCTTCAGGGACATTGGAATAATTGTTGATCACGCGGGACACCGTGCTTCGGGACACCCCTGCGAGCCTCGCTATATCTTCGCTGCGCATATTGCCCCCTTTTTGCTTGTAAACGCGCGTTTATGAGTTCATTGTAAAATATAATGTCCCGGAAATCAATCCTCTTTTAACAATTCTCTTTTTGAAAAACTGGTGAACAGAAGCTGCTATAATAGAATAGATTTATTATAAAGAGAGAAATAGAAGCAGAACTAAAAACAAACGGGTCAGGTGATGAAGTGACTGTGCTGTCAATAAGACAATTGGAAAGCTATACGGAACACTCTGTTGTATTTCCCGCATTTACAATGGAGGTTTCCCGGCAGGAAGCGGTTGCGCTGCATACGGGAATGAACGCACGGGCTGTGCTCCTCGGCATTCTTACAGGCAAATTGCCTGTGGCTGAAGGGGAAATCAGAATTAACGGCCATACATATACCGGACATATCCGGCAGGCGGTGCCTGAGACTGGTTTTTTGCTGCTGGAGCAGGGGGAATACACCAGATTAACGGTAAAAGAGAACCTGCGCTTTTACAGCAAGCTGTATGGCTACGGCCGTCCGGTCGAGGAGGTAATGCGGATGGTCAGGCTTGATGCCAAAGCAGGTGTGCGTTTATCCGCCCTGAGCCACTCTGAGCGGAAACGTGTGCAGTATGCCCGGCTGATTATCCAGGACCCGCAGCTGCTCGTCTGTGAGGAGCCGGACCAGAATGTCGATAACGAAACAAAGCTTGTGTTCAGGCGGCTTGTGCAGCAGCTGTGCGACAGCGGGAAAGCGGTACTTATTCTGACCGGTAACATGGAGACTGCGCTCAGTATAACTAACCGGGTGTACCGGCTGGATGAAAAGGGACTACAGAGTTTTGATATCCAAGGTGAAGAGGACCAGGCTGAAGAATTAGCCGAAGCTGAGCTGGACCTTTTAGTGATAGCAGAGGAAGAAGCAGCCGAGGAGATAGAGCAGACGCTTCAGCTGTTCC